>JANQFI010000322.1 GCA_028277905.1 Chromatiaceae bacterium | reverse complement strand
ATAGTGCGTGGCGACGGCCCGCGCCACCGTGGGCGCCCGGCAGAAGAGTTCCGCCGCCTTGCTGCTCAGCTCTCCAAACGATACGCCGCCATCGGGCTTGCTCAGATACGATTCAATTGGTGCCGGCAACCCGAGAGGGCGAGCGTATGCTGCGATCGCCTTCAGGCAGAAGCTATCGCAGGTTTCGACATCTATCCTCTTTCCCAGCGCAGCACATTTGCGCTGGAACTCGCCGCACGCGGCATGGGTATGGGAAAGCAGGAGCACCTTGCCCGATGAAAGCCGCTCCGCTGCCTCACCGGCATACTTGGCGGCTTTTGTTGTCTTACCGCATCCGCCCGCGGCTTCGATGACCACGACCGGGGCAGGCGAATGGAGCTTCTCATCGACTTCCCGGGTCATCAGGCCGTGGCCGTTTCTATCGTGGTAAGGAAGGCGGAAATCTGCTCGTTAAGTCCCTCGGGTGCCGGCCCCAAAGCGAGCAGCTTCTCCGCCAGCAGGTACCCGCCGTCAAAGGACTTGAACCAGCCCTTCGGCTTCTTGTTGCCTTGGCGCGGTGGACACGCCACTCTGCACAGCACTTCTAGAAAGGCGTCCCGTCCGTGTTGCTCCAGCATCTGGTCCGCCCGCCCGCTCTTGTCTTCGGCACCAAACGCTGTGCGCAGGTCCGCTAGGCAGTGCCGCACTTCTTTGCCTCCAGCCTCCTCCGGCCAAGTCACGACTAGTGGCAGGATGTTATCGGGTAGGGCGCCGAGCACGGCTTTTTCCACGGTCGCCCCGTCCTCCCAGCGCAACAGTGCTGCCTGCCTTCCGACCTCCTCCCAGCTCCCCTGTTTGCGCCCCTCATCATCAACTACCGCGGCAATTTGAAAACCGGCCCTGAGCAAGGCCTTGCAAATGCTAAGTGCCCGGTCATGGCCGCCGCCATCAACGCAGAAGATCCCGCGCGCCGGGAACCCTTCGCCGAACTTTGCGATGAGCAGCCGCGTCACGAAGCCTTCCTCCGTAATCCCTTCGCAGATCACCGGCAGTCGGGCGAGAACTACCTCAGGGTGGGACTTCAGTAGAGCTTCGATTTCAGAACCAATCAGTGCCGCAAGCGAATGCGCCTGTGCTGAGGACTCGAGCGCGGTATCTTCGGCATGCGCAGGTTGCGATGCTTCTCTGGGCCGGGCTTCTGGCGGCGCCACATTGATGCGCGAGATTAGCGCTCCGAGCGCTACGCCTGCCGAAAGAACCGCGGGGGCATGCGTGGCAATGAACGCCTGCCGCATTCCATTCTTGTGGAGATAGCCCACAAAGGCACGCTGCCGATAGGGCTCAAGTCCTGATTCCGGTTCGTCAATTACCGCAAGCGAGCTACTCTCGGCGAGTATCGACGCAAGTTCCAGGGAGGCGAGGCGGCGCGTACCTGTACCCCACGCCGGAAGCGGCAGGGCGTTCTCATCGTCTGGCCCCACCATCAGCCCGACGCTCGCAGCAAGCGTCGCGAGACCCGGGACGAGCTCTCGGCGGACGGGTGGGCGCGGGTCTTCCGCGAGGCGGCCGCGGCCGGCTGCGTGCACGCGGGCCTCACCGGCGGCGAGCCCACGCTGCGCGCCGACCTGGCCGAGATCGTCGCCGGCGCCGAGGCCGCCGGCCTCTACACCCACCTGGTCACCGCCGGGACGACCCTGGACCAGGCGGGACTGGACGAGCTGGTCGCGGCCGGGCTGGCCAGCGTGCAGCTCTCGATCCAGGACACCCGCGCGGACGCGTCCGACCGGATCGCCGGAGCCGCCGGCTTCGAGCGCAAGCTGGCCTTCGCCGGCTGGGTCCGGGGCCGGGGCCTGCCGCTCTCGCTCAACCTGGTGCTCCATCGGCACAACCTGGCCCGCGTCCCGGAAATGGTGACGCTGGCCCGGCGGCTCGACGCCCACCGCCTGGAGCTGGCCAACACCCAGTTCTACGGCTGGGCCCTCGCGAACCGGGCCGCGCTGCTGCCCGACCGGGAGCAGCTCGCCGAGGCGGCCCGGGCGGTGGAGCGGGCGCGGGCCGAGCCCGGGGCGCCCGAGATCGTCTTCGTCCTGCCCGACTACTGGACGGGGCGACCGAAGCCCTGCATGGGGGGCTGGGGCCGCCGCATCGCCGTGGTCGACCCGGCTGGCCGGGTGCTGCCCTGCCACGCGGCCGCATCGATCGCCGGGCTCGAATTCTGGAGCGTGCGGGAGCGGGACTTCGCCGAGTGCTGGGCCGACGCGCCGGGCATGAACGCCTACCGCGGCCAGGCGTGGCTGCCCGAGCCCTGCCGCAGCTGCGACCAGCGCGATCGGGACTTCGGCGGCTGCCGCTGTCAGGCCTTCGCCCTCACCGGCGAC
>JANQFI010000316.1 GCA_028277905.1 Chromatiaceae bacterium | reverse complement strand
AGCGCTCGTCATCACCATCATCGTCCCATCCCCTCTCGTTTCCCCTCTCGCTCGACGTCTACCCCCAGCGCGGCCGCTCACTGCCGCGCCGCGCAGTCTAGCGCGTTCCGGCGCCCGCCAGAACCGTTGACGAGACCGCAGCCCGGCGGCGGGCTCCGGCGATCCCTGGTGTCGGTCATGCTGTCCTCCGCACTGGCTCGACGGACCGCATGCGGCCCATTCGGCTGCGGAGGCTAGGGCCCGGAGGCGGGCCTGGCTGTGAGCTTGCCCACATCGCGGTGCGGGCGGCGCCGAGTGGTGGGCTTCGGGTGGCCGGGGCGCCCCGGACCGGCCGGAGCGCCCCGCCGCCGGCGGCTAGCAGGCTGCTGAAGAAGTCCCTGAAGCCCCGATTGGTCCGATCGGACAGAGTTCCTGAGGACTACGATGGGCCCTCGTTGCCCAGGATTCGATGGTTTGGGTACTTGGCAGCGCTGTTTGTGGTCATTGCGTCGTTAGCAGCTTTGGCAATCTGACCAGATTGTAGGCGGCGGCCGCGAGGGTGAAGCTCCAGCCGACGCGCTGGAGGCCGCGGTGCCGGGTCTTGGCGAGGCTTCCGGTGGTCTTGATCCAGCCGAAGCTTTCCTCGATGCGCTTTCGAATGCGCTGGCTGACGATGTAGCCGGGATGCCGGGTGGTGCGCTTGTCGATGGCAGTCGAGCGCCGTTTGCCAGTCTTGGTGACATGGCCATCGATGGTGATATGCGGGGTGACCTTGCGGGCCCGCAGGTCGCCGATGAAAGCGCGCACGTCATAGGCCTTGTCGGCGCCCAGGGTGATCCGTTGGGCGCGATGCTTGCGGCGCCCAGGTGGCCGATAGCGATCGAGCATGGCCAGTGCCGCCTCGCGCTCGGCCGTGCCGTTGGCCTGGGTCAGCGCGGCATCGACGATCAGAGCGTTGCGGTTCTCCATCAGGACATGACCCATGAAACAGAGCCGGCTGCTCTGGCCGTTGCCTTTGCGATAGAGCTTGGCGTCGGGATCGGTCTTCGAGGCATGGGTCTTGTTGGAGCGCTTCTGGCCCCTGAAGTCCTGCTCGGCATTGCGTCCGGCCGCCTTGGGCTCGCTCGACGGCGCGCCGCCATCGCCCCTCGGCTCGTCGTCCTCGTCCTTGGGCCGGAACGACTTCATCGAAGCCCAGGCCTCGATCAGCGTGCCGTCGACCGAGAAGTGCTCGTCCGAGATCAGCGCCTTGACCCGGGACTGGCTCAGCACCGCGGCCAGGAACTTCGCCGCGATCTCACCCTCGATCAGACGCTCCCGGTTCTTCGAGAACACCGTCGGGTCCCACACCGGGGCGTCCATCGACAAACCCACGAACCAGCGAAACAGCAGGTTGTAGTCCAGTTGCTCCATCAGCTGGCGCTCCGAGCGCACCGAGTAGAAGGCCTGCAGCAGCAAGGCCCGCAGCAGCTTCTCCGGCGGGATCGACGGTCGCCCGAGCTTCGAGTAGAGCCGCTCGAGTTCTGGCGACAGCACCTCCAGCGCCTCGTCCACGATCGCCCGGATCGCCCGAAGCGGATGATCCCAAGGCACCCGAGCCTCGCAGCTCACATAGGAAAACAAAGCCCCGCTGTCCCGATCCTCGCCCCGCATCGCCATCCCCCGTTCCAGACATCCGCTGGAACAGAGAATCACGTGACTCCGCGTCGCGCGAGAGACTTCTTCAGCAGCCTGCTAATGCCATCGGTCGGGCTGCGCCGCCTTGCGGCGCGCCATGAAGTCCTGCAGCGCCTCCTCGACGGCCGGGTCGAGCGGCGGCGCCTGGGTCTCGGCCAGCATGGCCTTCCAGCGTCCGGTGGCGCGCTCCGCCTGGTCCAGGCCGCCCTCGTCGCGCCACTGCTCGTAGCTGGAGTCGTCGGCCAGCGCGGCGACCGTCCGGGCGCTGTCGAGATGCGCGAGGGTGTGGGCTGTGCCCAGGAAGGTCTCGCCGGGGCCGGCCTCGCGGTAGGCCTCGGCGGCCAGGCCGTCGGCATCGACGCTGAGGCCGGCCAGCAGGCGCCAGAGCATGGCGCAGTGGTCGAGGTCCATGACGAACTTCTCATAGCCCATGGTCAGGCCGCTCTCGAGCCAGCCGGCGGCGTGGAACAGGAAGTTCGAGCCGGCCAGGACGCCGGCCATCATGCCGGCGGCGGACTCCTGCATGGCCTGGCCGTCGGCTACCTTCGAGGAGGTCAGCGCGCCGCCGCAGCGCAGCGGCAGGCCGAGCCTCCGGCAGAGCTGGCCGATGGCGAAGCTGGCGAGCGTGGCCTCGGCCGTGCCGAAGGTCGGCGCGCCGCTCCTCAAGTTCATGGTGGTCAGGAAGCAGCCGTAGACCGCCGGCGCACCCCGGCGCACGAGCTGGCTGAGCGCGATGCCGGCCATGGCCTCGGCGTGGGCCTGGGCCAGCAGTGCCGGCAGGGTCACCGGGCCCATGGCGCCGCCGAGGATGAAAGGCGACACGACCACGCTCTGGTTGGCCCGGGCATAGGCCTTGAGCGCGCCGGTCATGGTCTCGTCGTAGACCAGGGGCGAGTTGACGTTGATGTTGCCCTGGATCACGCAGTGCTCTTCCAGGAAGGCCGCGCCGAAGACCAGCCGTGCCATGGCGATGGAGTCCTCGGCCCG
>JANQFI010000311.1 GCA_028277905.1 Chromatiaceae bacterium | reverse complement strand
CCGCCTGGCTTGTCTTCTCGCCCGCCTTCTTTGTCGCGGCAATGCGCACAGAGAACGACTATGCACGCGCTGCCGCTTCGCGAAGGCGGACGAGAATCCTGCGCCATTCGGTCTGTTTGTTTCCGGCAATCGCCTGAGGCGTTGGCCGGAGATGTGCAGACCGGATTGCGCCGGATTTTCGTCTGCCTGCGTTTCGTCTGCCTGCAAGGAGCGCCAAGGAGTGCCAAGGGGCGCATGGTCGCACGATGCAACCCTTGGCGCGACGCAGCAGGCGGGCGCGACGACAAGCAGGCTGGTATGAGAATTGACAGCAATTGCCCGAGGAAGCCACAGGACTGCGACCGGATCGGGCCAACAGAACGGCAGGCGGACCTGCCGCCCGGGCTCGTCGGTACATCCCAGGTCCGGTGCGCCGCTTTGTGGTCAATGCAGGCGTCGGTGCCGCCTTCTTTGTCTACAATCAGGCAACTGACCGACCCTTGTCGGCGTTGCCTGGACCATGTGCGTGCGCGACCCGTCCGACAGCAGCCCCGCTCCGCCCGACCCGGTATTCCCGCAGGCACCCGGCGCCACCTCGCCGGCGCACGCCACTGCGCCCCCCACTGGGCCCCCCACTGTGCCCCCAGCTGCGCCGAATCCGGCCCTGGGCGCGACGGCGGCGATCGAGCTTGCGGCCAAGCCGCGGCGCCGGCGGCTGCGGCTCGCCCCGCTGCTGGTGGCTGGCTGCGCGGCGCTCACCCTGGTAGGCCTGGTCGCGATCGACGCCATGGTCTCGGCGAGCACCGCCGGCGCCGTCGCCGACGGCGTCGACCAGGTGGAGCCGAAGCCCGTAGCGCTCCTGCTCGGCACCGCACGCAGAACCGTCAACGGTCGCCCCAACCGCTTCTACCACGCCCGCATCGAGGCGGCCGCCGAGCTGTTCCACAGCGGCAAGGTCAGGGGCATCCTGGTGAGCGGCGACAACGCCACCCGCTGGTACAACGAGCCCATCGACATGCAGAAGGACCTGATGGCCGCCGGCGTACCTGGGGCGTTCATCACGCTGGACTACGCCGGCTTCCGCACCCTGGACTCGGTGATCCGCGCCAAGGAGGTCTTCCGCCAGGAGCGCCTGATCATCGTCAGCCAGCGCTTCCATGCCGAGCGTGCGATCTTCCTCGCCCGCCACTTCGGCATCGACGCGACCGGCCTCGCCGCCGCCGACCCAAACGACTGGGGCCTGATGAAGGTCCGCGCGCGCGAGGTCCTGGCGCGCGCCGTCGCGGTGCTCGATCTCATGATCGGCCGAAAGCCCAGGTTCCTCGGCGAGCCGGAGACCGTGCGCCTGCGCCAGGACATAGACGACGCGGTCTGATCGCAAGGGATGTCCTTCCGCCTGCTGCACAGCGCCGACTGGCACCTCGGCCGCACCTTCTTCAACGTCTCACTGCTCGACGACCAGGCGCATGTGCTGGAGCAGCTCGTGGCCCTCGCCCGCGACACCCGCGCCGATGCCCTGGTCATCGCCGGCGACGTCTATGACCGTGCCGTGCCGCCGGCGGACGCGGTGCGGCTGCTGGACGAGACCCTCAAGCGGCTCGCCTTGGATCTGAGCCTCGCCGTCGTCATCATCGCGGGCAACCACGACAGCGCCGAGCGGCTCGGCTTCGGCGCGGCGCTGATGGAGGAGCGGCGTTGCTTCCTGCGCGGGCCGCTCGACACTGCGCTTCGCCCGATCGAGATCCCCGGACGCGACGGCGCTGCCCGCTTCTATCCCCTGCCCTATGCCGAGCCCGCGGAGGTGCGCGAGCACCTCGCCAACCCAGACCTGCATAGCCAGGACGCGGCCCTGGGCGCTCTGGTGGCAGGGCTCGGCAAGCTGCCCCGGGACCTCCCCAATATCGCCGTCTGCCACTGCTTCGTCACCGGCGGCGCGATCTGCGAGTCTGAGCGCCCCTTGAGCGTCGGCGGCGCCGGACAGGTTTCGGCCGACCGCTTCGCCGGATTCGACTACGCCGCCCTCGGCCATCTGCATCGGCCGCAGGCCATCGGGGCGCGGGTGCATTATTCCGGCTCCCTGCTCAAGTACAGCTTCTCGGAGGCGAGTCACACCAAATCCATCAGCCTGGTGGACCTGGGCGACGACAGCCTGCGCATCGAGCGCATAGGGCTCAGGCCGCGGCGGGACCTGCGCGTCCTCGAGGGGCATCTCGCCGACCTGCTCGCGGGGCCGCCGCCGGGCGAGTCGGCCGACGACTACCTGCTGGTGCGCCTACTGGACACGGGCGCCCTGTTGGACCCGATGGGACGGCTGCGCGAGGTCTACCCGAACGCGCTGCACCTGGAGCGCCCGGCGCTGGAACGGACTGGCGGCGGCCCTTTGCCCGACCTCGGCCGCGAGCAGCTCGCCCGCGGCGACGAGGCGCTCTTTGGGGACTTCTTCGCACAGGTCACCGGCAGCCCGCTGGCGCCGGATCAGCAGGCGGTGCTGCACCAGGTGCTGGGCGATCTGAGGCGCCGGGAGCGCGAAGCCGGGTCGACGCGGCTCGTCCCCGCAGCGGCAGACAACGCCTGAGCCCCAGGCGATGCGCCCGATCCGGCTCAGCCTCCAGGCCTTCGGCCCCTTCGTCGAGTGTCAGACCCTGGACTTCGGCCGGCTCGGCGACGACCGGCTGTTCCTGATCTCGGGCCCCACGGGCGCCGGTAAGACGACGCTGCTCGACGCCATCACCTTCGCCCTCTACGGCACCTCCTCCGGCGCCGAGCGCAGCGCCGAGCAGCTGCGCAGCCAGCAGGCGGACCCGCGCATCCGCACCGAGGTCCGCTTCGAATTCGCCATCGGCCCGCACCGCTACCACATCCACCGGATGCCCAGGCAGGAGCGCGCCAAGCTGCGCGGCGAGGGCACCACCACCGAGCAACCCGATGCCACCCTCTGGGAGCTTACCGGCACCGCCAGTCCTGAGGACGAGGGCCGGGTCCTCGCGACCGGCTACACGAAAGTCACGGAGGCGACGGAAGGGCTCATCGGCTTCCACAGCCAGCAGTTCCGCCAGGTCATCCTGCTCCCCCAGGGCCGCTTCCGCGAGCTACTGGCCGCAGGTGCCCGCGAGCGCGAGCAGATCCTGGAGACCCTGTTCGGCACCGAGCGCTACGCCCGCGTCCAACAGGCCCTGAAGGACCACGCCGAGCAGATCAGGCAGGGTGCGGAGCGGCTCGGCATCCAGCGCGAGACGCTTCTGAGCAACAGCGGCTGCGACGACGAGGCAGCCCTGGCCGCGCGCATCGAGGTACTGCGCGCCGACCTGACCCGGCTCGATGCCGAGGTGCAGGCGCGCAAGGCGGCCGAGCAGCAGGCCCGTGCCACACTGGAGGCCGGCCGTGACGCCGCCGAGAGGCTCACCGCGGTCGCCAAGGCCCGGACCGCCTTGCACGCGCAGGAGCGGGAGCAGCCCGCCATCGACGCCCAAGCGGCCGAGCTGGACGCCGCCCAGCGTGCCGACGGTCTTAAGGACCTGCACGCCCGGCTCGCCGGCGCGCGCGACACCCAGGCCAAGCTCGCGGGCGGCCTCGAGCGGGCCGCCGCCGAAGCCAAGCAGGCCCGCACCGCAGCCGCGGGCGCCGCCGAGACCCTGGAGCGCGAACAGGGCCGGGCTCGGGAGCGCGAGTCCTTGCGCAAGGACAGCCTGCGGCTCGACGCCCTGCAAGGCCGGGTCGCCGCACTCGCCGAGTTGCGCGAGGCCTGCGCCCGCCAGCAGGCCATAACCAACCAGGCCGACCAGGCCTATCGCGCGGCGGAGCAGGACGCCGAGCAGGCGCGCACCGACCTGCGCGACGCCCGGACCCACCGGGAGCAGCTGGCGCAGCCGGCATCCAAGCGCGAGCTGCTGGAGAGCCGGCTCGCGGATCTGAAGCAACAGGCCGACCGCCGCCGCCAGCGCAACGACCTTGCAGCCGACCGCGCCAAGCTCGCGACCGACCTGAGCCGGTCCCTGCAAGCCGAGACCGCCGCCGTGCAGGCCCTCACCGATGCCCGCGCGCACCGGGAGCTGCTGCTCCGGCGCTGGCGCGACGGCCGTGCCCAGGCCCTCGCCGCGGTGCTCAAGCCAGGCGCGCCCTGCCCTGTCTGCGGCTCCACCGAGCACCCGGCCCCGGCCACCGGCGACGAGCAGGCCCCGGACGACGCGGACCTGGAGGCAGCCAAGGCGCAAGTGACCGCCGCCGAGCATGGCCTGGAGCGGGCGCGGAGCCGCCCGGGCGAGTTGCGACAGCGCCTAACGGCCCTGGACGCCCAGACGCAGGCGCTCGGCGCGGCGCTGGGCGACTGGTGCAGGCGCACCAGCGCGGACCTGGACGCCACGCTCGACCGGCTGCGCCTGGAGCTGACCCGAGCACGGGACGCCGCCGACCAGATCGCCCGCCTCGACGCCGGGCACCCGGAGCTGGAGGGCCGGATCAGCGCAACGGAGCGGACGCTGGAGGCCACCCGCCAGGCGCGGCAGCAGGCGGCCGAGGTCCTGGCCGGCGCCCGCGGCAGCCTCGAAGAGCGCGAGGCCCAAGTCCCCGAGCAGTGGCGCGATCCGGCCGCCCTGGCCAGGGCGATCACCGAGCACCGCCGCAGGCTGGAGCAGGCCGAGCGCGCCCTGGAGCAGGCGATTGTTGGCGGACGCCGCAGTGCAGAGGCCCAGGCCATCGCGGACACCCGCCACAAGGCGCTGCTGAAACAGCAAAGGGACGGCGCTGCCGAGCTGGCAGGGATCGAGACCCAGTGGCAACAGCGCCTGGCCGAGTCCGGCTTCCCGAGCGACGACGCCGTCACCGCCGCCCGCCGCGAGCAGAGGGTACAGGACGCCCTGGCACGGCGCATCGACGCCCATCGCAACGCCCTCGCCGCCGCCCGCACCACCCTGAGCAACGCCCGGGCGGCGGCCAAGGACCTGAGCGCCCCGGACCTCCCTAGCCTCACCGCGGCGGCCGACCAGGCGACCCATGCGCGCGAGCAGACCGAGCAGACGCGTGGCGCAGCCGCCGCCGAGCAGCGCCGGCTCTGCGAGCTGGCCGCAGACCTCGCCAAGCTCACCCAGGCCCTTAACGACCAGCACGAGCGCTACGCCGTCGCCGGCCGCGTCGCCGCCGTCGCCAACAGCGACAACGCCCACCGGCTCTCCTTCCAGCGCTTCGTCCTCGGCGCCCTGCTGGACGACGTTCTGCGCGCCGCAAGCCAACGCCTGCTCGCCATGAGCCGCGGTCGCTACCGTCTCCTGCGCAGCACCGAGGCCGGGGATCTGCGCAGCCTTGGCGGACTCGACTTGATCGTCGAGGACGGCTACACCGGCAAGACCCGTCCTGTGGCGACCCTCTCCGGCGGCGAAGGCTTCCAGGCGGCCCTGAGCCTCGCGCTGGGTCTCGCCGAGATCGTCCAGGCCTACGCCGGGGGACTGCGCATGGAAGCCATCTTCATCGACGAGGGCTTCGGCAGCCTCGATCCCGAGGCCCTGGAGCTCGCCGTCGACACACTCATCGACCTCCAGAAGAGCGGCCGCCTCGTCGGCGTCATCTCCCACGTGCCCGAGCTCAAGGAGCGCATCGACGTGCGGTTGGACGTCAGCGCCGGGCGGGGTGGGAGCAGTGCGGGGTTTGTTCTAGGTTGAGAGCGGAACACGCCCTCGGAGACGGCGCCGTACCAAAGCCGGAGCTGTCCGCGCCGGCCGCTGAGACGGCCGAATTCGCTGTGCTCTGCTCCCATACCGCCCAAGGCACTTCCTACCATTCGTTGAGCTTCCGTCTCTATCTCCTTGATTCCTTGTTTGAGAGGACCAATGCGACGGCACAGAGCCAGGCAGGCTTATCCCGCCATTCGACCTGTAAGACGGACATATGCCGCCAAACCGCCGCATAACCCCCGAAGCGCCACAGCCCCGCACGTCGGCAAGACACTGGACATCGTCCAGTCATTCTGATTCGATACAAGCTCAAACGGCGGCTTTTGCCGATCATCGAGTCGCCTAATACACAGTTGGCGTGATATCGCCAGGATCCACATGCTTTGCCGTTCTGGACTGGAGCTGTCGACAAAGCTCAGCACCCTCGATCCGCAGGGCGAAAATCTACTAGCCTTCCGCGAAGGTCCGGCGTCCAAACCGCGAACGCCGATGAAGCTGTCGCCGCGCTATGACGCTGAGGTCCGCGGATTGCGCGAGAATGGCCGATGGTTCCCCGCCGCGACGGTTGACGCCAAAGGCAGCTTCATTGTCGGCTAAGTCCTCGACGCCTATGTTTGCCCACTGGGAAAACCGCGCGTTTCGCAGTCAACGCCAGGGCGGTACTTTCGAATAATAGGGGACAGAAAGAAAGAGGCTCAGGCTTAATAGAACACCAACAAGCGCATCAAGGCGAGCGCAAACTGCGCCGTCGATCTCCGGCATCTAATTCCAATCTCGGTAGTGACCCAGTTTGCGCCGCCCAGTTTGCGGGGCCTTGCGCCAAAGGTCAGCTCCAACATAAAACGGGTGTCCTCGGAATGTCTTTCAGTCAATTTAAGAACATTTCAGATGTTCAAAAGGCATATAACATAGTGTACGCAGAAGGCGTATTCATCTCGGAAGCCGATATAGCTGTTCCACAGGCTTTTATTGACGAGCTCAGGTTCAACAAGGAGAATATTGACATCTTTGCATCGGAGGCATCAAGAAGTGAGCTTATAGTATCACCATTACTAAGAGAGGTATACAAGAATCATAGTAAGAACTACTCTTTCTGGATACAAAAAGCAATATCATATGATGATGTTTTGTCGGGTACACCAGATTATATGTTCTCAAAACGATCGCCCCTAGGCAAGACAGTTCTCGAAACTCCGGTTGTTGTTGTTGTCGAGGCAAGAAAGAACGATTTTGAACAAGGATGGGGGCAATGTCTAGCCGAGTTAGTGGCATCACAGAAGATCAACAAGAACGAGATCAATCCAGTATATGGAATAGTTACAGATGGGAATTTATGGCAATTTGGCAGGTTGAAAGAGCGACTTTTTACTATAAACGAAAAGAACTACACGATAGACAGTATTCGAGACTTATTTGGCGCACTAGAATATCTTGCCAATCTAGTCGAGCAAGAACAATGGAGCTAGCAAACCCAGCAGCCTGACGCCGTGCCCATCAGGCAGTTTGGTTTCATCGAGTCTTATGCCCGGGCAGGGTGCAGCCTATGGCAAGCTTAGCGCTCAAAGTGAGCCAACATCCTTCCACCAACCAAATATTGCGTTACGAAGCATGCAAATGGAAGAACAGGAAGAATATATCAAAGCACTCATCAAATTGCACAGTGGTCTTAACAGGCAAGGTCCTGGTGATTGCGATTTCTCTGATTACATAATTGAGCAATTGACTGAACTGCCACTGAATCCTCGAATTGCAGATCTAGGATGTGGGGCGGGTGCAGGAACCTTGTTTCTAGCCAGAAAGTACCGCTCTAAGGTAAGAGCTGTAGATCTTTCGCAAGAATTCTTGGATCAGATGATGCGCAATGCCAGACAAGAAGGCTTGGAAAATTTTATAGAGCCAATCCGATGCGATATGGGCAACTTGGGATGGGAGCCAGAGTCGATTGACCTGCTATGGTCTGAAGGGTCTGCATATAGCATAACTTTCGAAGGTGCGCTCAAGGCCTGGAGACCGCTCATGGCAACGGATGGAATCGCTGTGATTTCTGAAATGAGTTACTTTTCAAATGATGTTCCGGCAATCTTGACACAGTATATGAAGCATGCTTATCCAGGCATCAAGACCGAGCCAAGCAATGTGGATTTGATCAACTCATCGGGATTCGAGGTACTTGCGACACATCGTTTGCCCTCAGAAGCTTGGTGGGACAATTATTATGATCCTTTGCATGACAACATGCTGGCATTGAAAGATTCCGATGATAACCTAATGCTGTCCGTAATCTATGAAACGGAGGAAGAGATGCAGTTTTTCAGGGAATATCACGAAGACTACGGTTATACATTCTATATAATGAAAGCCGTCTAAATCCAATGTCTTCGCGTTGGTCCTCAGTCCGGCTCTCGTGGCAGCCAGAGTGATCTGAGGATTCGGTGGTGATTCCGGCCCTTTCGGGCAGACCTTCAGTGCGGCCCCCACCGCACTTCGTGGACACAGGTGCTCCTCCAGGAGGCTTCCACCCTGTAAGGCGATTGCCGGAAACAAACATACGGAATGGCGCGGGATTCTCGTCCGCCTTGGCGAAGCGGCAGCGCGTGCATAGTCGTTCTATGTGCGTGTTGCCGCGACAAAGCAGGCGGGCGAGCAGACAAGCCAGGCGGTGTATTTGTTGACAGTAATCGCCTAAGCTCAGGCACATGCCGGGCGTACCCAGGACAGATCCCGCCGACGTTCGTACCTCGCGTGGCTGATTTGCGGCGTTAGGCATTTTGGGAGGACAGCAGGCGGATGGGGCGAATCGTCTATCAAGCAATGAGGTTGGGGGAGGAGTCTGCCGTCTGCGAGATGGTCGCGCAGGTGTTCCATGAACTAGTGGCGCCAGACTATGACCAGGAAGGAATAGAGGAATTCTTCAGTTTTGTGAACCCGATCCGAATGGCGAAGCGGATCCATTCTGGTGGCTTCGTGTTCGTGGCCAGGCAATCGGGAAAGCCAGTGGGCGCTCTGGAGCTCGTGCCGCCGGATCGTATTGCACTGTTATTCGTGGTCCTGCGCAAGCAAGGCATCGCTAAGGAGCTCTTGGCTCGCGCCATTGAGAAAGCCAGATCGGAAAACCCCGCCTTATCAAGGTTGACGGTCCACTCTTCGCCTTACGCCGCGGCGGTCTACCAAAAGATGAGATTTCGACGAACTGGCCATGCGACAACCGAGCACGGGATCAGATATATCCCAATGGAGTTGCCTTTGGATAGCACAGATGCCTAACCGGCTCATCAAGCCAAGGGTCTTTGCGCTGCGCGTCGTTCGCACGGCTTATGAGCGACCGAACCCTATAGTGATTGTTTAGCAACGTCTGGTGGTCAAGACCTTCACCCTGCCATGACCGACACCGCGCACAGTAGCTGCTCGGTGACGCCGATCAGGTCCCACAGCTCCTGTAGCGCGACTCCGGGCAGCATGACCAGCAGCGGCTCGCCTTCGAGCTCGTTGATGTGCCGCTGTATCGAGAAGATCGCGAGCTTCGAGTCCAGTCCCATCAGGAAGTCCGCGATGGACTTGGGTCTTAGACTCGCAGGGTGGAGCCGGTCGGGCGAGAGCGAGAGTCCGCAAGTCCGTACGCCGATCTTCCAGTCGACGGCGATCCCCTCGATGCCCTCCAGACTGACATGAAAGCTGCGGTCAAGCGCCGCGCCGGTGGGGGCCGGGATTCCTGAGACCTCGGACGGTTCGTCGTCGTGCTCCACGAGGCGGACCCGGCTCGCACCCTGGGCGATCACCAGAGAATCGCCGACTCCATAGCCCAGCGCGCGGGACCTCGGCACCGAGCGCGGCATCGAGCAAGCCCTCGAAGACGTCGCCACTGGCCAGGCGCAGCGGCTGTTTGCTGGCGTCACGGTAGTGCGCGAAGTAGTCCGTTGTGGTGCCGAGCACCCGGAAGCCGCGGTGTGGATCTCCCAGCGACAGGGGAACCGCTCATGTCACCTTTGGCAGGGCGGCGATTGCCTCGAAGCTGTCCTAGGAGATCTTGTTGCTGGCATTGCCGATGCGACACACCGAGTAGGGGTAAAACCAACACTCGTGACACCAGCCGCCATCTCGCCTACTGAAGGTCCAGTCTCGTCGTCATGTCGAGCTCGAATCGTCCGTACGGGTTGACGTGTTCCCAGATCAGCGGCGCCAGGGCATCAAGGTCTCTCTCGGTCAGACGTCCCTGCCAGTGCGGCCGGGACAAAACCTGCTGGATCATCAGTGTGTTGATGTAGATCATGCAGTTCTGGATCAGGTGCAGCGCCAGCACGCTGATCTCGTGATCCTCGCGGCGGTTGCTTGACAGCTCGCCACGTCGCGCGAAGAACACGAAGTCCGTGGCCCCGTTCCACTGCTCGACGACGTTCAATCCCTCGTTGATCTCGCGGCGCAAGGCCTCGGAGTGCAGATACCGGCTGAGGAAGATCGTCTTGATGGCCTTGCCCAGCTCGACGAGCGCCTTGTAGGTGGGGTGTTGCACGTTCTTTCTGGTGAAGCGACGCAGGATCGATTCGGTCTCGGCTGTGCCGAGTCGCAGCGCCGTTGCGTACTTGACCATCTGCTCGTACTGCTGACGGATCGGCTTCCAATCGATCGGCTTGGTCATGATGTCCGCCAGATTCTCGTAGGCATCCGCCATACCGGCCTCCGGCCGGTGCAGCTTCTGCTTGTGCATCGCCTTGAGCCGTGGCAGCAGCTTGAACCCGAGCAGTCGGCAAAAGGCGAAGGCGACGGTGCTTTGGCCATGCGAATCCACGTACTGACGGTCCACTTCCATCTCGGTGCAGTGGCGCAACACGCCCTCGATCATAGATGCGACCTCGGACGATGAAGGCGATTTCAGCTGGGAGTGGATGCACAGGGAGTTGCGCTCCACGTGCCAGTAGATCATCACGCCGCGTCCGCCATAGCGGACGTGCCATTGGGTCGTCAAATTCTGATCCCAGGCACCGTAGTGCTTGGAATCCGACGCACAAGCCGTCATGCCCTCGCCCCAGATCGCCGGGTTGCGGGCGTGCAAGGTGCCGTCGGTGACAATGGCAATCGCGCGGCGCATCGCCTCGACACTGATGTAGCGCCGGCGGACATAGGCCAAGTCCTTGGCCGTTGTCCCCCAGTCCAGACTGGCCATGCGCTGGAGGCCGGCGTTAGTACCGATGCCATGCAGGCAGAGCAGCAGACGCGGCTGCAGGACCGCCCGGCCCATGGCTTCGAAGGTTGTTGGACTGCGGAGTACCTCGGTGAAGCCTAGGCGCAGGTCGGTCTCCTTGACCATGTCGAGCAACCCGGTCATCGGCCAGGCTGCGTTGAGTTCCGCTTTCAGCCCGGCCAGGTTCGGCGATTCGGGGCAAGCGTCCAGCGGCGACAGGCTGATCCAGCCTCCACCTTTCTTGGTGATCCGAACGAACGGATTGTGCTTCAGTCCGGCGTCGAGCGTTTGCAGGGCCTCGTGCAGCTCTCGCTTCACCCCATCGATGAACTCCTCCACATCGAGAGGCAACCGTAAGGCGTCGTAATGGTCCTGCCGACGGACATCGAAGTCAGCCGGCAGGTCGTCATCGGGATTGCGATAGCGGTCGGCGCCGACGACCCAGATTTCCTTGCAGCGCAGCCGTTCACGCAGGGTTTCCAGCACGGCGATCTCGTAGGTGACGCGATTGACGCGCTCACGTTCGGCCGCGTCCGTCTCGACGACGGCGTCGTGCCATAGGCCACGAACCACGCCATCGAGGGGCACGTCTTCCTCTGGCGGGAAGCAGCGTTTCCGCGTGTTGGCGTAGCGTTTCACCACCTCGAGGGCTTCGATCACCGGCCGATGACGGTCGTTGTTCGAGCGGAAATCCAAAGCCTCGAGCAGCTTCGGTACCATGCGACGATAGTGACCTTGGTAAGAGCTGCGGATCATCGCACGCAAGGTCACGCGGTAGGTCGGCCCGGTCGCCTTCCACTCCTTGACCAGATTCTGCAGCGTCTTCTCGCCGACCACCGGAAACAAGACCTCGCGTACGACGCCGTCCGGCTCGGCAAGCGCGGCGTCGGCCAGCTCGAACAGCAGATTCTGTTTACCGCTGACCCGTTTGAGGTCATCGAGCAATTCCCGCTCGACCTTGCGCTCGGCCCGGGCGCCGACGCGATGAATAGTTTCGATCAGCAGATCGACCAAGTCGTCGGTCAGGCTGCGAGCACGCAGTTAGACAAAGGCAGCCAACCAGGTCAGGCGGGCCGCATCGGGATGTCGCCGAAGCTCATAGGGCGCTTCGACCAGCACGCGCTGCCGGCCGCGTTCCAAATCCCGAGCAGACACATGCTCGAACAGGTCGGCGGGAAGCTGGATGTGTCGCAGAAGCTCCAGGTTTGCCAGTTCGTTCTGAACGCTCGCGAGGCTCGGACGGCCCGGACTGCGGCGCAACCGCAACAACACTGCCGGGGAGGAATCCGCGTTCCGATCATCCTCCTGTTCAGGGCGCAGCAGTGCGTCGAGGCGCTCGCGCACCTCGGGCGGGAGTCGTTGCAGAATGTCAGCGTGAAAACGCTCCTCATGAGCCCGCAGCGCGGTTCGTGCGATCCGCTCGACGCGGTCGGTCGTCGGTGGCTCGATCGACAGCTCGCGACATCTGGCCAGCAAACGCTCGACCAAGGGCGCAATCTCGCCCCCAGACTTCGGACGCAACGTGATCGCGCAGCCAAGCGACCAGGTGCTCGGCATCGGCCACCGTCGCCTCACGGAATCCAGAGCGCTCCCGGATCTCTGCGCGAAGGCGCTCGGCGGTTCGACCTCTGAGCATCGGCTCATCCGCCCCCGTGTCGGGTATTCCGAGCTGCTCGCCGAGCGCGCGCACGGCATCCGGGCCAACCTCGATCGAGTCCCGAGGAAAGCGGCCCTGCTCACGGAAGAACGTCAGCAAGATGGCGAATCCGAGTCGGTTGGCCCGATTCTTTGTCTCGACCAGCGTCAGCTCGCCGGGGGACAATAGCCAACGGTCCTTTGTGGAGCTGGCCTCATCCGGCATGGGACTCGGGGTTCGAGTGACCGGATGCGAGCCAACCGATCCGAGTCAGGGTGTCGATGAGTGTCGAGCGCTTGACCCCGAAGTTGCGGCAGACGGCGGCCTTGGACATTCCCCCGTCCAATGCCGCGATTATGGCCTCCAGCTTCTCGTCCACGATCACTGGCGGACGACCGCCAGCGCGGCCGCGACGTTTCGCCGCATCGAGGCCCGCCATGACCCGCTCTTGGATCAACGCCCGCTCGTACTGGGCAAGCGCCCCGAAGACATGGAACAGCAGCTCGCCGGACGGACTGGTCGTGTCCATCCCCTCGGTGAGCGAACGGAACGCGACCTGCTTGTCCTTGAGGGTGTTGATTATGGTCAGCAGGCTGGAGAGCGAGCGGCCGAGTCGATCCAGCTTCCAGACGACCAGCACGTCGCCGGGTCGAACGAGCTCCAATACCTTGTTCAGTCCGGGTCGATCGTCCTTGGCGCCGGACGCATGGTCCTCGAACAGATGACGGGCATCGACACCGGCAGTCAGGAGCGCATCGCGTTGCAGGTCCGTGCTCTGCCGGTCGGAGTCCGACGACACACGCATGTAGCCTACGAGCATTGACGGAAAACCGTGGAAATCAGGTTTCCGTATAATAGCCCTATCCGACAGGGTTTTCCGGTTATCGCCGGCCCCCTTTCCGGGCGCCGAAGTCGACTGGCGCTCGCCCTGTCGACAAACGGATGTTTTCCGACAGGGGACACACACCGCGAAGAGGGCCTTCCAAGCGCCGTCCCTCTGAAATCGGCGCCCTTTGCATTAGGATTGGCACTGTTTGCTAGTTACCCGAGCCGCACACGTTATTACCATGACTCCCATCAGTTCGCTGCACGAGCCAGATAGGAGTCAACATGAATTCCCACGCATCGGAGAAGAAAGTCGCACTCGTCACGGGCGCCTCCTCAGGCATGGGCAAGGCCTTCGCCAAGGCGCTGTTAGCCGAAGGTATGACCGTTTACGCTGCCGCCCGCCGTGTCGAGCAGATGGCCGACCTCGCCGAGCTCGGCGCCATTGC
>JANQFI010000310.1 GCA_028277905.1 Chromatiaceae bacterium | reverse complement strand
ATTTGTAGCGACCGTTCCAAAGGATGCCGGTGCGTCCGTAGCGATGGTTGATGTCCTGCACATAGCGGCGCCCCACTGAGATCAGCACCTGCGGCACAGCGTCGGCTTGTGCCGGCGTGAGCAGCAGATGGAAGTGATTGGTCAGCAGGACGCAGGCGTGCAGCTCGCAGCGCTCGCGCGCTAGCGCTTCACGCAGCCAGCCAAGATCGGCGAGCTGGTCCTGGTCGTCGAAGAAGCACGCCGCCCCATTTATGCCCGCGCTGCACGAGGTGCAGCGCTAGGCCGTCGATATGGATGCGTCCGCGGCGGGGCATGCTGCAAGTCTAACAGAGATTGAGCCTGGCCCCTTTCTAGGTAGTTCAATCCGCGGCGTTCTGAGCCTTCGGGCTCCATGCAGTTTCAGGAACTCCGGCGTTTCGGGTCTAAGACTCTGATAATCACACGCTTACGAGACCAATGTCTGCCTTAGGCGATTGCCGGAAACAAACATACCGAATGGCGCAGGATTCTCGTCCGCCTTCGCGAAGCGCCAGCGCGCGCATAGTCGCTCTATGTGCGCGTTGCCGTGACAACGAAGGCGGGCGAGAAGACAGGACAGGCGGTATGTTCGTTGACAGAAATCGCCTTAGGACGACACGGCTTCGGGGGGTCAGAAACTTAATGAAACCGGCAAGATTGAACAGCCTAGCCCCTTTCTCTCACCAGCATAGTGCGTAGTCCTTGAAGTCCCCACCAAGGAAATGCCTGACTCACCGATCCTATCCATTGTTATCCCGGTCTTTAGAGCAGCGCAATCCCTGAGTGAGCTTTATCAACGTCTCGTGAAGGTCCTCGAATCCGAGGGGAAAAGCTTCGAGATTGTGTTCGTAGAAGATTGTGGAGGTGACGATTCCTGGCGTCGCATTGAGGAGCTTACCGCATGTGATGCGCGGGTGAGGGGACTCAAAATGAGCCGCAACTATGGGCAGCATAACGCCCTCTTGTGCGGTATACGGGCTGCACGCGGCGATGTGATCGTGACCATGGATGACGATCTCCAACATCCTCCCGAAGAACTGCCAAAACTGCTCGCGGGACTGGACAAGGACTGTGATGTCGTTTATGGCCCGCCCTTGGAGGAACAGCACGGCCTTCTACGTGACCTTGCTTCACGTATCACAAAATTCGCGCTGCAAAACGCGATGGGTGCTGCGACGGCGCGACAGGTCAGCGCGCTACGCGTCTTTCGGGCTCGCCTGCGTGACGGTTTTCATGCCTATCGCAGTCCGTCGGTGAATATCGATGTTCTTCTGACGTGGACAACTACCAGGTTCGTGGCTCTACCCGTCCGCCATGATCCACGTCCGTCCGGTATCTCCGGATACTCACTGCCAAAGCTGGTAACCCACGCTGTCAACATGATGACGGGCTTTTCCACATTCCCGCTTCAGCTGGCGAGCGTCATGGGGTTTCTGTTCGCCTGTCTCGGATTCATCATTCTCGTCTACGTCGTCGCACGCTACTTCATCGATGGCGGTGTGGTTCCTGGATTCCCGTTTCTTGCATCTATTGTTGCGATATTCTCTGGTGTGCAACTTTTCGCGTTAGGGGTGATTGGCGAGTATCTTGCCCGAATGCATTTCCGAACTATGGAACGCCCTCCCTATCTTGTCAGCTTAGTGACACCGACTGCTACGGTCGAGGCGAACAAGGAGGTTCCGGGTGGACGATAACGGGAATATCCGCGGCCTTGGATTGCGGATGGAGTATGGCCTGCTTCCCTGGGACGAAGCGGCGTGCGGCTTTCCGGTGGCACAGATTCGGTCGATGGTCATTATGGATGATGCGAAGGTTGGGCGGGAATTCGTCGAATTCGAACACTGGCGCCGGGAGTACAGAGTCGGCCTCGTCTCCTGTCGACTGCCGGAGGACGCGCTCAGAGAATCCATGTTTCTGGAAACACGGAGATTTCGTTTCTTGGAGATGGTAATCGAGCCCCGTGCGAATATTTCACAGCTACCGGTGTGTCATGAACCACGCGTACAAATCCTTCCAGCTGATGAGGCGGATTTACCGGGGATTCAGCAAATCGCTCGAACCGCCTTTCGCACCGACAGGTTTCACATGGATCATCGCCTGCCCAGCGATTGTGCGAGCGCGCGGTATAGCCGATGGGTCGAGAGCGCGTTTCGCCACCCCAGCCAGCGCCTATTCAAGGCGGAGGACTCGGGTCGATTGCTCGCCTTCTTTCTGATCGAAGAGGAAGCGCAACGAAGGGTTAGCTACTGGCACCTACATGCTGTCTCTCCGGCTTTTCAGGGACAAGGATGGGGCAGACGCATCTGGAGGGCAATGATTGAACGTTGTCGTGTGCTGAGTATGAAGGAGATTAATACCACTATCTCGCTGCGCAATCCCGCGGTGCTCAATCTCTATGCCAGATTGGGATTCAGGTTTGCCCACCCGCAGATGACCCTGCATTGGACGGCAATCGACCATGACTGATCGCATCGCCACCCAGCTAGTGCGATACGTCGTCGTAGGTCTCGCTTCCAATGGCGTGCTTTTTCTTTGTTATCTCGGACTTACCTGGCTTGCATTTGGCCACAAGGTCGCCATGACGATATGCTTTCTGGCGGGCGTGCTGCAGACTTTCTTATTCAACAGGCGTTGGTCATTCGAGCACCGCGGCGCCTCGGCACCCGCGTTGGTGCGGTATACTGCTGTCTACGTTGCAGCCTATGTGACAAACCTCTTCGTGCTCGTGATACTTGTGGACCTATCCGGGCTTCCACATCAGTGGGTGCAGGCCGTTATGATCGGTTTCGTTGCGATCATCGTGTTCCTGCTGCAACGTTACTGGGTCTTCGTATCGGCCGATGAGCATCCCCTTTAACAAGCCTTACATGACAGGCAAGGAACTGTGGTACATCGCGCAGGCGCACAGTAAAGGTCACCTAGCAGGAGACGGAAGCTTCACCAAGCGTTGCCATCGCTGGTTGGAAGAACGTACCGGGACACGCAAAGCGCTGCTCACCCACTCCTGCACCGCGGCCTTGGAGATGGCGGCCATTCTTGCCGGCATAGCACCAGGCGACGAGGTTATCCTTCCTTCCTACACCTTCGTCTCGACCGCCAACGCCTTTGTGATGCGGGGCGCAGTACCGGTTTTCGTCGATATACGTCCGGATACCCTGAACTTGGACGAAAGTGAAGTGGAGCTGGCTATTACTGAGCGAACGCGCGCAATTGTACCTGTTCACTATGCCGGCGTCAGCTGCGACATGGATGTGATCATGGAGGTCGCTCGCCGGCACGATCTCATCGTCATCGAAGACGCCGCCCACGGCGTCATGTCAACGTATAAGGGTAAGCCACTAGGATCGATAGGCCATTTCGGCACCCTGTCCTTTCACGAGACGAAGAACATTATTTCCGGTGAGGGGGGCGCTCTGCTGATCAATGACGAGCGATGGGTGGAGAGAGCGGAAATCGTGCGTGAGAAGGGTACCAACAGGTGCATGTTCTTTCGCGGAGAGGTAGACAAGTACACCTGGGTCGACATTGGCTCGTCATTCTTACCCAGCGAGCTCGTCGCGGCGTTCCTTTGGGCGCAGATGGAACAAGCCGAATCGATCACGCGCAGGCGCCTGGACCTTTGGAACGGTTATCATTCGTCGCTCGCCGGGGAGGAGAGATCCGGACGCTTGAGACGGCCGGTCGTACCAGCGCATTGCAGGCACAATGCTCACATGTATTACCTGCTGCTTCCGGACTTGGAGAGACGCACCGGCTTGATCGCCGAACTGACGAAAAACGGCGTACAATGCGTATTTCATTATATTCCTCTGCACACAGCTCCTGCGGGGGTACGCTACGGCCGTGTACACGGAGAATTGTCGGTTACGGAGTCGGTTTCGGAATGCTTGGTCCGGCTTCCGCTTTGGCTGGGCCTGGAGCCGGATCAGCGACGTATTGTCGAACTTGTGCGAGACAACCTCGATAAATGGAAATCATGACCTTTGCTTCTCCGCAGTTCCACGAGGAGGACGGCGTCCTGATTCCGCATCGGCGCCCCCGTCATCGGGACGATGACTACGATGAAATAGGATTCGACGTGCTCCTTCGGATGCAACGGGAACACTTCTGGTATCGCGGACGACACAGGCTTCTTTGCAATGTCCTGAAGAAAGAGATCAAGCAACACCGGAAGCAGGCATTGGGGCTGAGCGCAATTGATTTGGGCGGTGGCTGCGGTGGGTGGCTCGAGTATTTGCATGCCGAGGAGAAGAGCATGTTCCAAACCCTCGCCCTAGGGGATAGCTCGAAACGCGCTCTCACTCTGGCAAAACCGGTGGTTGGACCTTTTGCTTGTCGATACCAGATCGATTTGCTCGATCTCCCTTGGTGCGATGAGTGGGATGTTGTGTTCCTGCTCGATGTGATTGAGCATATTGCCGACGATAGGGAGGTCCTTCGGCAGGCGCGCGCCAGTCTCCGACCCGGTGGGCTAGTCATGGTGACGACACCTGCACTGGAACTCTTTTGGACATACAACGACGATCTGGCGCAGCACAAAAGACGCTATTGCACGGAAGATTTCCAAAGGTTGGGAGAGCTCGTGGGTTTGAAGCTGGTGCGAACAGATTATTTCATGTTCTTCCTCAGTCCTGCCCTCTTACTAAGTCGCCTTTTATTCAGACCACGCAAAAACGCGAGCCCGGAGGAGCTGCGGGGCTATCTGGAGCGTACACACCGAATTCCGTCTTGGCCGGTGAACAAACTGATGGGCAAGATCTTCTCTCTTGAAGCAAGTATCGTAAACAGGGTTCAGTTTCCCTGGGGGACATCGATACTCGCGCTGTTCGAGCGCTAAGGCGATTGCCGGAAACAAAGATACCGAATGGCGCGGGATTTTCGCTCGCCTTCAAGGAGCGGCAGCGGGCGCATAGTCGAGCTCTGTGCCCGCTGCCGCGACGCAGAAGGCGGGCGACAAGACAAGCCAGGCGGCATGTTTGCTGACAGAAATCGCCTAAGCCAATGCGCGAGCCCTCAGCGCCGAGATGCCTCTGGCGATCGGTCAGACGCGGCGCCGGACGGACCCTAGAGCGGCTCGTCCAGGGACTGTTCCAGCCAGCGCAGCAGGCTCTGTGTCAGCTGCACCTGCCAGTAGCGGCCCGCCAGGGTCAGCTCCAGCCAGCCGCCGCTCTGCACCAGCAGACGGGCTTCCTGCCATTGCGCGAACAGCGGGCCGGCGACCTCGGCCAGGTCCTGGCCGCTATGGCTGCGCAGCTCCCAGGCCAATGCGCCCAGGTCCAGCCGGCCAAGCTCTAGCCCGCCCTTGATGCGGTCGAACAGCCGCCGATGCGGCGACTGGCGCAGCAGGCCGGCGACGACGAGTGCACCTGTGCGGATGCGCGCCCGATAGTCGGTGACATTCGCCTCGTTGCGGTAGGAATAGCCGGTGCCGTCGCGCGTGCTGAGGAAGCCGCCGGCGCCGGCGCCGACGGCGACACAGTCTGCGCCGGACTTGATCAGCAGGTTGTAGACGTTGCGCTCGCGGGTGCCGTTGCGCCAATGGCTGGAGGACAGGGTGTCCCAACGTGCGGAATCCAGCAACTCGGCGCCGCGCCGGAAGTAGCCACCCAGGTCCGTCGCCGGGACCGGTGATGGCGCCGATAGATGCCCGCTCGTCGTCGCACGCGCCAGCGGTGTCTCGCGCATGGTCTTCAGGGCATAGAGGTCGAGGCCGTCGAGGTCGAGCGCGATGGCTTGGCGCACGTCGTCTGCCCAGACGGACGAGGTCTGGCCGGGCAGGCCGTAGATCAGATCGATGATGATGGCGCCGCGGTCGAGCCCGACCAGCTTCGCCAGTGCGCTCACCACCTCGCCGCGGTCGCAGCGACGGCCCATACGCTGCCGGAGTGCGGTATCGAAGCTTTGCACGCCGATGGACAGTCGGCTCGCGCCGGCATCGAAGGCGGCCTTGGCCTTGTCCGCGCCGAAGCCGTGGATGCGGCCCTCGACGGTGATCTCGCAGTCCGCCGTCAGCGGCAGGTGCTCCCGGACGGCCCGAATGGCTCGCGCCAGATCCTTGGCCGCGAGCAAGGTGGGCGTACCGCCGCCCAAGTAGACGGCTCGAATCGGGCCCTCGGCCTGATACGGTTGCTCGCGGTCGCGGCGCAGCTGATCGATGAGCGCGTCGACGTAGACGGGGCCGTCGTCGACATACCAGCGGTTCTGGTAGAAGCCGCAGAAGGCGCATTGGCTGATACAGAACGGGATGTGGACATAGGCCACCGAAGGCGCGCTGCGCGGGGTTCGCCTGAGCTGGTCCCATATGGCCCTTACCTGGCTCTCGGGCACCGGCATCATGCCGACGAACGGATGGACCGGCCTTGGCGTTCGGAAGGCGTTGCGGAAGGGATCGGCGCCGATGTTTGCGAAGAAGTCCTCCAGCGAGGATGGCACAGGCGCCCGCGCTGGCGCGCCGCGCCGCGCCGGCCGCCCACTCGCTCTACAAGCGGTATGCCTTGCCTGTGCCATCAGTCGCGGTTCTCGACAGCGAGCAACGCGGAGACTCGGGCTATGCTGCGCTTCACCGAGGCGTCGGCAGCTGCGGCATCGCCGGGCCCGACCAGGGTGTCATCGACCGGGGTGTCGTCATGGAAAGGCCCTTCCATCTCGGAAACTCGCTCGTTGCGTGGTCGGTCCGCCATGGGAGACGTTGATGTATGGGCTATCCTCACCAAAATCAGGGGGATCCGCGGCTGGCTCGGTATTCTGTTGGATCAGCGAGGCATCCCCACCAGCGGCACCAGCAAGGCTTCTCAGGTTGTTTCGGGCCGATTCCCGAGGCCGCATGCAATCGCCGGGCATTCTACCCGGCGCGGGCTGCAGCCGCAGCGAGGCGCTCAGTAGGTCTTGTCATTCCGATGTGTCAGCCTACGCTGGAAAGGATCGGCAGCGTCAGGGTCATCGACGAACGGTCATCGACCAAGGGTCATCGACGAAGGGCCCAACTCCGCTCATCATCGCCGGATAGGTCGGCGCCGTCCGGGTTCCCGGCCCCCGGCTCGATGGTGACGGCCAGCGGCTTGCCCGCAACCGGCTCCGGCATGCGCGAGTGCCGCCATGCTGAGCGCGATCAGCCTGAGCGCGATCAGCCTGAGTGCGATCAGCCTGAGTGCGATCAGCCTGAGTGCGATCGGCCAAGGATGTGGTCTGATGTCCATGGCGGTGGCGACCGCGAGGTGCCGAACCGGGCGCCGGATTGGCGGGTGATCCGCTGAAATACTAACCAATTTGCGAATGCGTCGCAATACGATTACGCGTGCCGCGCTGCTGCCTGGGGAGATCGGCCAGGGGGGCAGGAGAGCCGTTTCGTGCAGGTACAGGTGCCGTTGCATCCTCACCCGCAGCGATCATCGCGGAGCGCGCGGCACAATCAGCGGGCAGTCCAGCTCCGGATGGGGTAGCACGCGCACCGGCAGGCCGAACGCGTCGAAGATCGGCTGCGGGCGCAGCACCTCCTGCGGCCTGCCTTGCTCCAGGAGGCGGCCCTGCTTGAGCACGGCGACGCGATCGGCGTACTGGGCCGCGAGGTTCAGATCGTGGAGCACCACCAGCACGCCGAGCCCCCGCTGTGATCGACCGCTCGAGGCCCAGCGGCGGGCCAGCGCGAGCACGCTGTGCTGATGGGCCAGGTCCAGGCTGGCGGTGGGCTCGTCCAGCAAGAGCCAGCGCGGCTCATCGCCCGGCAGCGGTTCCCACAATTGTGCCAGTACGCGGCCCAGGTGCACACGTTGGCGCTCGCCACCGGACAGCGTGGTGTAGCGCCGCTCTGCCAGGTGCTCGGCTTCGGCGGCGCCCAGCGCCGCAAGCGCGATCTCCATATCCGCTGCGCTCGGGCCACCCTGGGGGATACGCCCCATCAGCGCAACCTCGAGCGCCGTGAACGGGAAGCTGAGCGGGCTCGCCTGCGGCAGCACGGCGCGGCGCCTAGCGGCCTCCAGGGCGCTCCAGTGATGCAGCGCCCGGCCGTTCAACTGCACTTGACCGCGCTCCGGGCGCAGATCGCCGGCCAGGCACTTGAGCAGGGTGGATTTGCCGGCACCGTTGGCACCGAGCAGCACGAGCACCTCGCCGGCGCCGACGGAGAGACTGACGCCGTCCAACAGCCAGCGGCCCTGGCGGCGCACACCGATGTCCAGGACCGCGAATGATCCCTTTGCCCCAGGCGCCTGCCTATGCGAGACCGCACCCGAGGTGGCAGGAGCGTCCGTTCTCACAGCGCCGTGCGCCGCCAG
Organism: Chromatiaceae bacterium; assembly: GCA_028277905.1. Lineage (GTDB taxonomy): Bacteria > Pseudomonadota > Gammaproteobacteria > Chromatiales > Chromatiaceae > Thiohalocapsa. Next base: position 6,884 of record JANQFI010000310.1, on the reverse strand, counting down.
CGCAGCAGAAGCGCGAGGAAGAAGGGTCCGCCGAGCAGTGCGGTCAGGATGCCGATCGGCAGCTCGGCGGGCGTCACCAGCGTGCGCGCCAGCAGGTCCGCCAGCAGCAGCAGCGCGCCGCCGAGCAGCGCCGAGCCCGGCAGCAGAAAGCGATGATCTGGCCCCTGCGCCAGGCGCAGCAGGTGTGGTACCACCAGGCCGACGAAGCCGATGATGCCACTGACCGCTACCGCGGCGCCGACGGCCAATGCCGCCAGCGCGACGATAATGGGCTGCATCCGCTGTACGGCGATGCCGAGGTGTCCGGCCTCGGCCTCGCCGAGCAGCAGTGCGTTCAGCGTGCGCGCCAGCAAGGGCAGGGCGAGCAGCGGGGGCGTCATCAGCGCCGCCAGGCTGCCGACGGCAGGCCAGGTGGCCCCGCTGAGGCTCCCCATGCTCCAGAAGGTGAGCGTGCGCAGTTGCTGGTCGTCCGCGAGGTAGGTCAGGAGCCCAGTCCCGGCTCCGCAGAGGGCGTTGATGGCGATACCGGCGAGCAGCAGCGTGGTCACGGACGTGCGCCCGTCGCTACTGGCCAGCCGATAGACCACCAGGGTCGTCACCAGCCCGCCAGCGAAGGCGGCCAGCGGCAAGGCGAAGGAGCCCAGCGCGTCCGTGACCATGGCAAGCCCGGTGCCGCCGAGCACGATCACCGACACGGCAGCCAGCGCCCCACCGGCGGACACCCCGATCAGGCTCGGGTCCGCCAGCGGGTTGCGGAAGAGCCCCTGCATGGCCGCCCCGGCGACCGCCAGCCCGGCGCCCACCAAGAGCCCGAGCAGCGTGCGCGGCAGCCGGATGGATAGGATCACCGCTTGGTGCTGGGGCGCCACCTCGCCGGCGGGCAGCCCGGCGACGCCGGCCAGCGTGCGCAGCACGTCGGCAAGGGGGATGTTCACCGGCCCTATGGCAATGGACAGCAGCGCGACGACGCAGACCAGCGCCACCAGCGCGAACAGGCTCAACTGCTGTAGCTGGTGGCGTTTGAGCAGGTTGGCGTGACCCGGGATGGCGACGGCGCCAGTGCTCATCTTGACCTGCAGCTGAACCCTTGCCCAATCAGTCGGTTGTGACGGCATTGGCCGGGGGCGAGCCGGTCCGCCCCGCGTCGCGCGCAGCGGCGTCGCGTCGCTCCTCGGTGCTGGCTTGCTCGCTGGCCCTGGGCGCGCCTCCCTGGATGGTGCCCAGATGACGGGCCAATGTCGCCACCGCCTCGCCGAGCCGCGGGCCGAACGCGAGCAGCAGCGGTCCGTCCATGCTGACCAGGCGTCGGGCTTGGCCGGCGGGGGTCGCAGCCAGGTCCGGGCGGGCGAGCAGCGCATCCTCACCGCCCAGGCCCTTCAGGTTGCGCTCGGTGACCAGGATCACCTCTGGGGCGGCCGCGAGCGCCGCCTCGGCGCTGAGTGGCTTGTAGCTCTGGAAGGCGTCGTGCAGCACATTTTCGCCGCCGGCGAGCCGGATCAGGGTGTCAGCCGCGGTATCGCGACCGGCAGCGAGGTCGTTGCCACTGCCGACATGCAGCAAGAAGAGCACCCGAGGCTTGCGACTGGCATTGGCGGTGGCGGCCCGGGCCTCGCCGAGGGCGGCATCGACGGCGGCGCTGAGCTCCACCGCGGCGCCCGCCCTGTCTAGGACATCCGCGACAGCGGCGATCTTCTCGTGCAGGCCCGCGACCGTCGGTTGGTCGGGGATCATAGGTACCGGCACGCCCGCCAGCACGATCTGTTTCAGCACCTCCGGCGGCCCGGCGTCGTCGGTGGCCAGCAGCACGTCGGGCGAGAGGCTGAGCAGCCCCTCTGCGGAAAGTGCGCGCTTGTAGCCGACCTTGGGCAGTTCCTCGGCGGCGGGCGGGTAAAGGCTGGTGGTGTCGACGCCGACGAGCCGGTCGGCGGCGTCGAGCGCATAGACGATCTCCGTCAGGGCGCCGTCGACCGATATGATGCGTTGCGGTGGGTTGGCGACCAGCCCCTCGGCGCCGGCGACGGCCACCAGCGCCAGCAGTGCCGCGCCGAGTGCGGCAGGCGACAAGCTCATTCGCCGGTCCCGGCGAAGCCTTCCGCAGCGCATGCGCTGCCGGCGACCTCGAGGCGCCGCACCGGGCCGGTGTGGATCTGGCGGCGGCCAACGATGCCGACGAATAGCATCAACTCGACGCCGCCGCCGCGTCCCGTGCGCGCAGATGCGCGAATTTCGTGCGCAGCGCCTGCCAAGGCCGCCACGGCGAATCCGCATCGCCTCGGGTTGCGGCAATTCCTGCGGAGGGGCTGTGCGCGCCGGCAATGCGGACCCTCGCGTCAGCTTGCATCTGCGACCTGCTCCAATACGACGTCGAAGCCCTCGAACACCGGCGGACCCGCGTAGGTGCCTTTCGGAGCCTTCGCCTGGGCGTGCGCCCGATGGAAGGCCTCCGACTGCCGCCAGGCATCGAAGTGCTCCCGAGCGGCCCATTGGGTATGCGAGGCATAGAGCCGGCAGGGTCCATCTTGCGGACCCTTGAGCAACCGAAAGCTCATAAAGCCAGGAACCGCGTCGAGGTGGGACTCGCGCTCGCGCCACATCTGCTCGAAGCCGTCCTCGAAGCCCTGGTTGATACGGAAGCGATTCATGGCGATGAACATGAGGCTCAAGCTCCGCTTACGCGTGTCCCCAGAGCATTTGCGGCGGGCTGGCGCTCCCTCCGGTAGGCCTCGACCGCCTCGCGCAGCCCAATGGGGCGCAGCCCAAGGGGGCGTAGCGCAACCGGCGCGCGCACGGGGCTCAGGGCGAGGGGTGCCGGGCGCACGCGGACCCGGCGCGCGAGATGCTCGGGCACATGCACGTACCGCCCGGCGACGCCGACGATCAGGTCGCCATAGTCACCGCGTTGCTCCGGTACCAGCTCTTCGCCGATGCCGATCCCCAGCGAACGCAGTCGATCATGCACAAGCGAGCTCGACACCGCCTCGATGACGACGGGGCGGCCGATGGGCGTCTGGGTCAGCAATTCGTGTCGCGGCTGGGTCATCAGGGCCTCCGTCGGGCAGGGAGCAGCAGCTTGACACCTTAACAGTGTCATAGATACGAACGCGTCGCAAACACATTCAACATGACCTGCCTTGGGGTTTTGAGTGGCGCTGCGCCATTGGTCCCGGATCCTATCTCAGCGTTGCGCCGGGGTCGATCGGCTTGGCACCGACTACCTTAGGGACGGGACGGACGGCTTTGGGACGGACTGCCGCGATCCTCCTGCCATCGCTGTCCAGGGGCTCTCCAGGGGCTGTCCAGGGACTCTCCAGGGGCTCTCCACGCATTGTTGCGGATGCGATCGATGCACAGTAGTATGCGCGCGTTAAGCCAATTCAGCTGGCAGTCGCCGGCGATGGGGGGTTCCGCATGGGTAATGCCGCCACGCCGGCAGGGTGACGCGATCAAGCTCCTTTGAGGTCTTTTTTGAGGAGATGACTCTGATGGTCCCGCGCCTTTGGTCCCGCACGCTCGAACCGCTTAGTCCCGTGCGACCGCCGTGCCCGTCACGCCGTCGGCAAGGCTCGCGCTGGCGGCTGTCCCGCAGGACCGCACCGGTGCGGCGCTGGGCACTTGGCGCATTGCGTCAGGCGCAACCATCCATGCCTCGGCGGACGACCCCTTCGACCTGGTGCGCCAGGCGGGACGGAGCTGCTTCAACTCCCGCAGGTGCGCCAAGCGCCCGACGTCCTCACGGGCCTGAGCCTGGGAGCGGGCGTAGCCCTGGCGCGCCTGAGCCGCGCGGGCCCAGAGCCGGCACCAGGCCACTGGTTTTCCACCGGCGGCCCGCCTGAGGGTGCGGCCGCCATTCCTTCCCCCAACCGCTCCTGAGGAGTTCCACCGATGCAGAAAATCCATCTTTCGCACTGCCTGGCCACGGGCCTGCTCTTCTCCGTCGCCACCATGGCCCAAGCGGCCTGCGACTTCGAGCTCGAGGTCAACGACACCATGCAGTTTCAGGAGAAGGAGATGGTCACAGAGAAGAGCTGCGAAGCCATCAACGTCACCATCAAGCATACGGGCACGCAGCCGAAGAATCTGATGGGCCACAACTGGACCCTCACCAAGACGGGCGACTTCCAGCCGGTGGCCACCGAGGGCATGACTGCCGGCCTGGAGAACGACTACATCAAGCCGGGCGACACCCGAGTCATCGCCTTCACCAAGACCGTCGGTGCTGGCGAGACCGCCAGCACCAGCTTCTCGCCGGACGCGCTGGAGGCTGGCGGCGACTACACCTTCTTCTGCTCTTTCCCCGGACACTGGGGCTCGATGAACGGCAAGTTTATCGTCAACTGACAGCCTGGGTGCCCGGCTCGGGGATGGCATGACCACGCCGCGTCGGGCGCTAGTCCGAGTCCATGCCGCCAACTTGGTGCCGATGGTCGAGGTGCGGGGTCGCCACCCGCCTCTGCCGCCCGGGGCAGGGGGCACGCGCTGACCCAGCACCCCCCGCGGGTCACTGGCAGCGGCCCTGCGGTCGCTGCAGGCGCGGCCCTGGTGTTGGAGAGACCAACCCGAAATCACTGACTATTGCAGCCGCCTTGGCTGCCACCGCCGGACCACTCGCAGGATTCGGGCTGGGGACGGAGCTGGCCGAGCACATCCGGCATTGGCTTGCCGGCATCGCACGCCCGGACCGGAGCCACTACCTGCCCGTCGGCGGCATCTCTTTCATCGGCAGCTATCTCGCGGTCGGCGCCTGGCTCGAGGGCAGAGGCAAGACCGGTGGCAGTGGCGCGCCTGGTCACAATCAAGCGCGGTCACCATAGGCGCCGCGCGAGAGCGCCTGCAAGTGCCGGAGTCGCGGCGACCAAGAGCGATCAAGAGGAGACAGCTCATCGGCGCCAACGCGACAGCCCCGATGCTCGCGGGCACGCCATTTCGTGGCCGCGGGCTCCATCGATTCCCGCGGCCAGAGGAATCAAGGCCGTTTCGGGGTCTGGTATGCCGCCTCTTTGTGGAATGGCTCCCAGATCACTTCGTAGCCGACGAAACCTCGCTCGTTGGCCTCTTTCTGACGGGTCACCAGGAAACGTGCCTTGCCCTCAGGCACCTTGGGTCGGCTCTTGGGTTGTTGGCTCATAGGATACCTTCGGCTAGACCGGCAGGTCGTCGCTCGGTTCGGCCACTCGCTTGCCGGCGGGTTCTTGCTTAGGGCGCATGGACAGGACAACTTGCGTCCGGGATATGCCATACGCCAGTTGAGCGCTCTTGATCTCGTCCAGCAGGCCAGGGCGCGAGGCATCCTTTCCGATAGGCAGAGGCGAGCTCACTGAGCTCCCAATGGGCTGCCTAGTCCTCTCGTCGATTCCCGACGAGCCTCCTCCAGAACCTGTCGGATAGGCTGTGCATGCGCCAATCGCGTGCACCGCCGGTCAAAGGTCAACCCCCATCGCTCCCGGCGCCGAGACATCCAGTCTCGCTTATAGCGCTCGTTGCCGATCAGGAAATCGAGCTCCTTGACTTGATCGCCGGTGACGACATGCTCGATCAAGTGCGCCGTCAGGATCGAGCCGGGAGAGTACTGCCGCCAAGCCTCGTCATAGGCCAACCGGAAGATGCATGCTTTGCCGTAAGCTACGATCCAAAGCTGCGCAGCGATCGGTATGCGATGGGCGTAGAGAATGCCGAGCCGGAGCCAACCTCGCGATGCAAGACGGCAAACCAGCTGGCCGATGAACTGCGGATGCGCCTCATTCGCCTTCCAGCTTGAACCGTAGACCGCTTGGTAGTCCGCTAGACCCAGCTCGATATCTCGATCAGTGAACACCCTGACTCGGTGGCCGTGGTCGCGGTCGAGTCTGCGGCGCTTGCGTTCAATGGTATTGCGCAGCATGGAGGGACGGGTATCCAAATAATCGCTAAACATCTGTCCTTGGCAGGGATGGCACCAGTTGTAGAACCGAAAATAACGATGGCAGCTGAAACCCTGGCCTTCCAAGGCGTTCTGCAAGCACTTCAGGTATCGGTCCGACGGATCGATGGGCTCCAATCGCAATACGCTGAATGGCAGTCGCCGCAAGCCCCGGGCGACGCAATCGAAGACCGACAGGTCGGCATCGTCACGGACCAGGATCGTGTACTGAGGCGTGTAACCATTGCTGAGCGCATGCCAATGACCGTTCACACTTCTTGTCAACGGGAGCAGGGCCAATGTTGCATCGCCATCCAAGACACAACAGAGCAAGAGTGATTCATCCCCCGCGAGCGTCGTCGCGGACAAGGACCTGAACCAGTCGAGAGATACAAAGGCGTTGCTCCTCTCGGACTCCGTGAACAGCGCATCCGCGCCGCCGGGCAGCTGGTCCCAGGCACTCAGGCAGGCAAATTCCATGACGCGCTGGGTGGATGTCCCAAAACGACTGAACAAAACGCGCTCTCTGCATTAGCTGCCGAACAGCTCCTTCAGCATGTCGTAGACAAGCTCATGGGCGTTGCTGTTCTCACCGCAGTGTGTGAGCTCAGTATCGGACGTGCGGAATGTGAGATAAGGGTGCACGTCGATACCAGGGGCTTCGATCAGTGCTGCGCCGTCTATCAAGCTGGCGATACTGAACGCAATGCTTGCAGTCGTCTCTTCGAGCTTGTCTCCATCCAACCCAGCGCCTTGTAGCTTGATCTTGATGGTTTCGACGAGCTCCCGCACCAAGACGGCCTGGTGCTCTTCGAAGTCTGTCGGGTTGAGCTTCAGGTGCATGGCCTTCGGCCTTCAGAAGTTGCTGTCGAACGCGGTCGAGCCGCCCTAAGGCGATTTCTGTCAACAAACATACCGCCTGGCTTGTCTTCTCGCCCGCCTGCTTTGTCGCGGCAACGCGCACAGAGAACGACTATGCACGCGCTGC
>JANQFI010000307.1 GCA_028277905.1 Chromatiaceae bacterium | reverse complement strand
CGCCTGGCTTGTCTTTTCGCCCGCCTTCTGCGTCGCGGCAGCGGGCACAGAGCTCGACTATGCGCCCGCTGCCGCGCCTTGAAGGCGAGCGAAAATCCTGCGCTATTCGGTATGTTTGTTTCCGGCAATCGCCTCAGCGGCAGGGCGCGGCCTGGACCATGATCCGGGGCCATCCGGATCGGCCGCGTCAAGCCGCCCGGCGCAACGCCGCCAGCGGCGGTCGCACCAGCGCCCGGTAGCTGCCGAGCGTGCCGGCCAGCCCGATGGCGACGCCACTGCCCAGCACGCCGAAGAGCCAGAGCCAGGGGTTCGGCGCGAATGGCAGCTCGAAGATCTGCCGCGCCAGCACATAGCCCGTCGCCTCGGCGAAGATGGACGCGGTAAGCCCCGCCAGGAGGCCCGCCACCGTGAACTCTACCAACAGCCCGCGCAGCATCTGCCGGCGGTTGGCCCCCAGGGTGCGCAGCACGCCGTGCTCGCCGCGGCGCATGGCGAGGCTCGCCTGGATGCCGGCATACATCACCACGAGCCCGGCGGCGAGCGTGAACAGAAACACGTACTCGACGGCGCGGATGCCCTGCTCGATGATGCCGCGAACCTGTTCCAGCAGGGCGCCCACGTCGATGAGGGTGCCGCTCGGGAATTCCCGCAGCAGCTCCGGCACCAGTGCCTCGCGCGATGCGGGCAGGTAGAAGCTCGTGACATAGGTGGCGGGCTCGTGCTCCAGCAGCCCCGGCGTGCCGATGACGAAGAAGTTGACGTTGAAGCTGTCCCACTGCACCCGCCGCAGGCTGGTGACTGGCGCCGAGAGCTCCCGGCCGGCGACCCAGAAACGCAGCTCGTCGCCGAGCTCGATACCCAGGGTCTCGGCGATGCCTTCCTCCACTGAGAACTGGGGGGAGAACTGAGGGGAGACTTGGGGCGAGAGCTGGAGGGAGAGCTGACCCGAGAGCCGGGGCTCGGGCTCGGTGGCACGCCACCAGGCCCCGGCGATGATCTCGTTGTCCGCTTGTGGGCGCAGGCCATAGCTGAGGTTGAACTCTCGCTCCACGAGGCGCTGTGCGCGCGGGTCCGCGTAGTCCTCCGGTTCCACCGCGGAAGCGCCGATGCCGATGAGCCGGCCGCGGATCATGGGGTAGATGCCGGTGGTGGCGATACCCTGATCCGCGAGCCAGTCCGCCAAGGCGTCCTGCTCGTGCGGCTGGATGTTGATCAGGAAGCGGTTCGGCGCCCCCTCCGGCAGGGTCTCCTGCCAGGCGCGCAGCAGATCGACCCGAACCACCGCGAGCAACAGGAGCGCGAGGATACCCAGACCGAAGCCGACGATCTGCAGGATCGCCGCCACCGGCCGCCGGGCGAGTCCGGCGAGCCCCAGTCGCCAGATCCCGCGGGCGCGCGCCGCCGCCAGCCCGGCGAGCCAGACCAGCAGCGCACCGAGCGTCACCAGGGCCGCCAGTGCGGCCATGACCCCGAGCAGCAGCTTCCAGGCCAGCGCGAAGTCTGCGGCCTGCCACAGGATGAGGACCGCAAGCGCCGCGGCCGCCGCCAGGGCCGCCAGGGTTACCGACGCACGCGGGGCACCCAGGTCCCGTCGCAGCACCCGCAGCGGCGGAACCTCCGCCAGCTGCAGCAGCGGCGGCAGCGCGAAGCCCGCCAGCGCAACGAGCCCGGTGCCGAGCCCGATGAAGACGGGCTGCATCGACGCCGCCGGGAGCGGCCCATCGAACCAGCCCGCCAGCAGGCTCGCCAGGCCGCGCTGGGCGACCCAGCCGAGCAGGCAGCCGGCGAGGCTCGCGACAAGGCCGAATGCCAGGAGCCGCAGGGCGAATATGCGGGTCAGCAGGTGCCGCGGTGCGCCGAGGCAGCGCATGACCGCCACCGCATCCGTCTGGCGCTCCACCAGCCGGCGGCTCGCCAGCGCCATGGCGGCGCCGGCCACCAGCAAGGTCGTCAAGGCCGCCAGGTGCAGGAAGCGCGAGGCGCGCTCGATCGCGGACTCGAGCTCGGGGCGCGCCTCGCGTGCGTCGATGAGACCCGCGCTCGCGGGCAGGAGCGGCTCGGCCCAGGCGGCGTAGTCGGCCACGGCTGCCGGCGCGCCTGCCAGCAGCAGCCGATAGCGCACCCGACTGGCCTCGCCGACCAGCCCTGTCGCCGCCAAGTCGTCCAGCCGGATCATGACTCGGGGCGCAATCTGGAAGAGGTTGCCGCCGCGGTCGGGCTCGTAGGCGATGAGCTTCTCCGCCGTGAAGCGCGCCTCGCCGAGCTCGATGGCGGCGCCTGGGTCGGCGCCAAGCGTGTACAGCAGGCGTGGCTCCACCCAGGCGTTGCGTGACGACAGGGGCCCGCTGGCGGGCTCCTCGGCGGCGTCGATGCCGGCCTTGAGACGCATGGCGCCACGCAGCGGATAGGCGTCGTCCACGGCCTTGACCTGAACCAACTGGCTGTCGTCACCCGATAGCACCACGCTGGCGAAGGTCAGGGTGCGGGCGATGCGGAGCCCGCGGCGAGCGGCCTCGTTTGCGAAGACCTCCGGAATCGGGCGGGTGGCGTCGATGGCCAGGTCTGCGGCGATGAGCTCGCCGCCCTGGCGCTCCATGGCGCGCTCGATGCGATCGGTGAAGAAGCCCACCGCGGTGATGGCCGCCACTGTCAACACCAGTGCGGCGGACAGGAGATAGAGTTCGCCGCTGCGCCAGTCGCGCCGCAGCAGCCGGAGTGCGAGCCGCCCGGCGGTCAGGCGCTGTGCCTTCATGCCCGTTTCGGCCAACCCCCTGTCGCTCGTGGCCCTGTTGCTCGTGGTGATGGTGCTCGGAGACCTGTTGCTCATGTCAGCGCCTCCAGGTGCCCATCGCGCATGCCGAGGCGTCGGTCGCAGCGTGCCGCCAGGGCCTCGTCATGGGTTACCAGCACCAGCGCTGCGCCGGCATCGGCGCGCAGCTGGAACAGGAGATCGATGATCTTCGCGCCTGTGGCGAGGTCGAGGTTGCCTGTGGGCTCGTCGGCGAACAGGATGCGCGGGCCGGGCGCGAAGGCGCGCGCGATGGCAACGCGCTGCTGCTCGCCCCCGGAGAGCTGGCGTGGATAGTGCCCAGCGCGCGCGGCGAGGCCGACGCGTGCGAGCGCCTCGCGGGCGACGCTGGTGGGATCGCGGCCATTGACGCTCCATCGGCCTCCGCCGTTGAGCCTGCCGATCTTGGGCTTGTGGTTTGCTCCGTGCCGGTCCGCCGCGGCGCCAAGCTCCAGCGGCAGGGAGACGTTCTCCAGCGCCGTCAGCGTCGGCAGCAGCTGGAAGCTCTGGAACACGAAGCCCACCTGTCCGGCACGGAGCGCCGCGCGGCCGTCCTCGTCCAGCGCGGCCAGCGGTGCGCCGCACAGCTCGACGTCGCCGGCGCTCGGCGTGTCGAGCCCCGCCAGCAGCCCCAGCAGCGTGGACTTGCCGCTGCCGGAGGCGCCGATGATTGCCACCGCCTCACCGGCGGCGATGTTGAGCGAGAGCCCACGCAGTATGGTCAGCCGCCCGCTCGGGCCGCTAACATGCTTGGCGAGCCCATCGGCCCGACACAGAATCTCTGGGGTGTTCATGCAGTCTCCTGATCGATCCCGCGCACAGGCGTTGTCGGTGATGCTGCTCGTCGTCTTTGCCATGTTTCCACCAGCGGAAGCGACCGCAGATCCGCCGAGCTTGCTGGTGCTCGGGGACAGTCTCAGCGCCGGCTTCGGGACTGCGCTAGATCAGGGCTGGGTCAGCCTGCTCAAGCAGCGCATCGCGGCCCGAGGTCTCCCGCACGAGGTCGTCAACGCCAGTATTTCCGGCGACACCACCGCCGGCGGGCTGTCGCGGCTGCCGGCGCTGCTGGCGGAGCACCGACCGCGCGTGGTCATCATCGAGCTTGGCGCCAACGACGGTCTGCGCGGCTTCCCGCCGAAGCGGATCGCTGCGGCACTGACGGAGCTGACGGCACAAGCGCAGGAGAGCGGGGCCCAAGTCCTGCTGGCCGGCGTACGCCTGCCACCCAACTATGGCAGTGCCTATGCGGAGCGGTTCCAGGCCGTGTATGCCCAGGTGGCCGAAGCCACAGGCGCGGCGCTGGTGCCGCGGCTCTTGGCCGGTGTCGCCGAGGACCGCGATCTGATGCAGCCGGACGGTCTGCATCCCACCGCCGCCGCGCAGCCGAAGCTGCTGGACAACGTCTGGCCGGTGCTGCTGCCGCTGCTGGCACAGACGGCCCAGGGCCTCTAAGGCGATTTCTGTCAACAAACAGACCGCCTGGCTTGTCTTTGCGCCCGCCTTCTGCGTCGCGGCAGCGGGCACAGAGCTCGGCTATGCGCCCGCTGCCG
>JANQFI010000306.1 GCA_028277905.1 Chromatiaceae bacterium | reverse complement strand
TTCTGTCAACAAACATACCGCCTGGCTTGTCTTTTCGCCCGCCTTCTGCGTCGCGGCAGCGGGCACAGGGCTCGACTATGCGCCCGCTGCCGCTCCTTGAAGGCGAGCGAAAATCCTGCGCCATCTGGTCTGTGTGTTTCCGGCAATCGCCTTATCGCTTCGAGCCCCTGCACGCCGGTAGCAGTCATCGACCCCTTTGCGTGCTGCTGCGGCCCGTAACCAAGCCTCGCCCAGGTCGATTTTGATCGCGACAACGACCGGCAACGTGCTCGAAATATCTGCGCTGCGGCCCTAGGCCGTCGGTTGCTTACCGGGCGCACCCATCGTGCTGGCAGCGTCGGCCTCCGCTGTGGATGCCGGCGTGTTGCGCTCACCTGCGGCATCCGCCTGTACGACCTCCAGTGCCGCGGCCATTGCCGCCGCCGTCGCGTCGTCGTAGGGTCCGTCCTCGGCGATGGCGTGGGCGGGTGCATCCAGGGTCTCTTCGCCCACCTGCGGCAGCACGTCGTGGAAGGCCTCGCCGTAGATCTCCCAGATGGTCAGGAACAGGGACGCAATGACCGGGCCGATGAGCAGCCCCGCCATCCCGAAGGTGAACAACCCCCCCAAGGTGCCGAAGAAGATCATCAGCTCGTGCATGTTGGTGTCCTTGCCGACGAGGATGGGCCGCAGCAGGTTGTCGATGCTGCCCACCACCAGACCACAGAACAGCAGGAGTCCGACGCCGGCGATGACGCTACCCTGGACCAAGAGGATGATGGAAGCCGGCACCCAGACCACCGCCGAGCCGATGCCGGGCACGATGGACAGCACCGCCATCACCGTCCCCCAGAACACGGCATGCGGCACGCCTGCCACGGCGAAGGCGATGCCCGCGAGCGCGCCCTGCAGCAACCCGATCAGGAAGGTGCCCTTGAGCATGGCCTGGGTCACCAGCGTGAACTTGGTGAGCAGGCGGCGCTCGACGCGGTCCTCCAGCGGCAGGTAGTACAGGATGGCGTGGACGACCTTGTGCCCGTCCAGCTGGAAGAAGAAGAAGGTGTAAAGGAACACCAGCGCCATGAAGATCAGGTTCGCGGTGCTGATCGCCACGACCGAGAGGCCGCCCACCAGGAAGCTGCCCACCGCCTCGATGGAGCCGGCGAGCTGCTCCTTGAGCGTGTCCTCGTAGGTCATGATCTGTTGGTAGTAGGGCAAGTCATGCAGCCAGGTTACGAAGGCCTCCGGCTCGCGCACGAACTGCACGGCGATGGGCGTGACGGACTTGCCCACGTCCACCGCCTGAGCGATGAAGACGCCCGCCAAGAGCGTGACCGGCAGCACCACCACCAGCACGAGCAGCAGCAAGTTCACCGCCGCCGCCAGGTAGCGATTGCCGCCGAACCCCTTGGTGAGCCAGCGGAACACCGGACTCGTCAGCGCCGCGAACAGCCCAGCCATGAAGATGGCCATCAGGAACTGGGCGATCATGCCGAGAAAGAGCAGGGAGATGATCGCCACCAGGGCCAGCAGCACGATCTTGTTGAGGTTGGTCTGGGTCATGTCGAGGTCAGGTCTGGATCGCGGTGCTTGAGACGGGCGAGAGGTCTTGGATCCGCATTATCTGGCCTGCGCAGGCGCGCCGCAGCCAGTCCTCTTAGGCGATTGCCGGAAACAAACAGACCGAATGGCGCAGGATTCTCGTCCGCCTTCGCGAAGCGGCAGCGCGTGCATAGTCGTTCTATGTGCGCGTT
>JANQFI010000259.1 GCA_028277905.1 Chromatiaceae bacterium | reverse complement strand
TGACCTGCGCCCTCGAATCTCCCGCATCTGCTAGGAGAGTCCGTCACAGAGGAGACGGACATGAGGCAATCACGGTTCACGGAAGAGCGGATCATCGCGATCCTGGCGGAGCAGGAGCGGGGCATGAAGACGGCCGAGGTCTGCCGGGAGCACGGGATCAGCCCGAACACGTTCTATAAGTGGAAGGCCAAGTATGGCGGCCTGGACGTGTCGGACGCCCGCAAGTTGAAGGGCTTGGAGACGGAGAACGCCCGGCTGAAGCGGCTGCTGGCCGATGCGATGCTGGACAACGCGGTGCTGAAGGACCTCTTGGGAAAAGGCTGAGGACGCCCCGGCGCAGGCGGGATGCGGCGCTGATGGCGATGTCCAGGCATGGGCTGTCGCAGCGTCGCGCCTGCCGGTTGGTCGGCGTCGATCCGAAGACGGTGCGGCGCGAGCCGAGGTCCGATAACCCGAGGATCCGAAGGCGCATGCGCGAGATCGCTGCTGAGCGCCGGCGCTTTGGCTATCGCCGCATCGGCCTCATGCTCGCACGCGAGGGGGTTCACATGAACCACAAGAAGCTCCGTCGGCTGTACAAGGAAGAGGGTCTCGCGGTGAGGCGTCGCCGCGGCCGCAAGCGGGCGACTGGCGCCAGAGCGCCGCTCGATGCGCCGCAGCGTCCCAATGACCGCTGGTCTTTGGACTTCCTCTCGGACGTGTTCGAGCCCGGCCGCCGGTTCCGCATTCTCGCGGTCATTGACGACTGCACGCGTGAGAACCTCGCTCTCATCGCCGACACCTCGCTCTCGGGGCGGCGCGTCGCCCGCGAGCTCGACAGCCTGATCCGGCTCTACGGCAAGCCGGCGACGATCCTCAGCGACAACGGCACGGAGCTGACCAGCCGCGCCGTCCTCGAATGGCAGAACGAGGCCGGCGTGGCCTGGCGCTATATCGCGCCCGGCAAGCCGACCCAGAACGCGTTCATCGAAAGCTTCAACGGCCGTCTGCGCGACGAACTGCTGAACGAGGAGGTCTTTACGAGCCTCGCTGACGCTCGGCGGAAGCTTGCCATCTGGCGATACGACTACAACACCGTCAGGCCGCACTCGGCCCTCGATGGAGCCACGCCCACATATGCGCGCCGGGCGCTTGAGCAGGCTGAGGGCTCCACGCCCGGCGCGCTCGCAAACCCATCACCAATGCGCTATGCAGAAACAGGACTCTCCTTATGAATGAGGGAGCCAAGGGGCGCAGGTCA
>JANQFI010000240.1 GCA_028277905.1 Chromatiaceae bacterium | reverse complement strand
TGGGCCCCGACGTCGAGATCGTCATCGACGCCTACGACGAGACCAACACCCGCATCCGGCCCGAGCGCATCGCCGCGTACATCCGCCGCAGCGGCAAAGGCATGGTCGGGCTGATCGGCGTGCAGTCGAACCAGTTCCCGCGCGCGGTCGACATCGCCCGGCCGCTGGTCGAGGCCGGCATCCAGGTCTGCATAGGCGGCTTCCACGTCAGCGGCTGCATGTCGATGCTGCCGGCGCTGCCGGCCGACATCCAGGCGGCGCTCGACGCCGGCATCTCGATCTACTGCGGCGAGGCCGAGGGCCGGCTCGACGAGGTGCTGCGCGACGCCTACGCCAATGCGCTCAAGCCGGTCTACAACACCATGAAGGATCTGCCGGGCCTGGAGGGCGCGACGGCGCCGCTGCTGCCCCAGGAGCGGGTCAAGCGCACCGCCGGTGCCCATACCTCTTTCGACGCCGGGCGCGGCTGCCCCTTCCAGTGCTCCTTCTGCACGATCATCAACGTGCAGGGCCGCAAGTCGCGCTACCGCACCGCCGACGACATCGAGGCGATCGTGCGCGGCAATCTGGCCCAGGGCGTCAACCGCTTCTTCATCACCGACGACAACTTCGCCCGCAACAAGAACTGGGAGGTCATCTTCGACCGCCTGATCGAGCTGCGCGAGGGCGAGGGCCTGGACATCGCCTTCATCATCCAGGTCGACACGCTCTGCCACAAGATCCCGAACTTCGTCTCCAAGGCCGGGCGCGCCGGCTGCACCCGGGTCTACATCGGCCTGGAGAACATCAATCCCGACAACCTGATCGCCGCCAAGAAGCGCCAGAACCGCATCACCGAGTACCGCACCATGCTCCAGATGTGGAAGAGCGTGGGCGCGATGACCTACTGCGGCTACATCCTGGGCTTCCCCGGCGACACCCAGGAGCGGGTGCTGCGCGACGTCGAGATCATCAAGAACGAGCTGCCGGTCGACCTGCTGGAGTTCTTCTGTCTGACCCCGCTGCCGGGCTCGGAGGACCACCAGACGCTGACCCGCGAGGGGGTCTGGATGGACCCCGACATGAACAAGTACGACCTCGAGCACGTCTGTGCCGAGCACCCGATCATGTCGCGCGAGGAGTGGCAGGAGACCTACCACAAGGCCTGGGAGACCTATTACACGCTCGACCACATGGAGCGGATCATGCGCCGCGCCGTGGCCTGCGGCATGAGCCCGGGCAAGGTGCTGTTCCTGATGCTCTGGTTCTACGGCTGCAAGACCTTCGAGCACATCCACCCGCTGGAGGGCGGCTACATGCGCCGGCGCTCCCGCCGGGACCGCCGGCCGGGCCTGCCGCTGGAGAACCCGCTGACCTTCTATCCGCGGCACTGGTGGCTCCTGGCCAAGAGCCACACCCAGTTCCTGTCGCTGGCCTGGAAGCTGCAC
>JANQFI010000692.1 GCA_028277905.1 Chromatiaceae bacterium | reverse complement strand
GGCGAGATCATCGCCATGGTCTCGCAGCCGGACTACGACCCGAACAACCCGAAGGAGGCGCTCGATCCCAAGCGCATCAACCGGCTGACCACCGGCGTCTTCGAGATGGGCTCGACGTTCAAGGCGCTCACCATTGCGATGGCGCTCGATGCCGGCAAGGCAACGCTCGAGTCGACCTTCGATGCGCGCGCCCCGCTGCGCTATGGCAGGTTCAGCATCGGCGATTATCACGCGCAACGACGCGTTCTGACCGTTCCGGAGGTATTCACCTATTCGTCGAATATCGGCGCGGCCAAGATGGCGCTTGCAGTGGGCATCGACGGACACCGGGCCTTCTTGCGCAAGATCGGTCAGCTCGACCGGCTGCGTACCGAATTGCCGGAGAGCGCCGAGCCCTTGGTGCCCAAGCGTTGGAGCGAGCTCAACACCGTCACCATCTCATTCGGACACGGATTGTCGGTCGCGCCCTTGCAGGCATTGATGGGTTTCGGTGCGCTGATGAATGGCGGACACCTCATCCCGCCGACATTCCTGCGCCGCAGCGAGGACGACGCACGCGCCCTCGCCAGACGCGTGCTCAAGCCGCAAACCAGCCTCGCCATGCGCTACCTCATGCGGCTGAACACCGAAAAGGGCAGCGGGTCGAAGGCCGACGTGAAAGGTTACTATGTCGGCGGCAAGACGGGCACCGCCGAGAAGGTCATCAACGGGCGCTACAGCAAGAAAAAGCTCCTCACCGATTTCATCGCCGTGCTGCCGGCGGACACGCCTCGCTATCTCGTGCTGGTGATGCTCGATGAGCCGCAGCCGACCAAAAAAACCTATGGTTATGCGACGGCGGGCTGGAACGCGGCGCCGACCGCCGCCAAGGTGATCGCCCGCATTGCGCCGATCCTCGGACTGGCGCCGCGCTTCGATCTTCCAGAGGCCGAACGCCTGATCCTCGCGACGGGCAAGCAGCGCCGCTGATTGCCTGGTCCCGGTGGATGACGGTGCAGCCTCGAATGGAATCGCTGCCCGGGCGATTCGCTGCTCAACGAGCATTGCGCACATCGCGCGGAAATCGCTGATTTTCCAGATCAATCCACACTTTGGTCACCATTGCAGCGCTTGCTCGCATGAACGAAAGGGTGAGTCCGGCCTCGGCCACGCAGCCGCGCAGCGGGGGAATGCATGAGAGCAGGTCGTCGCCGGCAACAGCATGGTCCGGCCAAGCGAGCGCGGGTCCACCCCGGCGCGTACGACGCTGCGCGGGACAAACCGGCGAATGCCGCCGCCACCGCAAGAGCATTTGCCCTGGGGATGGCGGCGATCCTTACTGTTTCGGCGTCAGAGGGCGAGGCGCTCGCGCAATACTACCCGCCGAGCGGGGGCTCCCAGGCGAGCCCGCTATGCGCGCGATTGGAAAGCCAGCTCGCGATGCTCAACCGCGGCGATCCCGGCCAGAACGACCATGCCCGGCAGTACGAGCAGATATTCAACGAGCAGCAGTATCAACTCGACCGGCTGCTCGCCCGCTCGCGTCGCCTCGGCTGCGGGAATGTCGGAATCCTCTCGTTGTTCGTCAACCAGCCGGCCGCTTGCCGGCCGCTCAAGGCGCGGATCCAGAATATGCGCGCCAGGATGAACCAAACCCAGATGGAGTTGCAGCGCCTGCAAGGCGGCGGCATGGAAGGCCAACGCCAGACCATCATCGCCGCGCTCGCGCAGAATAATTGCGGCCGGCAATACCAGGCGGCGGCGAGCCGGCAGCGCGGCCTGTTCGGCTTCGGCGGGCTGTTCGGCGGAGGCGCCAGGATCCTGCCCATGCCGGGCGGCTATCAGTCCTCAACCTTCCGGACGCTGTGCGTGCGCACCTGCGACGGCTATTACTTCCCGATCTCGTTCCAGACCACGCCGTCGCGCTTCCTGGAGGACGAGCAGAAGTGCCGGCAGCTCTGTCCGGCGACCGAGGTCGTGCTCTACACCCATCGCAATCCC
>JANQFI010000219.1 GCA_028277905.1 Chromatiaceae bacterium | reverse complement strand
CAGCGCGTGCATAGTCGTTCTCTGTGCGCGTTGCCGCGACAAAGCAGGCGGGCGAGAAGACAAGCCAGGCGGTCTGTTTGTTGACAGAAATCGCCTTAGGGGCAAGGGTGCCGGTGAGCCGCACGAGCCCGGCATCGACATAGGCATCTATCGCGAGCCGCGCCGTGCAGCCTGGCGGCGGGCGTCGCATGGGTTCCCCGGAGGCAGACCTTGCTTCGGCCACTGGAACGCGACCTGGTACGCGGTGGTGGCCGAGGCGGCGGCCGTGCTGGCCTGTGCTGCGCCGCATCGGGCGTATCCGGATCGGACCGACGGCACAGATTCCCTCCCCGGGACTGGCTACACTGCGCGGCGGGGAGGGGCCCGCGCAGCGCGCGCCGGCGGCCCGCGCTATCAGCCACCGACGGGACGGGTGCGATGAAGACGCACATGCTGCCGCGACTGACCTCGATGCTCGCAGTCTGGGTGGTACTGTTGCTGTGGCAGTTCAGTGCGCGGCACCTAGGGGATCTTGGCGGGCTGGCATTTCTGCTGGTGCTGGCCCTGCCGGTGGCCATGTCCGGGGCCGAGTGGGCCTTCTGCCGGAGGCACGCCTTTCGCAGCGAGTACCTCACCGCCGGCAGCTGGCTCGATCGGCTCATGGCAATCGTGCCGCTGGTGGTGGTCCTCGAGACCGCACAGGCCTTGCTGCTGGCGCTGCTGCTGATGACCGCCGCGCTGTCCCTGGACCTACGCGGCGGGTCCGTCTTGCTGTTGGACGTGCTGATTCTGGCGCTGCTCATGCCGCGCCTGCCGGGCCTGCTCGCGGATGCGGTCAAGCGCACCTACCTGTTCGCGCTCGCGCGCCGCTGGGCCGTCTGGTTCAGCACGCTACTGCTGTGGGGGGAGTCCATCGCGGTGCTGCTGCTGGCGAGCGGCGATGATTACCGTGGCCTGAGCTGGCGCGCCGCGCTGAGCTACAGTATGCCGGACGGACGGCTCGCGGCAGAGGGCCTGGTAGACGCCATGCTCCGGCTCCATGCCGGGGCCAAGGGCCTGGGCGCCTGGGCGATGTCGGTGCTTCGCGATGGCGCGGCCCCGGACCAACAGGTGGCGGCATCGCTGGTGGTTGCGGCCTTGTTGCCGCTGTCTCTGCTGGTGGCGCTGGCCTATAGTCGCGCGATCGTCGGTGCACTCGCGCGACCGCTTGCGATTTGGCGACCGCGCCCGCGGCAGCAGGCGACTGGCGACGAGCTCGAGGCATGGTGGCTGTGAGCAGACTGCCGGTGCCGCGCACCCGTGAGCATCGAAAGCACGCGAGCAAGCGCCGATAAGGATATAATCAAACTGCCGATTTCGACGAAGAGGTGGATTTCGTGAGCCAGGCTACACGCGCGGGGCAACTGACACTCGGAGATTACCTCGACCGGGCGTTGCGCGAGGGCGCCATGTGGACGCTGATCTGCGCGGCGCTCTATTTGGTGTTGGCGTTGGCGAGCTACTCGCCCAGCGATCCGGGCTGGTCCTTCGTCGGGGACAGCGAGCGCGTCGCCAACGCCGGCGGGCGCATCGGCGCCTGGCTCGCGGACCTGGCGTTGTTCCTGTTTGGTGTCTTCGCCTATCTATTGCCGCTGATGGTGGCCTGGAGCGCGTACCTGGTCTTCCGCCAGCGCGCGCCGGAGCCGGAGACCAAGCTGTACTGGCTGGCGTTGCGTTGGGTGGGATTCGTGCTCCTGCTCACGTCCGGCGCGGCACTGGCGAGTATCTACGGGGCACACCTGCTGCAGGATCTGCCGAATGGCATCGGCGGCGGCCTAGGCCTGCTGATTACCCAGTATGCGCAGCTTGCGTTCGGGCCCGCGGGTGGGTCCCTAGCGCTCACCGCGCTGTTTCTGGTCGGCTTCATGCTCGCAACGGGCATCAGTCCGCTGCAGGTCGTGGATGGCCTCGGGGCGCTGACGCTGGCGGTTCTGCGGGCGCCGGCGGCGGGTCTGCGGAAGCTGCCCCGGCCGCGTCCGGGCCGGCATCAGGACAAACGCGGGCCCGACGCCGATCATGTCGATGCGGAGGTCTTCCCAACGATGGTGCAGGCCGATACCGAGACGTCCATAGCGCCCAGGCATGCTAGCCACGACGGGCTCGATGACGGGACCGATCTGCTTGACATCGAGCCGGAGGGTCTCACGGACTTGTCACGCTTCGCCACCGCCAGCAGCCCCCGCACCGCATCGCCAAGTCCAGGTGCACGCCGCGCCCTGCGTGAGGCCGAACCGCTACCGGCGCGGCCTGCGAGCAAGCGCGGCAAGCCCGCCGCCGACAAGCACCAGCTACCCTTGCCCCGGCTCGCCCGCGGCGCGGGCGACCGCCCGCCGCTGGAGCTGCTGGACCCGCCGCGGAAGAGCAGCCGCGCTGTCAGCCCGGAACAGCTGGAGAAGATGTCGCGGGAACTGGAGGCGCGGCTTGCGGAGTTCGGCGTCGTTGCCGAGGTAGTGGCCGTGCATCCGGGTCCGGTGGTGGCGCTGTTCGAGCTCGCGCTGGCGCCGGGCGTCAAGGTGAGCAAGATCACCGGGTTGGCGAAGGACATCGCCCGGGCGCTGTCCAAGGTGAGCGTCCGCGTCGTGGAGGTGATCCCGGGCAAGTCGGTGATCGGACTGGAAGTACCCAACGACCAACGCGAAATGGTGTATCTCCGCGAGACGCTTGGCTCCTGTGCCTACCGGGAGGCCAAGTCTCCGCTCACCATCGGCATGGGCACCGACATCGCGGGAGCGCCCGTGGTGGCGGACCTGGGCCGCATGCCGCATGCGCTCATCGCCGGCACGACCGGCTCCGGCAAGTCCGTGGCCATCAACGCGATGATCGTGAGCCTGGTGTACAAGTCCAGCGCCGAAGACGTGCGGCTGATCATGGTGGACCCGAAAATGCTGGAGCTCTCGGTGTACGAGGGCATCCCGCACCTGCTCACCCCCGTCGTCACGGACATGAAGGAAGCCGCCAATGCGCTACGGTGGTGCGTCGGCGAGATGGAGCGCCGCTACAAGCTCATGGCATCGCTGGGCGTGCGCAACATCGCTGGCTACAACCGCGCCGTGGCCGATGCCATCGCCGCTGGCGAGCCCATCCCGGATCCTTTGATCGGATCCGCTGACGACGCAGCGTCGGCCTTGGGCGAGGCCGGCGAGCCGGAGATTCCGACCCTCGGGAAGCTGCCCTACATCGTCGTCATCATCGATGAGCTGGCCGACATGATGATGGTGGTGGGCAAGAAGGTGGAGGAGCTCATCGCCCGCTTGGCGCAAAAGGCCCGTGCGTCGGGTATTCACCTGCTGCTGGCCACGCAGCGCCCGTCCGTGGACGTGCTGACCGGCCTCATCAAGGCCAATATCCCGACGCGCATGGCCTTCAAGGTCTCGGCACGGGTAGATTCCCGCACAGTACTGGACCAGATGGGCGCGGAGCATCTGTTGGGCCATGGCGACATGCTCTACCTACCGCCCGGGGGCAGCATCCCGCAGCGGGTGCACGGGGCCTTCGTGGACGACCACGAGGTGCACAGGGTGGTGGAGTTCCTCAAGCAGCAGGGCGAGCCCGACTACATCGGCAGCATCTTGCAAGAACCCGGCGAGCACCTGCCCGGCATCGATCCGGAGCCTAAGAGCGGCGGCGATGTCGAAGCCCATGATCCGCTGTTCGACGAGGCCGTGCAATACGTCGTCGAGAGCCGCCGCGCATCCATTTCGGGGGTGCAGCGCAAGCTCAAGATCGGTTACAACCGAGCGGCGCGGTTGGTGGAAGAGATGGAGCGGATCGGCGTCGTCGGTCCGGCGGAGACCAACGGCAACCGCGAAGTACTGGCGCCTGCGCCCGTGGAGGGCTGAGCTTGCTGAACATCGCGCTATTGTATTGGGGGTTGTTGTATTGGCAGTTGCTGCACCCGCGCCGCGAGCCGCACCTTCTGCTGCGCCTGGCGCCGGTGCTGATGGCTGTCGTTGCTACCGCGGCCCTCGGCTCCGCCGATGCCACCAAGGAGGTTGCCGACTATCTGCGCGGACTCAACGCCCTGAAGGCGGACTTTCGCCAGATCACCATCCCCGCCGACGGCGGCCGCGCGCTCGAGACCAGCGGCACCTTCTATCTGCTGCGGCCGAATCGCTTCCTGTGGGAGTACGACGCGCCGACTCCGCAGCGCATCGTCGCCGATGGCAAGCGCATCTATGTGCACGATACCGAGCTGAACCAGGTCACCCATACCAGCCAGAAGAAGGTCCTGGATGGCACACCGGCCCAGTTGCTGGCGAGTCGCGAGCCGCCGGAGCAGTATTTCCAGATCCGCGGCCTCGACCGGGCGGACCACCGCACCTGGGCCGAGCTGATTCCGAAGACGCGCGATACCGATGTCGCAAAGCTGCAGATCGGCTTCATCGACGGCGAGCTGGACACGATGCTGATGGAGGACCGTTTCGGCCAGCTCACGCGCTTCATCTTCACCAACGTGGACCGCAATCCCCAGCTCCAGTACTCCATGTTCCGCTTCGAGCGACCGCGCGGGGCGGATTTCCTGCGCGTGGATTGACGCCCAGGTCAGAGCGCGCCGCCGCACGCTTGCGTGGGGCGGCGTCGAGCCAGTCAATCGGAGCGGAGCTCGCATGTTTACGGGTTTGATTCAGGCAGTTGGCAGCATCGAGCGGATCGCGCCCGTCGGTGGCGACATGCGCCTGACCGTGCGGTCCGGCAAGTTGGACCTCGGCATCCTGGGCTCGGGCGATAGCATCGCCGTCAACGGGGTCTGTCTCACGGTCGTGGCCCTGGATCAGGGACGCTTTTCGGCCGACGTGTCTCGGGAGACCCTGTCCGCCACGACCTTGGGCGCCCTCGGGCCTGGCGCGCGGGTGAACCTGGAGACGGCGCTCACGCTGTCCAGCCCCCTGGGCGGGCACTTGGTCAGCGGGCATGTGGACGGCGTTGGCCAGGTGCTGGAGGTGCGTCAGGATGCCCGCTCCTGGCAACTGCAGATCCATGCCCCGGCGGGGTTGTCGCGGTACATCGCGCACAAGGGGTCAGTCTCTGTGGATGGTACGAGCCTGACGGTGAACAGGGTGGTGGGCTGTGTGTTTGAACTGAACATCGTACCTCATACCCTCGCCGAGACTATTGTCCGCGACTACCGCTCCGGCACGCATGTAAATCTCGAAGTGGACCTCATCGCCCGCTACTTGGAACGGTTGCTGCTCGGCGACCGAGCGGCGGACGCGGCCGCCGAGCCCATTACCCTCGAGTTGCTGCGCCGACACGGGTTTGCCAACTGACGATGACGCACACCGGCCGCTGTGATAATCTGCCCGGCTATTTTCGCTGTTGCCCGCCCTGTCTCCCGACCATTATGCCGCTGAGCTCAACCGAAGAGATCATCCGTGATCTCCGCGCCGGGCGGATGGTCATCATCATGGACGACGAGGATCGCGAGAACGAGGGCGATTTGGTGCTTCCGGCGGACTGCGTGACGCCCGAGGCGATCAATTTCATGGCCACCTACGGCCGTGGGCTGATCTGCCTCACGCTCACCAAGGCTCGGTGTGAGCGCTTGCATCTGCCGCTGATGGTCAACGCCAACAGCGCGCCGCACTCGACGGCCTTCACCGTGTCCATCGAGGCCGCCCGCGGTGTTACTACCGGGATCTCAGCCGCGGACCGGGCGCAAACGGTCCGTGCCGCCGTGACGCCGGACGCCAAGTCCACGGACTTGGTGCAACCCGGCCACGTGTTTCCGCTGATGGCGCAACCGGGTGGCGTTCTGGTGCGCGCCGGACACACAGAGGCGGGCTGCGACCTGGCGCGACTGGCCGGGTTCGAGCCCGCGGCGGTCATCGTCGAGGTGCTCAACGAGGACGGCACCATGGCGCGGCGGCCGGATCTGGAGGCCTTCGCCGCCGAGCACGGGCTCAAGATCGGCACCATTGCGGACCTGATTCACTACCGGGTCGCCAATGAGAAGGCGGTCGTGCGCGAGGACCGCTGCGACCTGGCGACCGAATTCGGCAACTTCCGCGTCACCGCCTACCGCGACACCATCGAGAACGAGGTGCACCTGGGGCTGGTCATGGGCGATGTGTCGCCGGAGCGGCCGGTGCTGGTACGGGTACATCTGCAGAACACCCTGTGCGACCTGTTCGGCGCCTATCACCCCGCGTGTGGCTGGCCGCTCAAGGACGTGATGCAGCAGATCTCCGCGGCGGGCGAGGGCGTGATCGTGGTGCTGCGCAACCGCGATCACTCGAACGACGTATTGACCAAGGTACGAGAGCTGAGCGACGTGGACCCCGAGACCCAGGCGCCGCCCATCAAGCGCGACCGCAATGAGCTTCGCACCTACGGCATCGGTGCGCAGATCCTCGCCGACCTGGGTGTCCGCAAGATGCGCGTGATGAGCGCGCCGAAGGCCATGCACGGCATCTCCGGCTTCGACCTGGAAGTGGTGGAGTACGTCGGCGGCTGAGGCGATTGCCGGGAATGCTCGTACCGGATTGCGCCGGATTTCCGTCTGGCTGCGAGACGTGCCAACAGGCGCATGGCCGCAGGATGCAACCCATGGCGCGACACGGCAGGCGGGCGCAAAGACGAGCAAGCTGGTATGAAGATCGACAACAATCGCCCAAAGCCCATGGGAGCGGCGTACCCGCCGCGATGAGAGACGCCGTGCCAGCGGCGTCCCCGCTGCGATCAGCAACCAGTTCGGTGACACCAGATGATCAAGACCATCGAAGGGACCATGCGCGCCGACCAGGGCCGTTTCTGCCTGGTGGTGTCGCGCTGGAACGCTTACATCGTCGAGAGTCTGGAGAAGGGCGCCGTCGACACCCTGCTCCGCCACGGCGCAGCAGAGGCCAACCTCACCATCGTGCGGGTGCCCGGCGCCTTCGAGATGCCGGTGACAGTCGCGCGCGTCGCCGCCAAGGGCGGCTATGACGCCATCATCGCCCTCGGTGCCGTGATCCGCGGCGGCACGCCGCATTTCGAGTACGTGGCCGGTGAGTGCGTCAAGGGCATTGCCCAGGTGAGCCTGAATCACGGTGTTCCCGTCGCCTTCGGCGTGCTCACCGTGGATACCATCGAGCAGGCCATCGAGCGCGCGGGCACCAAGGCCGGCAACAAGGGGGCCGAGGCGGCCATGTCGGCATTGGAGATGGTCGACCTGCTGCGGCAGTTGGAGTAATGGCTGGCCCGCGCAGCGAAGCCCGCCGCTATGCGCTGCTGGCGCTGTACCAATGGCAGCTGAGCAGGGGCAGCCCGGCAGAGATCTTGCCGCAGTTCCTCGATGACCCGGAGTGGGCGGCGGCGCTCGCCGCGGACCTGCTCGGTGAATCGGATGCGGCGCCGCACGGGCCTCAGACGGATGGGCCGGCGCGGGCTGCCCGCTACGACGTTCAGCTCTTCAGCGCGCTGGTGCGTGGCGTCGGTGAGCATGCGGACGAGATCGACGATGCCCTGCGCCCACTGCTGGACCGCGCTCCCGCCAGCCTGGACCCGGTGGAGCACAGCATCCTGCGTATCGGCGCCTACGAGCTGCTGCACGCGCCGCAACTGCCGGTGGGCGTCGTCATCAACGAGGCGGTGAACCTGGCCAAGGAGTTTGGTGCCACCGAAGGCCATAGATATGTCAATGGCGTCCTGGATAAGCTGAGCCGGCGTGTACGTGCGACGGAGCGCGCCGCCTTAGGGCGCTGACCCATGCGCCGCCCTGACCCCATGCGATTGTCCAGGCTCTGATGTCGGAATTCGATCTGATCCGCCGGCACCTCAGCGGCGTCGGTGCCGGACGCGACGACGTGCTCGTGGACGTCGGTGACGACTGCGCGCTGCTGGGCGTGCCCGACGGCCGGGAGCTGGCGGTAGGTGTCGACACCCTGGTGGCAGGGGTTCACTTCCTGCCGGACTGCGATCCCGAGGCGCTCGGCTGGAAGGCGCTGGCGGTGAATCTGAGCGACCTCGCCGCCGTCGGCGCCGAGCCCGCCTGGGCGACCCTGGCACTCACGCTGCCCGCCGCCGATGAGGCATGGCTCGGCGCCTTCGTGCGCGGCTTCGGCGAGCTGGCCGCGGCCGAGGATGTACGCCTGGTCGGCGGCGACCTGACGCGTGGCCCGCTCACCATCACCGTGCAAGCGCACGGCTTGGTGCCCGTGAGCCATGCCCTGCGCCGGGGCGGAGCCCAGCCCGGAGACATCGTCTGCGTCAGCGGCGCCCTCGGCGACGCTGGACTCGCGCTACGGCACCTGAGGCGCGGCGACCCCTTGGATGACTATCTGCGCCGGCGGCTGGAGCGACCGGCGCCGCGCATCGCCCTGGGCGAGGTGCTCCGCGGCTTGGCAACCGCGGCCATCGACCTGTCGGACGGGCTCGTCTCGGACCTGGGTCATGTGCTGGACGCCAGCGGCTGCGCGGCCTGTGTGGAGCTGGAGCGGTTGCCGCTGGCGGATCAGGTGGCGGCAGTCGTGGCCGCGGACGAAGACTGGTCGCTGCCGCTCGCCTCCGGCGACGACTACGAGCTCTGCTTCACGTTGCCACGCGCCGCGGCCGGGCAGCTGCCGGTGTTGGCGGCGGCGGCGGCTTGCCCGATCACCATCATTGGCGAGATCGTCCCCGGGCAGGGTTTGCGGCTGGTGCGCGCCGACGGCAGTGGCTGGACCGCCACCGGCGGCGGTTATGATCATTTCGCCACGACCTAGTATGAGACAACTAGTATGAGACAACCAGTATGAGACAATGCGCCGCTAATCGAGCACCGCTTTGTCTCTGATCACTTTGATTCTGATCACTCTTGCCGGATAAGGGGCTTCGGAATGCGTTCACCCGCGGAGACCACCGCACTCAACTTCAATACCTCGGATGCCAAGCACTGGCTCGCCTTCGGCTTCGGCGCGGGGCTGTCGCCGATGGCGCCTGGCACCCTCGGCACCCTCGTGGGTGTCGTCCTGTACCTGGTCCTGTCGATGTTACCCGTGCTGCTCTATGTGCTGGTCGTCGCCGGCCTGTTCGCGGCCGGGGTATGGACGGTCGGCACCGTCGCCGAGCAGCTCGGCGCCGATGATCCGCCCGCCATCGTCTGGGACGAGGTCGTCGGCTTCCTGATCGCGATGATTGCCGCCCCCGCCGGTATCATGTGGATGATCGCGGGCTTCCTGTTGTTTCGTGCCTTCGACATCGCCAAGCCCTGGCCCATCGCCGGCTTCGAAGGCCGCGTCAAGGGGGGCCTCGGCATCATGCTGGATGATGTGGTCGCGGCCCTGTATGCCTGGCTCGTGCTGCATGTGCTCTGGATGATGGTGGAGGCTTCGTTACGCGGTGCCGGCACCCACTGAGGGCCGGGTCTCCGTGCCGGTCTGCTCGGTGTCGGCACAGCGGGCTGGTACCTGCTAGCCCATGAATGACCTGACAAGGTACAACGCGGAGGGGCTGGAGCGCCTCCCACTCCACCTGTTCAGCGAGCGCGCCTACCTGGACTATTCCATGTACGTCATCCTCGACCGTGCGCTGCCGCACGTCGGGGACGGCCTGAAGCCCGTGCAGCGGCGTATTCTCTACGCCATGTCCGAGCTGGGTCTGGCGGCGACAGCCAAGTTCAAGAAGTCCGCGCGTACCGTCGGCGACGTGCTGGGCAAGTTTCACCCACACGGCGACAGCGCCTGCTACGAGGCCATGGTGCTGATGGCGCAACCCTTCAGCTACCGCTATCCGCTCATCGACGGGCAGGGCAATTGGGGTTCCGCGGACGACCCCAAGTCCTTCGCTGCCATGCGCTACACGGAGGCACGGCTGGCGCGTTACGCGGAAGTGCTCCTGGCGGAGACAGGGCAGGGGACGGTCGATTGGCAGCCCAACTTCGACGGTACATTGCAGGAGCCGAAGCTACTGCCGGCGCGGCTGCCCAATGTGCTGCTGAACGGGGCGGCCGGCATCGCGGTCGGCATGGCCACGGACATCCCGGCTCACAACCTGCGCGAGGTTGCGCGCGCCTGCATCCACCTGCTGCGGCACCCGGAGGCGAACATCGCCGCGTTGATGCGCCATGTCCCGGGGCCCGACCTGCCCACCGCAGGCGAGATCATCACGCCGCCGGATGAGCTGAGGCGTCTGTACGAGACCGGCGTCGGCAGCATCAAGCAGCGGGCGCGCTATGCCTTGGAGCAGGGTGAGATCGTCATCACCGACCTGCCTTACCAGGTCTCGGGCAACCGCATCATGGAGCAGATCGCGGGGCAGATGCAGGCGAAGAAGCTGCCCATGATCGAGGATCTGCGGGACGAGTCCGACCACGAGTGCCCGACCCGGCTGGTCATGGTGCCGCGCTCGAATCGGGTCGACGTGCCGCGGCTCATGTCGCATCTGTTCGCCACCACGGACCTCGAGCGCGGCTATCGCGTGAACCTCAACATGATCGCCATGGACGGACGCCCGCGGGTGATGAGCCTGCGCGAGATCCTCACCGAGTGGCTCGACCACCGGCGGGCCACAGTCCGACGCCGGCTTCAGCACCGCCTGGATCAGGTGCTTGAGCGTCTGCACCTGTTGGCAGGTCTGCTGATCGCCTTCCTGAACCTCGACGCGGTGATCCGCATCATCCGCACCGAGGACGAGCCCAAGCCGGTGCTCATGGCGCGCTTCGAGCTCACCGACGCCCAGGCGGAGTATGTGCTCAATACCAGGTTGCGGCATTTGGCACGGCTGGAGGAGATGAAGATCCGCCGCGAGCAGGAGGAGCTCGAGCTCGAGCGCGACAGCCTGCGGGGTATACTCGACGACGCCGGGCGGCTGCGGGATCTGATCATCGAGGAGATCGAGCGTGACGCGGAGACCCATGGCGACGCGCGCCGCTCGCCATTGGTGCACCGCGAGGCGGCACAGGCGCTCAACGACACCGAGCTCAGCCCGAGCGAGCCAGTGACGGTGGTTCTTTCCACCAAGGGCTGGGTCCGCCAGGCCAAGGGCCATGACATCGACCCCAGCGCCTTAGGCTACAAGGCGGGGGACGGATTTCTCGGTGCCGCCCGGCTGCGCAGCAACCAACAAGTCGTATTCCTGGACTCGAGCGGACGATCCTATTCACTGCCGGCACATTCGCTGCCATCGGCGCGGGGGCAGGGCGAGCCGCTCACCGGACGCCTTGATCCGCCCCGAGGCGCCGGCTTCGTGGCCGTGCTCGGCGGCGAGCCGGAAGGGCGCTGGCTGCTGGCCTCCGACGCGGGCTACGGCTTCATCTGCAGCCTTGCGGACTTGTACGCGAAGCCCAAGGGCGGCAAGGCAGTGCTGACACTGCCACCGGGGGCACGCGTGCTGGCGCCCGCGCCAGTACCCGACAGTGGTGCCGACCTGGTGGTCGCCGCCACCAGCAGCGGGCACCTGCTGGTGTTTCCCGCTGCCGATCTCCCCCAGCTTGCCCGGGGCAAGGGCAACAAGATCATTGGGATCCCGGCTTCCAGAGCCAAAGCGCGAGACGAATTCGTCGTCGCGGTCACCGTGCTTGCGGAGGGCGCCGGCCTTGTGCTGACCGCCGGCAAGCGGACGATGACCCTGAAATCGGACGATGTCCTGAGCTATAGCGGTGAGCGCGGTCGGCGGGGCGGATTGCTGCCACGCGGCTTTCAACGGGTGGAGCGGCTCGGCGGCTAGTGCTGCGATGCGGAGATTCCGAAACCCTCGGCGAAGCTCTTGCTCGCCGAGACACGAAGCTTCTCGCCCATAGCTAGAGTCCTGGCCCCAGGTGCTCGCGTTGCCAGTCACTCCAGCAGCTGTGGCTCTTCAAGATCCAGTATCATGTTGCCAGATGATGCAGTTGCTCCGGTTGAGGGCCAACGCCACTCGTACTCTGAGGCGCAGAGTCCATCCTTGATGTACAGTCGCAGTTCCGCATACCGCAGACCTGGTCTCCTGCTTACCATGGCCATCGTACTGGCAGCAATGGGGAGCGCGGGCGACGCAGGCGCCCGCGGAACCGGCTTCGAGCCCTCGCAGAAGGACTTTTACGTTTACCCACCTTACTGTAAGGCCAAGATGGCCGACTCATCCGACAACCGCAATCGTCGTTGGGACGCCTATTTTCCCGTCAACCAACAACAGATCGTGTTTTGGAGGAAACGTATTGGTCCGGATTGGGATAACCTGCACAGCTTTTGCGCCGGGCTGACCCAGATGTCGCGCGCCAAAGACCCTGGCTGGCTGCGGCAAGCCAAGACCTCTTCACAGACGCAATTCGCTGAGGCCGCCAATCTGATCGGTGCAGTACGCGAACAGTCCGGACCGCGCAATCCGTTCTGGCAGGAATTGTCCCTGCGATATGCTGAAGCACAGGGAGGAGCGGGTCAGTACGAGGAAGCCATGAAGGTGCTGCAGGAGCTCATCGAACGCGATCCGCAGAAGGCAGATACCTATATTCTGCAAGCCGATCTAACCGAGCGGCGCGGCGACCTGAATGCCGCCATCGGCTATCTTGAAGCTGGGCTTGCGGCCGGTGCCAGGCGCGGTGCCATCTTGTATCATCTCGCCAACGACTACTACAAGCTCGGCGACTATGAGCGCGCGCGGCAGTATGCCCAAGACGCGGAGCAAGCTGGCATGAAGATGCATCGCCTGAGGTCGAAGCTCGGGGACGAGTAGTGCTATCCGGCGGCTGTGCGGTAGGCCTTGATCGCAGCTTCGGCGCCGGGCTCGTGCGTCGAGTTGTGTCGGCTTGGCTGTGTCAGCTTGCTGGGCCTTGCTTGAACGCCTGCCATGCTGACGCGGGCTAGCGTGGCGAGTGCGCACTGGATATGTAGCGCAAACGCGGTCCGATTCCCTGGGGCCCTGGCTTCGCCCGCGAATCCCAAGGCGATTTCTGTCGAAGAATGCACCGGCTGGCTGGTCTCTACGCCCCTCTTCTGCGTCGCGGCAGCGGGCACAGGGCTCGACCATGCGCCCGCTTCCTCTTTTTCAAGGCGAGCCAAAATCCTACGCCATTGGGTATGTTTTACTCCGGCAATCGCCTAGGCCGGTTGCCTTGGTGGCCTCTTGCTGCGGTACGGCTTGACGCCAGGACGGCAGGCGCGCCTGAGCAACTAGGCCTTAGTCATAAGTCTAGCCACAGGCGATGGCTTGCATGGCGAGCCCCATAGCGCATCCGCGGCCCTAGCGGCCGCTATGCGGACCCGTCCGTTGTGGGCCTGCGCTCCGCATGCGGCCTACCCTCTGATGCAAAGGCCGGAAATGCGACTGCACCCGATGCGGCAAGAGGCAGATATGAAGCTGGTAATGACTCTTCTAGTAAGGAACGAAATCGATATTGTTGCTCAGAACATCGAGTATCATCTCGCCCGCGGCGTCGATCACGTGATCGCGACTGACAACGATTCGACTGACGGAACCAGCGACATTCTGGTCGACTACGAAAAGCAGGGCGTTCTTACCCTGCTTCACGAGACCGGCCAGGACTTCCAGCAGATTGCCTGGGTTACGAAGATGGCGCTCATGGCTCGGGAGCGATTCGGTGCCAGCTGGATTCTCAACAACGACGCGGACGAGTTCTGGCGTCCGCGGCAAGGAACGCTCAAGGACGTCATCCGAAGCTCTGCTGGGAATCGGACCGAGTCGGTACAGATGCTCGTCTGCCGGCGCCGAAACATGGTGACATCCTGGAACGCGCTTGATGATGCGACATGGCCTGAGACGCTGATATACCGCGTGCGCGCTCCTGTCCGGCTAGGCAACAGGGGCGATCTCGTGGCTGTGAAGGGATTGCCAGTGCCCTATTACTATTTGGCCCTTCCACCCAAGGTTCTACTGCGTGCACAAGGGCTTGTGCGGGTCGGGATGGGTAATCACAGCGGAGAATACGAGGTGCCGCCGCGCCGCATGGAATGCGACATTGATGTCTACCATTATCCAATCCGTTCGAGATCCCGCTTCGAGCTCTCGGTTCGGCTCTTCGGTAAAGCTCTGACGAATAATCCAAAGGTGCCCCCGAACGCGGGTTGGCAGTATCGAAGATGGCTGCAGGTCTATAATGCTGCCGGGGGAATAGAAGCGCCGCTGCGGGAAGCACTTCCCGGCCCGCGTGGCCTGGTTATGGATAGGCTAATTCGGCGCGTGGTCAAGGACACCCGCATGCGGGATGAGATCGCAAGCCTTTCCTTGACCTAAGGCGATTTCTGTCAACAAACATACCGCCTGGCTTGTCTTTTCGCCCGCCTTCTGCATCGCGGCAGCGGGCACAGCGCTCGACGATGCGCCCGCTGCCGCTCCTTGAAGGCGAGCGAAAATCCTGCGCCAATCGGTATGTTTGTTTCCGGCGATCGCCTAAAGGGCTTCTGGCGAACAGGTCTGCCGAGATCTCGGTGGCCGTGCGTCGCCTGGCAGGAAGGCATAGGCGATGCCGCGCGCTTGGTCGAGCACAAGGCGAGAGACCGGGTAGCATCGCGCGCTTTGGTATGGGGTGCGATTGCGCGATTCGGGATGGGGTGCTTCGGTGTCCTATGTTCAGGCTAAGCAGAGAGGGCAGTGTGTTGGAACAGCGGCAACTGGATACCCCCGAGCGGCCGCGCCTGCTTTTCATTCTGGGTATGCACCGCAGCGGAACGTCTGCGCTCGGTGGCATTCTGAGCCAGCGCGGCGTGTTCCTCGGGGACCATCTCATTACCGGGAATAGATTCAACCCAAAGGGCTTCTTCGAGCGTCCAGATGTCGTGGTGTTGAATGAGTGGATCCTAAGACGCGCCAGGTGCGCTTGGGATAACATACCCGGGAATTCGGTGCCAAGGCTTCGCCTATGGGAGCGGCTGTATTTCTCCAACAGGATTGCACGTCTTATCGGCAAGACCGTGAAGGCGCATCCGGTATCCGGTTTGAAGGACCCTCGATTGGCGGTGACCTTCCGGCTGTGGGGCAGGCAGGCAAGAAGATTCGCGGATACAAGGTGCGTGCTGATGCTGCGACATCCTGACGAGGTCGTCGCATCGCTGGCGCGGCGCAACGGATTCTCGGCCGAGAAGGGCGCGTTGCTGTGGCTGCAGTACAATGTCGCCGCTATAGCAAGCACGGCGGATTATGCTCGTGAGCTCGTGTTCTTCGATGACCTTCTGCGAGATGAGCAAGGGGTGCTAGGGCGGCTATCGGGGTTTCTCGGTCTACCGTCGAATAACAGCAACAGGCGTGGCTTGACATTCGTGGAGGCAAGACTGCAGCACCACGTGGCAGCGGAGACGCGCGGCAATGACGACGAGAGCGAGCTGTTATCGGCGGCGCGCGACTGCTTCCTTGCCGTACGCAGGGATGGGTTTGATCTTGGAGCGGCGCAAATGCAGGGCTACCGGAGGGTCGTGGAGGAATACGGAGATTCCTTGCCCTAGCAGAGGGTCCCGCGCGATCAAGGACGCGCTGTGGTCGGGAAGCTAAGTGCCCTCTCGAGTTGACGCAGAACAGGTGGCTTCTTCCACAGGCAACAAGCGGGCTGCGCTGCGTCTCGCCGTTTGGTGGAGTTACCTAGGCAATTTCTATTTGACCGCGGGGCAGTTCGTCCTCGGGGTTGTCCTCGCGCGATTGCTCGGCCCGGCCGAGTTTGGTGTCTTCATCGCCGTCACAGCATTTACCTCCCTGTCGCTGATGGCCGCGCAGTTTGGGCTGCCGCAGGCCTGTCTACAAGCACGCGTCCTCGACATAGCAGCGGTGGACGGCGCATTCTGGACCATGTGCTCACTTGCGGTTATTGCCTTATCCGTTCTAGTCGTGCTTGCGGGGCCTTTGGCGGCGCTATACGCAGAGGCCGATTTCCGCCCTGTTCTGCTATCCATGGCGGGTACCCTGTTGCTGGCTCCCTATACCGGGATGGGATTCGCTCTGCTGCGGCGAGATATGCGGTTCGCTGAGGTCGCGCGCATGAACATGCGGGCGTTTAGCATATCGGCCGTGGTTGCGGTCGTGAGCGCTGCGCTCGGCTTGGGTGTGTACGCGTTGGTGCTTGCCGGGTACTCCAGCATGCTGGTGAATACCTTCAACATTTATCGTGCATTGCCTTGGCGGCCGGGTAGGCCTGGTGTCATGGCCGTCCGTCCACTGTTGCGCTATTCTGCGTTCACAACGGCGAATAATCTACTCAGCGTATCTGGTAGCCGTGTCGACAACATGATCATCGGTGCGCTCTTGGGCGCCGGGGCCCTGGGTCTCTACAACCGGGCCTATTCGCTCGCGCGGATTCCATCGGATCAGTTTGGGGAAAGCCTGGGTCCATTGCTCCTCGGATCCTTGGCACGAATCCAAGAAGATATAGACGCATCCCGTTCGAAGTACCTGGCAGCCCTTGCGGCCATCAGCAACGTCACGCTGCCGCTGCTGGTGGTGCTTGTAATAGCGGGACCTGCGGCGATTCTCGCGATTTACGGTCCGGCATGGTCTGGGGCAGGTGTGCCGCTCCAGGTGATGGCGATTGGTGCAATGCCGCTGGTCGTCTCCTTGACCCTGCGGGGCTTGATCAATGCGCAAGGCCTGGTCCGCGAGCTCGCGCTGGCAAATTTCTTTACGCTGATCATTACCTTGAGTGTCGTCATCACCTTGGCGCCGTGGGGGCTCGTGGCGATTGCGGTAGGTATCTCGCTCCGTGAAGTGATGCTGGTTCTGATGTTGCAGAGAATCGTCAAGAGGTCGGCTCTGAGGATGGGTTTTGGCGAGACTGCGTATGCGCTTCTACCGGCATTGCTGGCGACGGCGGCCGGGTTGTTCAGTGGCCTGGCGGTGACGGCCGCGTTTCCCGGCTGGCTTACGGAGAATCCTGCGCTGGTATTCGGCTCTGCAACTATGGTGATCTTGGTTTGCTACGCCGCAACCCTGGTTCTCGTGGTGCGCGTTTGGCGATCACATCGGCCTCTGCGGAGCGTCGTGACCATGTTCGTGGAGAGCGTCCAAGGCGTTGCCCCGACGCTGGCGGTCATACTGAGGCGTATTGTGAAAGGATGAGCCCGAGTCGCACAGGGATGCCTGGGCGATTTCTGTCGATTTGGATGCCAGCTTGCTTGTGTTGTCGCTCGCCCTTTGCGTCGCGCCAGCCGGCACAGAGCTCGAGGATGTGCCCGCTCCCGCTCGTTGAAGGCGAGCGAAAATCCTGGGCCATAGCCCATGATCACCCGAGATCGTAGTGCTTCTCCACAGCTTCAGAGATGTCCCAGGTGCAGGAGAGGCCAGCCGGGAAGGTGATCAGGTCGCCGCGGGCGAACTCCTGGGGCTCGCCGCCCTCCGGGGTGACCTTGAACTTGCCCCGCAGGATGTAGCAGGTCTCCGTCTGGTCATAGGTCCAGGGGAAGCTGGAGGGTTCCTTCTTCCAGATGGGCCATTGTTCCACGCCGAGCACCTCCAGCTTAGCGGGGGAGGGCTTGTGCTCGCACAGGATCTCGAGATCGGACATGTTGATGTCTCCTGAACAGTCGGGTTTCTGGCGCCTGCATCGACAGCCGATGACCGGCGAATAGCTGCCCCAGCGGGAGCGAGCGCAATCAGAGGTCTTCGGTCTTTTCCGCTGCCGCCACGGTGCCCAGCCGCACCGCGGCCAGATCGCTGTCGTCGATGCCGAGCGGCTCGCCGGCAAGGCCCTCGGCGGCGCGCACCAGTGCCAGCGCATCCAGACCGTATTCGCGCAGCAGGTAGGGGCGGCTCGCTCCGTGTCCATAGGTATCCTGGAGCCCGAGCCGTACCAGCTGCCGCCCGATCCCGTGCGCCGCCATCAACTCCGCGACGGCCGCGCCGAGCCCGCCGATGATACTGTGGTTCTCCATGGTGACCACGCCGAGGCGCACGGCGCAGAGCGCCTCCAGCACCTTGGGGTCGTCGAAGGGCTTCAGGGTCGACACATGCAGATGCCGCACGCTCATACCTCGAGCCCGCAAGGCTGCGATGGCCCGGATGGCCTCTTCGGTGCAGATGCCGCTGGAGATGACGCAGAGGTCGCCGCCCTTTGTGAGCAGCCGCGCTCGGCCAAGCTGCATAGGCTCCGCCTTGGGGAACAACCGGGGCACCTCGCCGCGGAGCTGGCGGATGTAGACGGGCCCATCCACCGCGTGCGCCACGTCCAGCACCGAGATCACCTCTGTCGCGTCCCCCGCCTCGAGCACTGTCATGTTCGGGATCAGCCGCATCAAACCGACATCGTCGATGGCCTGGTGGGTGACACCGCCGGTCGTGGTGAGTCCAGGCAGGAAGCCTACCAGTCGCACCGGCAGGTTGGGGTAGGCGATGGCCATGGCCACTTGGTCGAAGGGCCGACGGGTGACAAAGACCGCGAAGCTGTGGACGTATGGGAAAAAGCCCTCGCGGGCTAGGCCGGCGGCGAAGCCCATCATGTTCTGCTCCGCCATGCCCAGCGAGAAGAACCGCTCCGGATAGGCGTCGCGGAAGGCGTCGGCCTCGCAGGATGCCGTCAGGTCCGCGGAGAGCACCAGCACCTCGGGCCGGCGCTCGGCCCAGCGGACCATGTGCTCGCGGTGCGGGCGGGTGAGGGTCTCGATCACGCCCCAACCTCCGCATGAGCCGCCGCGCTCATACGCGCCAGGAGGTCCTCGAAGGCACGGACTTCGGCATCGGACTTGAAGCGTACGTAATGCAGCTTCGGTGCCTGCTCGCGCATGAGCTCGATGCCCCGACAGGGGTCCGTGCGCGCGATGATGGCCAAGGGCCGGTCTCCTGTCCCGCAGCCGTCGGCCGCCGCCGCCAGCGCGTCGCTGTCGTGGCCGTCCACCTCGTGCACCTGCGCTCCGAAGGCCCGCAGCCGCGCTGCCAAAGGCTCGATGGTCATGACATCCGGCATGGCACCATCGCATTGCTGCGCATTGGCGTCGATGTAGACACCAAGATTGCCAAGGCGGTGGTGCGCCAGCGCCGCGAAGGCCTCCCAGGTTTGACCCTCTTGAAATTCGCCGTCGGACATGAACACCCACACCCGGCCGGTCTCGCCCCTGAGTCGGCGCGCTAGCGCGATGCCACCTGCTTGGCTCAACGCCTGGCCCAGGGAGCCCGCGGTCACCTCATGCCCCGGCGAGTGCTCGGCGCCGATGAGCTCCACGGTGCTGCCGTCCTGGTTGAAGGCGTCGAGGCCGTTCGGGCCCAATCGGCCCAGCTCGATGAGCAGCGCGTAGAGCACGAGCGCATAGTGCACGGGCGAGAAGATGAACCTGTCCAGTGCCGGCGCCCGCGGGCCATTGTAGGCGGCGCCAGTGACGGCGCGCGGATTGGCTGGCCCGGGAACGCCGGCGAAGGACCTGGGTACCAGGGGCGCGGCGCTTGCGCCGAGCCGCATCACGCGCAGGTACAGGGTCGCGAGGATCTCTGCCGAGGAGCAGGCCTGGCTCAGGTAGCCGCCCTTGTTCTTCAGCGTGTAGGCGAGGACGCGGCGGCGCATGGCGTCGGCAACAAGGCCTACGTCTGCCGCGGATGCGAGTGTATCCGGTCGGGGTGGAGCGGAGCTGGCAGGGGCGCGGGTCATGGATGGGCGGCGGGGTCGGCTTGGACTCCGGATTGTAGCGCGGTGGCGCGCACCCGCACGGCGCGGCGGATGCTCGCAGGTTCGGCGCGCGTCGCTCTGGGCTCTCAGCTGTGGAAGCGCGGCCCCCCAAGCGATTTCGTCGTGGGCGCCGCGTTCGCGGCTCGACTTGAGGTGGCCGGCTCCATGGACGCGCGCAGCCCTCGGCCCAGGATGGAGCAAGGACCTTCAGTTGGCCACTGCCGGCCGCGGTGCCGTCAGTGCTTCCCCCGAAGTGCCGGCGCTGTCGAGACCCAAGAGCCACAGATAAGCAGGCACGGCGACATCCGGTGTCGGTAGGGTGTTGGGATCCTCGCCGGGGTAGAGCTGGCGGCGCTGTGCGGTGCGCAACGGGCCCGGGTCCAGGCTGTTGACGCGGATGCTCGAGCTGTCTCGGGTCTCCTCCGCGAGCACCTGCGTGATCCCCTCGATGCCGAACTTGGCGGCCGCGAAGGCACCCCAATAGGCCAGTCCGCGGCGGCCGACCCGATCGGACGTGAAGATCACGGACGCGTCCTCCGCGGCGCGCAGTAGCGGTAGACAGGCCTGGGTAAGCAGGAAGGGCGCGGTGAGGTTGACGCGCAGCACGCGCTCCCACTCCTTGGCGTCGTAATCATCGATGCGGCTTAGAAAGGGCACGTAGGAGGCGCAATGCACCAGTCCATCCAGCCGGCCGAGCTCGTCCCCCAGGGTGGTTGCAACGCCCAAGAAGAGCTGCTCGTCCGCCTCGGCCAGGTCCAGCGGCAGGCTCGCGGGCTGTGGGCTGCCGTCGGCCTCGATCTCGTCGTACACCGACTCCAAGCGCCGCTCCTCCCTGGCGCAGAGGACCACCGAGGCGCCGTGGCGGGCGGCGGCCCGGGCCACGGCCCGTCCGATACCCTCAACTGCGCCGGTGACGAGAATGACCCGGTCGCGGAGCAGCTCAGGGCTCGGCGCGTAGTCCTGCATGATTCAAGCTCAGGGGGAATGCAAGGGAGTATTCTAGGCTAGCACTTCGCGGCCGCGGCCCCTATGGCGAAACGCAATCAGGATGGATTGAGCATCGACAGAAATCGCCTCAGGCGATTTCTGTCAACAAACATACCGCCTGGCTTGTCCTTTCGCCCGCCTTCTGCGTCGCGGCAGCGGGCACAGAGCTCGACTATGCGCCCGCTGCCGCTCCTTGAAGGCGAGCGAAAATCTGCGCCATTCGGTATGTTTGTTTCCGGCAATCGCCTTAGCCCAACGCGACTACCTGCGCGCGTACACGCAGCCCGCGCCGGGCAAGCGGATGATTGAAGTCCACGCGCACCTGCTGGTCGCTCACCGCCACAACCATGCCCGGCGTCTCCTGGCCGCCGGGGGTATCGAAGACAATGACCTGACCCGGCGTGGGCGCGCAGCCGGCGGGCAGCTCGCCGCGCGGCAGGTCCTGCACCAGCCCGGGGTCCACGGGACCAAAGACCGCAGCACCCTCAGCCAACAGCAGGGTGTCGACGCCGACGGATAAGCCGAGCAGCAGCGCCTCCAGCTTAGGCGCGAGCGTGCCGTCGCCCATGGTGAAGATCAACGGCTCGGCGTCGAAGCTGGACAGCGCCTCGGTGCCGTCGTCCAGCGTGATGGAAAGGTGCAGCGTGACACGGCTGCGAGCGCCGACCCGCGGACTCTCGTCGCTCATCGGGCGAGTAGGGACGCCTTCCCGCATGCGCGCCCGCACCGCAGGCCAGGGCATGCGCTCAGACCAGCAACTCCTGGGTGACGAACAGATAGCCGACGGAGAGGGTGACCACGGCGACGGCAAGATACGGGATCAACAGACACACGCCGGGGAGATCGTTGCAGAGGTTGCTGAGCCGGCAGAAGCTACAGGTCTTCATCGCATGGTCCTGGTGTTGCTTCAGGTTATTACCTAGGGCGGCTCCAAGTTTCGCCTGACGCCAGCCAGAAAATCAAGTAGGCAATCCTAGGCAGCTCTGCTGCGACCATCTGGTGCACACCGGCAGAGGTCAGGGACCAATCTCTGGCGCTGGGGTTAGTAACCGAGCCTCGCCCAGGTCGATTACGATGACGACAACGAGCCGAGAACGTCTCGCAATCTCTGCCCTGCCGCACGAGCTCTCCCCCAGCAGCATGTCACAGCGCCCCCATCCGGTCACGGGCACGCTTGCGCGCATCCCGTAGGTGTGCTTCGTCAGCCTCGGCTGCCCGAAGGCGACGGTGGACTCTGAGCGCATCCTCAGCCAGCTCCGGGCCGAGGGCTCAGGCGATTGCCGGAATCAAACATACCGAATGGCGCAGGATTCTCGTCCGCCTTCGCGAAGCGGCAGCGCGTGCATAGTCGTTCTATGTGCGCGTTGCCGCGACAAAGCAGGCGGGGGAGAAGACAAGCCAGGCGGTATGTTTGTTGACAGAAATCGCCTAAGGCATATCGCCGAGCTATGACGGTGCCGGCCTCGTAGTCGTCAACACTTGCGGATTCATCGACGTGGCGGTGGAGGAGTCGCTGGCCGCCATCGGCGAGGCGCTGGACCGGCACACGGGCGCGTCATTGTCACCGGCTGCCTCGGCGCTCGCGCGGCGCTGATCGAAGAGGCTTACCCACAGGTGCTGCCGGTAACCGGCCCGCACGCCTACGGCGAAGTCATGACCGCGGTGCATCCTCACCTGCCGCGGCCCGAGCACCAACCCGACGCACCCGTTCACCAGCCGGCAACCGGTCACAAGCTTACACCGGCGCACCATGCCTACGTCAAGATCTCCGAGGGCTGCAACCACAGCTGCAGCTTCTGCATCATCCCGAGCCTGCGCGGTGCCCTGGTGAGCCGGCCCCTTGGTGCCGTCATGGCCGACGCCGAACGGCTCGTCGACAGCCGCGTGCGCGAGCTGCTCATCATCTCTCAGGACACAAGCGCCTATGGACTGGACCTCAAGTGCCGCACCGACTCCTGGCAGGGCCACCCGCTGCGCACCGACATCGCCACCCCGGCCGCACGCTAGGGCAGCTGCCGGCCTGGATACGGCCCCATTACGTCTACCCCTATCCGCATGTGGACTGCCTGGTGCCGCTGATGGCCGACGCGCTGATCTTGCCGTACCTGGACATGCCACTGCAGCACGCCAGCCCGACCGTACTCAAGGCCATGCGCCGCCCGGCGGCGGCCGAGAAGGTGCTGGAGCGGCCTGCGGCTTGGCGGCGCATCTGCCCGGAGCTGGTTCTACGCAGCAGCTTCGTCCTCGGTTTCCCGGGCGAGAGCGAAGCCGACTCCGAGAAACTGCTCGGATCTCGGCAAGAGGCGCAGCTGGACCGGGTCGGCTGCTTCGCCTACTCACCAGTCGCAGGCGCCGCCGCCAACGGCCTACCCAGTCCGGTGCCGGAGCCCGTCAAGCAGGAGGGCCTGGAAGGCTTCATGGCCGTACGAGCCGAGATCAGCCGTAGCAAGCTCGCCACGCGCGTCGGTTGTCGCATGACAGTGCTGGTGGACCAGGTGCTGGCGGATCAAGTCATCGCCCGCAGCCACGCCGACACACCGCGGATGAAGCCGATGCGGGGCTCACCACGCTCCCGTATCCGCTTCAGCGCGGGCATGGCCGGGTCGGCGTCAATCGCCAGGCTCGGAATCAGGTCGTAGACGATGGCACCTTCCCGTGGCTCCCGCGCAGCAGGTGCATGGTCGCCACCGCCTCATCGGCATCATAGGCGTTGTCGACTAAGGCGATTGCCGGAAACAAACAGACCGAATGGCGCAGGATTCTCGCTCGCCTTCAAGGAGCGGCAACGGGCGCATAGTCGAGCTCTGTGCCCGCTGCCGCGACGCAGAAGGCGGGCGAAAAGACAAGCCAGGCGGTATGTTTGTTGACAGAAATCGCCTAAGGTCTCGAAATACCAGCGCGCGGCGAGCAGGCTGCCGACCAGGATTACCGTCGTGCTCGCGAGGACCAAGACCACTCGCCGCCAGTGGATGCGCATCGCATCGGTCAGCGAGGCCACCACCAGCAGGGTGAAGCACAGCAGGTTCATGGCCGCCAGTAGGGTCGCGGTGCGGCCGTTGACGATGCCTGTGACCACATAGATCTGGTACATGTCCGCCGGGATGCGCATCAGGTCCAACATGAAGGGCAGGGCCACGTCCACGCCGCCGAACAAGCTCATCAGGCCGGATAACACGAACTGCGGATAGTCCGAGAGCGGTATCTGGCTGCCGGAAGCCCAGCCCGCGAAGAGTACGAACACCAGCATGATCAGCCTGCCGATCTTCAGGAAGTTGAATCGGCGGGTTTGGCTGCGATGCAGCCCGATCGGAGGCTCAGCGGCAGTCGATCAGCACCTTCAGCACGCCGGGCTCTGCGGCGCGGTGCAGCGCCGCCTCGGCCTGGGATAGGGGAAAGCGGGCGTCCACCAGCGAGCTCGGGTCAACCAGCCCCTCAGCCAGCAGCCGCAGCGCCGACGGAAAAGGACCGCAACGCGATCCGACGAGGGTGATCTCGTCTACCACCACTGCGGCCAAGTCGAGCGGAGTTTCACCGGCGTAGGTGCTCTTCAGCACCAGCGTGCCGCAGGGCCGCAACGCCCGGCGCGCCAGCGCGAGCCCACCCGGCGTACCGCTGGCCTCGACGACGACGTCGAACCCCGCCGTCGCCACCGCGTCCTCCGCAACCCAGCTGACGCCCACGGCCGCCAGCAGCGCCCGCTGGTGCTCCCGGCGCGCCAC
Organism: Chromatiaceae bacterium; assembly: GCA_028277905.1. Classification (GTDB taxonomy): domain Bacteria; phylum Pseudomonadota; class Gammaproteobacteria; order Chromatiales; family Chromatiaceae; genus Thiohalocapsa. Next base: position 1,632 of record JANQFI010000219.1, on the reverse strand, counting down.
GACGGCCAGCTCGCAGCCGGTCAGCCGCAACACTCGGGCGATGACCTGGCCCAGGCGCCCGGCACCCACTACCAGAACCCTTTGCCCTGGGTCGATATGCACTTGGCGCGTGATCTGCAGCGCCGCCGCGAGCGGTTCGGTGAACACAGCGGCTTCATCCGGCACCCTGTCTGGCACCGGGTGTAGGTTCGCCAGTGGCAGTGTCAGATACTCGGCGAAGGCGCCGTCGCGCCGCCGGATTCCCAGCACCTCTCGGCGCTCGCAATGGTTGCCACGTCCGGCGTGGCAGGCATCACAGCACCCGCAGACCACGTTGATCTCACCAACGACTCGCTCCCCGACCCGGTCGGGCGCCGACGCAGCAGCAAGGATCTCGCCGACAAACTCGTGCCCGAGAACGCCGCGAAACGACGCATAGCCCCGCAGTAGCGCCAAGTCCGTGCCACAGATGCCCGCGAGGCGCACAAGCACCAACGCCTCTCCGCCGCTTGGGATTGGGATCGGCACATCGCTTCGGAGCACCGGGTCTCGCTCCAGGCACAGGGCCGCCATCCTGGAGTCGGGCTCGATCGACTTGCGTTCTTCCTCTCGCAGCATTGGGAAGCACCTAGAGCAAACGCGTGGGTTGTCAGCAGCGTATCAACATGGGACAGCAGGAGCGCGTCGCGGCATCATCGCCAGCCTGGACCGGTCCAGCGAGTCTCCGCCCTTGCACTAGGTCAACACCTTAGGCGATTGCCGGAAACAAACATACCGAACGCGACGCAGAAGGCGGGCGAAAAGACAAGCCAGGCGCAAGCCAGGCGGTATGTTTGTTGACAGAAATCGCCTTAGGCGATTTCTGTTAGCGCCGAGCGGAGCTCGGCGTCTCTTGCCGGGGGAGAGTCCCGGTCGGGCAAGGGCTGGCCACCCATCCCTAGCGAGTGTTGGTCCTGCTGCGGAGCGGCCTAGGTCGCGAACGTTACAACGGGAACTGGTGCTAGCATGACTTCGCTCGCTTGATGAGCGAGTACAACCGAGGAACCGGATGCGGGAAGACCGCAGGTCCGGGTCTGTGGCGGAGGCTCCGGGAGATCGGAGTCTCTACGCCGGACGATTTTCATACCAGCTTGCTTGTCTTTTCGCTCGTCCGCTGCGTCCCGCCAAGGCTTGCATAGTGCGACTACGCGCTCCTTGGCGCTCCTTGCAGGCAGACGAGAATCCGGTGCAATCTGGTATGAAAATCTCCGGCAATCGCCTCAGGTCTTGCCTCTAGAGATCGACCGGTCCGCATAGCGGACCTTGCGGCGCTCAGCTCCGGGAGCGGTTCCCGCGCAGCTGTGCCTCCAGCTGCGCCAGCCGCTGCTCCAGCTCTCTTGCCCGGCCATGCGCTGCCGCACGCTCTCGGGCCTCGGCATCGGCGCGCTCGCGCTCGGCCTCGGCACGCGCACGCTCGCTGGCCGCCGCGGCGGCGGCACGGCGGCGCGCGGCGTCGATCTCGGCCGGTGTGGGCAGGGGCTCGCCGGTGCGTGCATCGATGATCTGCAGGTCTTGGTGGTCGGGGGTGACGCGGAAGCGCAGGTCCAGGGTGCTGCTCTTAAGGCAGCGGTCGGCGTCGGGCCGCCAGGTCCGGCGGCGGCCATCGACCAGGCG
>JANQFI010000151.1 GCA_028277905.1 Chromatiaceae bacterium | reverse complement strand
CCTTGTGTGGGGACAATGCTCTCACTAAGCGCTCAAAACATCAAAATGTTGGCAAACATTTTGAGTAAATTACTCGATAAGAAACGAGTAACTTGTTAGTGAATCGTTCCTAAGGCAGCCAGGGTCGCTGTCGTCCATAGTCCGTAAAGACTTGATCAATCGTTTGCTTGGATGGGCTTGGTCAAGCTGGTCGCGCTCTTCGGCTTCGGAGATGATTTCTTCCCTCCTAGCAAGGAGATCGGAAAGATACTCGCCTTGCGACCAAGTTTGAGTTCTGCCTTCCTTACGATGGTATTCTTCAAACTCTTGTGCTTTCTTGAAAAGGTCTGGATGCCGTTCAGCCAAACGAACCCACTCTACCTTTCGTTGGAAGAAGCAGAAGTAGCACCCTGACCGACCGCGCCATTCGTAGTATTTCGGTTTGCCAACACTAGCTGTCTCGAGCATTTCTTCTATATCTTCGATTCTCTTGTCGTCTTCAATAAAAGGGTACTTCGCGGAAATATTGGGCTTGGTCGATAAGTACCCTTTACGGTGTGACTCGTCAGCGCGTATGGCGACATAGGTGATTGCTTTGTCGTTGCCTACATAGTCTTCAAATGGGCGAATCTTAAGCTCGGGCGTACACCATCGGGTTCTGTTTGTGGGTAAGAAGTTTCCATTAAGCTTAAGGTAGTGTTCGAAAGATCGGCCAGCGTTTAGCCGCACAATCGGCTTACCCAAATAGTCTTCGAGCAGATCGATGTATTCCAGCGTCTCCGGCAGTTCCGCCCCTGTGTCGGCGAAGAAGTACTCCATCTCCGGCACCTTGTCGCGCATATAGATCGCCAGTGCCGAGCTGTCCTTGCCGCCGGAGAGGCCGAGCAGGTGGCGTACGGGCTTGGTCTCGGTGGGCTCAGTCATCGCGATGGTCTCCTTCGGCGGGTTTGGGGCTGATGCGACGCAGTAGGTCGGCGACGACGGCGACTTGCGTCGCCTCATCGAGGGCAGCCAGGTCGTCGGCGATGCGCGCCGCGCTGTGCTCGGCCGTCTTGCGCTGGGCGTTGCTGAGCCGGACGACGCGGCTGACCTCATCGCCAGCACCTTCGACCAGCCGCAGCAGCAGGGCGCCGTTGCCGTTGAGGCCGTCGGTGCTGGCCTCGGGGACGGCCTGGCGCAGCTGCTCCAGCTCGCGCAGCTGACCGGCCAGTTCCTGAATGCGAAGCTCGGCATGGATGCGGTGGGATTCGCGCCATTTGGCCGGCGGGGCGCTGCCGAGCAGGGTCAGGACGGATTCGAGCCAGGCCTTGTCGGTGTCGAAGTGGTCGTCGGCCAGCCGTCGGCAGAAGGCTCCGGCGCCGCCTTGGCGGGGCGCCAGGCGTTGCAGGGCGCCGTAGCGCTCGGCGAGGGTTTCGCGTAGGCCGGAGAGGTCCGGCCGCGGGGCGTCGAGCAGTCGGTCCTCAAGCAGCCCTTGCCAGGTCGCGAGCAGTTGCGGGTAGGCGCCGTTCAGCTCGCGCAGCACGGTGACGAGCCGGCTGATGAAGGCTTCCACGGCGCCGGCGTCGTCGCCGTCGAGGGCGGCGGGGTCGGTGCCGCAGGCGCGCGGCAGGGCATCGAACAGGAGCAGTCCGGGGCTCTTGGCTTGGCGGAAGGCGGCGCGCACCCGCTCGGCCTCGACACTGAGCCCGGCGCAGTGCTGGCTGTACTCGGGCAGGTCGGCGGCGAAGCGCACCAGTGGGCGGGCGATGTCCAGCAGGGTGGCGTCAGTGCGCACGCGCCCGACGATGCTGCTGAGGTAGCGGTCGAACAGCTCGCCGCGCAGGCCGTGCAGGGCGAAGCGTTCGACGGCGAAGAGGTTGGGGCGGCGGCAGAGCAGCTCGGCGCGCTCGACGGTCAGGCCTTCGCAGAAGGCGCCTTCTTGGTAGAGCGCCAGCTCGCGGCGGTGGGCGATCAGGTAGGTGACCAGCAGGATGGGCAGTACGCCGAGCCTGATCCCGTAGGGCGGTGCCTGAAGCTTGGCGTAGATCTCCGGCAGCGGCACCTGGCATTGCCCGACCTCCCCCAGGGTGCGGTGGATGGTGCGCCAAGCCGGGCCTAGGCGGCATGGGTCCTGGTTCGGGTCCGGCGGGTGGAAGTCCCAGCAGCCGTCGATGCCGGGGCGATGCAGACGACTCTCCCGCAGCAGGGACAGGTAGAGGCTCTTTTCCGCCGGCGTCTTGGCGATACCGAGGCCGTCTTGGTCCGGCGCCGTGAGCATGGCGGCCAGGAGCTTCTTGCGCCCGGTGCTGGCGGCGCCGGAGGGGCGCTCGCGATTGATCAGCTCGTTGCTGATCAGCGACGTGAGCGGGAAGCAATGCTGCATCACCCAGTCCGAGAGCTCGGCTTGCAGCATGCGCCGATGCGCGATGGGGCAATGCTCGCCGCCGAAATGCCAGCGCAGGTGCTCCGGGGATTCCAGCAGGGCGCGGATGGCGCCGATGGCGTCGGCCTCGGCGTGCTCCAGCCAGGCCTGGTGCTCGCGCTTGGCGACTGGGTCCTGTTGCAGTTGGGCGTGCTGTCGGGGTAGCTCCACCAGGGCTTGCCACTCGGCCACCAGCTCGCGCAGGCGCTCGGTGGATTGGCAGACGGCGACCACGGCCCGCTCGGGTGCGTCGTGCAGCCCGGGCCGCTCGCCGGGCTCGGCCAGGTAGAGGCAGAGGTCGAGTTCGGCGTCGGTGCCGGTCGGCGGCCAGCGTTCGGCGGATGTGAACCGGACCTGGAAGCTGCGCAGCGTGCCGGTCTCGATGCTGGCCCGGCGCGCGACCACGGGCAGCAGCGGGGCGAGGGCGTTGAGGGTGTCCGCCAGCGAGCGTCCGCTCTGCTCGGCGGCGGCCTGCTCCAGCGCGCCATGGAGGTCGAAGTCGCTGCCCTGCCAGACCCGGAATTCCTGCGCGTAGCCGCGGAAGTGGATGATGGAGGCGGCTTGCAGTGCGTCTAGCAGCCCGTCGAGGGCGTCGTCGAACAGCAGCCGCAACACGGCCTCCGATGCCTTCAGGCCACGTTGCGCGCCGGCGAGGTTCAGGAGCCCGATGGTCTTCAGCAGCCGAACCGCGGCGTCGTCACCGTTCCCCTCGGTGTGGCCGTCCCAGCGCTCCAGGGCGATGATGACCTCTACCCAGCGGTGGTAGGTCAGCGGATCGGAGAAGCCGCCGGCCTGGTTCAGGATGAAGTGGTCGTAGAGCTCCCAGGGGCCGATCCAGTCACCCGCGCGCAGTTCCTGAAGCCGGCGGCCGAGGCCGAAGTGCTCGGTGCTGGCGAGATAGGAGAAGAGGGTGCGCTCGTTCTGGGCCACGCGCTGGCATAGAATCGGGAGGATAAGCAGCGTGGTCGGGTGCAGCGGGTAGCAAGCCTCGAATAGATGGGTGGCGGCGGCTAGATCCAGGCCGAGCGGCAGGGCCGAGCATTCGGTCAGCCTGCTGGCGATTTCGAAGATCTCGGCCTCGATCTCGTTGCTCAAGTCCGCGGCGCGGTTGAACGCGGCGGCAGTGACGCGCAGGGATTGCTCTGCGGGCTCGAGGAAGGCGACGGCGCTGAAACGGCCTTGCACCTTTTTCCATTCATCGCGCAGGCTCTTGCCGAGGCGCACGCTGTAGTGCTCGAAGGCCTGGTGCAGCATCACGAGGACAGTGAGCGGCGCATCGTCGGGCTCGGCAGCCTTCTCAGCCAGGAGCTGAAAGAGATGGATCTCGCGCTGGCCGCTTCCCTGGGCTTCGAACTCCAGGAACTTACCCAGCTCATCGATCTCGATCAACACGCCGCGACCGCCAGCCCGCGCCCAGGCGTTACGGGTCTGGGCGATGAGATCGATGACGTGATCCATGCGGGTGCCCGGCCGTGCCGCGGCCTGGACCCGCTCGATCAGCGTGGTGGGCAGCGCCGCCTGTTCCGCGGCACGGCTCAGGGCGAGCATCAGTTGCCGGATCAAAGAATCCGGTATGCCGTTGACCTGAACACGCAGCAGACCTTGCGATCCGTCGATCGCGGCGGACAAGCGCTCGGCCAGCCCGGGCGCCGAATCGTGTAGTTTGGTCGCGGCGATGCGCCCGGTCGGGGTATCCGGTGGCCCAAGCAGGGCGCTCGCGAAGAGCGCGAAAGCGGACTTTCCTGCGCCGTACGGCCCGATCAGCGCGAGCGCCCGCCCAGGGGTATGGCCATCCAGGCCGTCCGCGATCTGTTCGAGTGCGGCCAGGGCGCGCGAGGTCAGTACATAGCTTTGCAGCAGCTCGGTGGCGTCCTGATCACGCTCAAGGTTGATCGAGCGGCGGTAGCCAGCGCCGATAGAGATGTGTCGAGATAGCGGGGCGTCCGGGGGCAGGGTGACCCGCACATCGATGTTCGGAATCCGTGTGGCCAGTGTACCCACGCTGCTGCCTCCTACTCGTAGTAGTCCCTGAGGATGGCTTCCGGGGTGGCGATGTCGCGGATGCGGTAGAGCTGGTGAATGCCGGCGGTATCGCGCAGCTCGTAACATCCCGGCCAAGTCCGCATGACGCGATTCAGGGCCATCATGAGGCCATCTTCAGTCAGGCGAAACACCGCACCCGGAGCAGCACCCTCGTCGCGCCCGTAGAGCAGGTCGCGGATGGGTAGGGCCGGCTGGCCATCGCGCTCGTCG
>JANQFI010000129.1 GCA_028277905.1 Chromatiaceae bacterium | reverse complement strand
CCGCCTGTGCCGTGCTCGCAGGTGGCGTCGAGGTGCAGCGGGTAAGCGTCTGCGCGGGCCGTGCGCAGCGGCGGGATCCGCGCCATGTGCAGCGCCTCGAGGGGTGGGTGAGACACCGGTCGCAGAGATGCGAGAGGCTGCCGGTGGACCGCGCGATGCCCCAGTGCCGGCACCACTCGGCTTGGATCTCCCCGCGTTGCTTGTTCTCCAGGTAGCGGGCATATCCCACGGGGACGAGCAGATCGTAGCCATAACGTTGGCGCGGCAAGACCTGCCGGGCGAGTGCGTGGGAGCCGATCACCGCATGCGTCCGATCCTCGGCACAGTGCTGGAGCGTCTCGATTGCTCCGAAGGCGCCTGCCGCCAGGGTGATCACCTGCCGCGAGCGACTCGTGTCGACCTTCAGCGCCCCGCCGCAGGCCGGGCATTGCTCGGCCTCGGTGACAAACGCGACACCGGGGACGTCTCCCGCCTCACGTGCGGCCCGCGCCACTTCCGCCGCCGACCAGCCTGCCTGTCGGGCGTGTGCGCGCAGCCGCGTCAGGATTGCGAGCTGCCCCCGTTGTTGCCGATCGACCCGAGGTCATACCGAGCGCAGACCGCCTCGACCTGCGCGCAGGAAATCGGTGGCGAGTGTCCGCGCAGATAACGGACCACCTGCGCCGCTGCGGCCCCGGGATGCTGCAACAGCGTCAAGAGGACCTGGATGACCATCTCATGGGAGATCGCGATCCCGAGCCGTGCCGTTTGCCCGCTCTCGGGCAACGCGCCTCGGCGCTGAATCTGTCGCTGGCGAATCGCCGCATCCCGATGCAGAGACACGGACCGCTGCGCGAGGCGCTCGCGTTCGATCTCACCCCGGCGCAGCAACGTCAACAGCGTGTTATGGACCCGGACGCGCAGCCGCTCTGGCAGCTCTCGGTGGGTGGCACCGGCCGCCATCTCGTACACCAGACGCCGCACCGTCGGTCCGAGGCCACCATCTACCGAGACATGGATATCGCCCACACGCCATGGCCCGAGCCGGTCGTAGCGCGATCGCTCATGCAGACAATAGTAGCGACCGTTGTGATTGTCGCTGCGCCGAGAGGGGATCTGTCTCAGATACCGAACGACCGTCATCGCCGAGACGCCACCCAGCGCCTCTTGGATGCGAGGCCAATCCACCACCGTCTCCGCGGCCAGCAGGTCGACCAAGGTCTGCGCAGAGCGCGCTTGAGCCATGGCTGCCAAGGTTGTCGTTAGGACTATCTGCCGGCACCTGATCCTTACTATAACGTTTTTGGGTAGCTCACCCGCTTCTGCGGACCAGAAAACCCCGGATCTCGCCTCGATTCGGCGAGAAAATTGTTGGCGTATGGACTTAGGGAGAGAGCGGGATGATCATCAAATCAACAGGTTACAGAAGATAACCGTTGTTTGACGCGGTAGCGATGATGGGGAATATCTGGATCGGGTAGGCGCGCTTGATGGCGTTCGGCCCCTCCCTGCGGGATGAGAGTGAGCGGGCTTTCTGAGGGGATGTCCTGGGAATCCGATCAGATTCGGTGAGGGAACAAGGGCGTCAGCGCTGCGTCTTGGAAACCTGCGACTATGAGGGAGAGGCCGGTTGTCGTAGGAGATTTCGGGATCGTCAGAGGGAAGCCCGCTCAAGATCAACGAAGTTCAAGCATGGCCGAGCATGACCTATCTTACAAGCTGCTGTTCTCCCACCGGGAGATGGTAGCCGACTTGATCCGCGGCTTCGTGGACGAGGAATGGACGCGGGCGCTGGATTTCGAGACCTTGGAGCGGGTGCGCGAGATCGGCGTCAGCCATGACCTGCGCGAGCGCGAGGACGATATTATCTGGCGGCTGCGGTTGACCTTGGACGGGCAGAGCCGTTGGGTTTACATCTACCTGCTGCTGGAGTTTCAGTCCAGGGTGGACCGCCACATGGCGGTGCGGCTGCTGACCTACGTCGGGCTGCTGTACCAGGACTTGCTGAAAGCCGGCCAGATCGGCGCCGGCGATGAGCTGCCGCCCGTGCTGCCCATCGTGCTCTATAACGGCACCGACGCCTGGACCGCGCCGACCGGCCTGCGCGAGCTGCTGGCTGAGGGTCTGCCGAAGGCGCTGCTGCACTGGCAGCCCCAGCTCCGCTATCTCTTGCTGGTAGAGCAAGGCTATGCCGACGCTGAGCTGGCAGGGCGCCACAACCTGGTCGCGGCGCTGTTTCGACTGGAGAAGAGCCGCAAGCCTAAGGACATCGAGCGGGTGCTCTCGAACCTGATCGACTGGCTCGCGCCACCGGAGCAGGCGGAGCTGCGCCGTGCTTTCGTCGTCTGGCTCAAGCGCGTGCTGCTGCCGGCACGGGTGCCGGGCGCCGAGATTCCGAACATCACTGAATTGCAGGAGATGCGCGACATGCTTGCCGACCGTGTGAAGACCTGGACCGAAGAGTGGAAGGCCCAAGGCTTGGCCGAGGGCCGCCGCCTGGGGCTGGAACAAGGCCGCGAGGAAGGCCGCGCCAAGGGCCACGCGGAGGGCCACGCGGAGGGCCACGCGGAGGGCCACGCGGAGGGCCACGCGGAGGGCCGCGCGGAGGGCCGCGCGGAGGGCCGCGCGGAGGGGCGCGCGGAGGGCCGCGCGGAGGGCCGCGAGCAAGGCCGCCATGAAGGCGAAGCCAAGCTGCTTCGGAGGCTATTGATCCGCCGCTTCGGCGAGCTGCCGGCCTGGGTGGAGGAGCGCCTCGGTGGAGCGAGCGAAGCCGAGCTGGAGCTATGGGCCGAGTTGGTGCTGGACGCCGCACGGATCGAAGATGTCTTCGCGGACAGGCACTAGCGGCCTACGGCGCAAACGGGTGAAGATTGGCGTGGCCACCGCGTCTGTGGACCAGACCTGACTTCGCACGCGACTGAAACTCGATACCCTTCCCGCGCGCGTGCCGTCGACGAGGTCGATCGCCACTTGATCATCGGTGATCTGCTCCATCACCTGGTGATGGAGCATGACGCCGTATTGGTCCGATGCTGCCGACGGCGTGCCGCTGCCGGCCAAGGCCCCAAGCCTCAGCTCACCTTGATCTCGATCGACTCCCCGGTCTGTGGATCGGCCAGATGGACCGCGCAGGCGATGCAGGGATCGAAGGAGTGGATGGTCCGCAGGATCTCGATGGGCTGCTTGGGGTCGTGCAGTTGGGTGTTGTCCGCGAGTGCCGCCTCGTAGGCACCGGGGACGCCCTGCGGGTCGCGGGGGCCGGCGTTCCAGGTCGAGGGGACCACGGCCTGGTAGTTGGCGATGCGCCCGTCCGCGATGACGATCCAGTGGCCCAAGGCGCCGCGCGGGGCCTCCAGGAAGCCGGCGCCTTGGGCGCGCTTGGGCCAGCGGGCGGGCTGCCAGAGCGCCTCGGCGAAGGTCTTGGTGTCGCCGGCCTTCACGTTGGCGATGAGCTTGTCGTACCAGGACTGCATGGTGTCGGCGACGAGCTTGGTCTCCAGGGTGCGGGCAGCGGTGCGCCCGAGGGTGGAGAAGAGCGCACCCACCGGGACGTCCAACTGTGCCAGCGTCGCGTCCACCAGCTGCTTGGCCTCGACGTGGGCCGGGGCGCTGGTGTCTGCATAGAGCAGCAGCATGCGGGCCAGCGGGCCCACCTCGACGGAGTGGGTCTTCCAGCGTGGTGCCTTGAGCCAGGAGTAGCCGTCGGCCATGTCCAGGTGCTGGTAGGGCGGCTTGACGCCGCCGCGGCCGTCGTAGTCGAGCCTGGTCTCGCCCTGGTAGGGGTGCAGGCCGATGTCCTTGCCGTCTTGGTAGTCATACCAGGAATGGGCGACGAACTCCTGGATCTCCGTGTCCGCGTGAAGGTCCACCGCCTCGATCTTGGTCAAGTCACGGTTCAGAATGACTCCACGCGGGAACAGGAGGTCGCTCGTATTGCTCAGGCTGCCGCCGGACAGCGGCAGGTCGCCGTAGCTCAGGAAGTTGCCGAGGCCTTCGCCGCGCGTGCCCCAATCCTTGTAGAAGCCGGCGACTGCGATGGTGTCAGGCACATAGACCTGGTCCACGAACTGGCGCATTGCCCTGATGAGATCCTGCACCCGGGCCAGCTTCTTGGCGTTGATGGCCGAGTCCGAGTTGAGGTCGATGGGGGAGGTGGCGCCGCCGACGACGAAGTTCGGATGCGGGTTCTTGCCGCCGAAGATGGCATGTAGCCCGACCACGTCCCGCTGCCAGCCGAGTGCCTCCAGGTAGTGCGCCACGGCCAGCAGGTTGGCCTCTGGCGGCAGCTTGTAGGCGGGGTGGCCCCAGTAGCCGTTGGCGAAGATGCCGAGCTGGCCGGTCTCGACGAAGGTCTTGATGCGCTGCTGCACGTCGGCGAAGTATCCGGGTGAGGACTTGGGCCAGCTGCTGATGCTCTGCGCGAGCCGGGAGGTGGCGGCCGGGTCTGCGCTCAGGCTTGAGACCACGTCCACCCAGTCCAGCGCGTGCAAGTGGTAGAAGTGCATCACGTGGTCGTGGATGTACTGGGCGCCGAGCATCAGGTTGCGGATCAGCTGGGCGTTGGGCGGGATCTCCACAGCCAGTGCATCCTCCACGGCACGCACCGACGCCATGCCGTGGACCAGGGTGCAGACGCCGCAGATACGCTGGGCATAGGCCCAGGCGTCGCGCGGATCGCGACCGCGCAGGATGGTCTCGATGCCGCGCACCATGGTGCCGGAGGAGTAGGCCGCTGCGATGCTCGAGCCCTCCATCTCAGCCTCGATACGCAGATGGCCCTCGATGCGGGTGATGGGGTCGACGACGACGCGCTTGTTCATGACCGGGCCTCCTCAGCCGCCGGGGGCGGCTCGGGCATCACCAGATGATCGGCGATGAGCTCCGTGAGTCCCACCACCGGGATGTCCATGGTGAGCTCCTCCAGGCCCTCTTCCAGCTGGGTGCGGCAGGTGGCGCACATGGTCACCATGCGGTCGGGCTCGACGGCTTCGATCTGCGCCTTCTTGCGCTTGAAGGCGGCCATCTTCAGCGCCGCGGCGCGCTCGTTGGACGACACGCCGCCGCCGGCACCGCAGCACCACTGCAGCCTGCCGTGCTCCTTGAGATCCACGAAGTCGTCGGCGATCAGGTCCATCAGGTCGCGCTGCTGCTGGATGACACCGCTCTTGCGGGCGAGATTGCAGGGGTCGTGCATGGACAGCCGATCGGTCTCCTTGCCCTGGGTCTTGATGCGGCCCTCGGCGCGGAGCTGGTCCAGCACCTCGATGATGTGGAATACCTGGAACGGGTAGGCGCGCTTGATGGCGTTCGGCCCCTCCCAGCGGATGGCCGTGTAGGCGTGGCCGCACTCGGGGCTGATGACGTGCTTGACGTCCAAGCGCTCGGCAGCATCCACCACCCGCTGCACCAGGGTCGCGGCGATGTCCTTGGAGCCGATCTGGACGCCGGCGTTGGTGGCCTCGAAGCACTGCTCGCTCAGCGTCCAGCTAACGCCGGCGTGCGCGAAGATCTTGGTGATGGCCTCCAGGTACTCCGGGAAGTTGATGATCTCCATGGAGGAGAGCAGCACCAGGTAGTCGGCGCCCTGCTGGTCGATGGGGACTGTCAGTCCAGTCGCGGTCTCGACGTGCTTGATCTGCACGTCCAGCGTCTTCCACTTGAGGCCCATGGGGCTGCCGGTCCGCACGGCCCGCACCGATGCGGCAATCAGGCCCTCCGGCGCATGCCCCGAGGCCACCTGGCCCTCGCGGGCCTTGCGGATCATGTACTGGATGTCGTTGCCGACCGGGCAGACCATGGAGCAGCGCCCGCACATGGTGCAGGAGTCGTAGAGCAGCGGCTCCCACTCGGCGAGCATCTCGTCGGTGACCTGCTTGCCCAGGCCGACAGCCGCCTTGAGCCTGCCCCAGAGGGTGAGCTCGCGCTCCCAGAGGATGCGCATGGGCTCCAGCTTGTAAATGGGGGTGTATTTCGGGTCGCCCGTCTCGACGAAGAATGGACAGGCCGTGGCGCAGAGCCCGCAATGCACGCAGCTGGAAAAGAAGGCCGCCACCGGCGCGTCCATCTCCTCGCGCAGGGCTTGGAGCCCGCGCTGCAGTGAGAAATTTCCGGCGCGCGTTGCTGGGGCAGGCTGGGCCGTACGCCGGGCGGCGGGCTGATCGGCAGGCCGGGCGACACGCGGGGCGGCAGGCGGGACGGTATCGCCGGTGGCGACGCTGTCGGCGCCGGGGCTTAAGACGGCGTCGGTCATGACTGGACCCCCTTCCGGCCGAAGGTGGCACCGTTGTAGTAGCGCGCGACCCAGGCCGTGAAGATGTGTGTGAGCTTGGTGAAGGGCAGGACGACCAAGAAGATCTCGGCCGTCAGGATGTGCAGTCCGAGTGCCAGCGGGTAGGGGTTGATGATCCGGTGATAGGCCAGGTACCCCGTCAGCACCGGCAGGAAGGTCACGGCCCAGATGACGTAGTCCTCGTGCGTGGAGAGGAACCGCTTCACCGGGTGCAGCAGCCGGTGCACCAGCGCCGCCAGGAGTCCCAAGAGCGTGATGACCGTGATGGCGTCCACCACCGGGTTCGGCAGCGCAGGCCAGGCGATGCCGAAGGTGGCCTTGATCAGCTCCACGTGCGGGATGAAGAGCAGCAGCGCGACGATGAAGCCGATGTGCCAGAGGGTGCCGACGACGACATCGAAGGGTGCCGACTTGAAGGTGCCGGCGTCGGTGTAGAAGCGCCTGTATAGGGTGCGCAGGCCACCGGCCACGGCGCTGCCGCGGGGCAGGGCGTAGTTGTGCTCCCGGCCCAGCATGAAGATCTCCATCAAACGGACCAGCATGCCGAGCGCAAAGACCGTCAGGGCCAGCTGGAACAGCGGACCCTTGGTCCACATCAGGAAATCCATCGAGGTCATCTCCAGCGAGGCAATCATAGCTGCTGCTCCAGTTGGTCCGCCGTGACGGCTTGATGCGCCAGGCCTGCAGTCTTCACCTTGCGCCGGCCCAAGGCGCCGGCGGCGGCGCCCAGCGCGGCGCCCAGGGCACCGGCGGTGAGCAGCGCCTCACCAGGCCTGCCCGGCGGCACCGACAGGGCATCGTAGAAGCCGCCGGCATCCCAGAAGTTGGGCTCCGAGCAACCGAGACAGGGCGCGCCGGACTCGATGGGCCAACTGGCACCGCTGTTCCACTTCATCGTGGCGCAGGCGTTGTAGGCCATGGGTCCCTTGCAGCCGAGGCGATACAGGCACCAGCCCGCCTTCGCGCCTTTGTCATCGAAGGACTCGGCGAACAGCCCCTTGTCGTAGAAGGGGCGGCGGTAGCAGCGGTCGTGGATGGCCTGGCCGAAGAAGGCGAGCGGGCGCCTGTACTCGTCGAGCTCCGGCAGCTTGCCGAAGGTGAGGAACTGCGCCAGCACGCCGGTGATGACCATGGGCAGCGGCGGACAGCCGGAGACGTTGATGACCGGCTTGTCCTTGACGAGGTCCTGCACGGCAACGGCACCAGAGGGGTTTGGATCGGCCTTGGGCAGGCCGCCGAAGGCGGCGCAGGTGCCCACCGCGACCACGGCCGCAGCGCCTTTGACCGTGTCCATCAGCATTTCGTAGTTGCTGATGCCGGCGATAGTCGAGTAGCCCGGATTGGCATCGGGTCCGGGCAGCGAGCCGTCCACCACCAGGATGTATTGGCCTTGGTTGGCGTTCATGGCCTCCTCGCGGGCGTGCTCAGCGGCCTCGCCGGCGGCGGCCTGAAGGGTGTGGTGATAGTCGAGGCTGATGGTGTCGAGGATCAGGTTCTCGACCGTCGGCGAGACGCTGCGGGTCAGCGACTCGGTGCAGCCGGTGCACTCCTGGAAGGACAGCCAGATCACAGATGGCCGCCGCGCGGTCTCCAGGGCCGCCGCGATGGCGGGCACCATGCTCGGCGGCAGGGCCATCAGGGTGGCGGTCGCGGCGCAGAACTTGAGAAAGCCGCGTCGCGAGACGCCGTTGCGGCGCAGGATCTCGCCGAGGCTCGGTTCGGGTTGTGGTTGCCGGAGTGGCTTGGATTGCAGGCGCAACGGCGGGGCGAGCCGGCCGGCGGGCGATTCTGGATGGGGACTGGCCATGGTTCCTCCTGTTGCTGCGGGTGCAGGCCGTCCATTGCCGGATATCAACTGCCGGATATCAATAAGGGCAAGCCCATGGATGCCGCCGCGGCATCCGATCCGGGCTGTCGCGGTGGCTATCCCGACGTCTGGCGCATTGGGTGCGCCGTCCCGTCGCCTTGCTCAGGCCTGGGCTGAGGACTGGGCTCGGGCTCAGGCCTCTGCCAAGCGTGCGTCGATGGCGGCGAGCGCGTCGGCGAGGTCGCCAGGTTGCGGGCGCAGCATGCGCGGCACTTCGTCGATCTCCAGGTGGAGGCCGACGCGCTGCTCATCGGCGTTCAGGTACTCGACGATCCAGACCCCGCCGAAGGCGGTCTCGCGGATGCGCGTGGAGCCCAGTGCATCGACGGTGGCGGTCACCTCACCGCTGCCCAGCAGCTGCATCAGCCGCTCCTCGTCACCGGGTCCGAAGGGCATGGCGCCCAGGTCGATCTGCGCGGGCTCGCCGGTCTCCATGAGCCGCGCCAGCGCCTGCCGCACCTCGCTCAGGACCGGCAACGCGTTGCCGAAATTTAGGGTGGTGGCAGGGCCTATCACCGTCACCGGGATGTCGCCGAGAGAGGTCATCGGGCCTCCTCCATTGCTGCTGTCTAATTTTAGCAGTAGCTAATGAACCACTGTTTGACCTAAGGCACATCTGAGGCAGAGTGGGTTCAATTACCTAGAAATATTGCAGTACACATTAGCTCTATCAGCAGCTTGTCGCAGGCGGATCTTTGCGCAGTCGGGCCGGCACCGGCGTGGGCGCCGATCAACCGGCATCCCCCCAGCGGGTCAGCAGCGCCTCCACCGCGGCCACGGCCCGTGGCACGGCGGCCGCCACGACGGGCGTCAACTCGCTGCCCCAGGCCACGCGCTCGGGCTCGATGCCGATCAGTGCACGCCGCGCCGGCAGGCTGTCGGTGAGCCTGGCAATATCGAAGAGGTCCGCAAGGCTCACCTCGTGCACATTGTTGGCGCATCGCGACAGCTGCGTGTCCATGGCCGCGTCCTCCAGCACCCGCACCGTGCCGGCGGGCTGGCCCATCCGAGCGGCGTCCACCACCACCAGCCGGGCCGCATCGCCGATGGGGCCGGCGAGCGCGAAGCCGAGTGTGCCGCCGTCCATCAGGGCCACCTCGGGCCGATTCGCCAGCAGCGGCTCCATGGCCTTCAACACCGCGGCGCCGACGGCCTCGTCGGTGAGCAGCACATTGCCGAGGCCGAGGATCAGCGTTGTGGGCGGGGTAGAGGGAGCTTGAGCCTCTGGATCAGGCATGGGCGTTACGGATGCGCGGCGTGGACGAGCGAGACGCAGGCGATGGCGCCATGGACGCGGGACCCTGGGGGATGCCCGGATCATCGGCCGCCGCATTGCCCAGACAATTGATCGGCCACAGCGAGAGCTGCGGATGGTGCTTGCCGAGATGGATGGCGCGTCTTAGGCTCCCCAACAATCCGGTCGAAGCAGCAACCTACCATGTGCATTGGCATTCCGATGCGGATCACGGCCATCGACGGGCTCGTCGCCCGCTGTGAGGCAAAGGGGATCGAGCGCGACGCGACCCTGCTGATGCTGGGGCCGGACGCCGTGTCCGTCGGCGACCATGTGGTCGTCCACCTGGGCCATGCCATCGAGCGTATCGATGCCGAGCGCGCCGCCGAGGCCTGGGCCCTCTACGACGAGATGCTGGCGGCACTTGAGGCCGACAGCGACCGTCGCGGCGGCTGACCCCTGGGCACGGCCGGCCACCTGCCGGTCCCGCGGCGGTTGGGCAGACCGCCCGCTGGGCGCACTGGTGGCTCGGGCAGGCCGAGCGCCGCCCCGGCTCAGCCCGCGGCGGGCAGAAGCTCGTCCGCGATGGCGTATTGGCGCTGCACCTCGTCGGCGTGCGTGACGTCCTCGCTCTCCACCAGCTCGCAGTTGTTGGCCATGCGCGCCTGCATGGCCGCCTTCCAGGCGCGGTTGGTGCTCTCGGGCAGCAGGTTGACCGGGCTCAGGGCAGCCGCGGCGGCCGCGGCGACGAAGTGGTCTGCCTGGGCCAGCCAGTCCGTGTCCTTGCCGCACTCGGTGTATGTCTTGGTGGCGTGGGCCTTGGCCCCGCGGTAGGCGTCCGTCAGCTCGTCTGGACTGGCGTCGCCACGCAGTGCCGTGTCGATGGCGCGGTTGACGCGCTCGTCGCGGCTCAGGTGCATCACGCTCTGCACGAAGCGTGCGCCGGCGATGCGCTGCTGGTCCGTCGGTAGCTTGTCGAGCAGGCTGCGAAGATCATGATCGTTGCTAATGGTGGGCATAATCCGAGGCCTCGGTTGGGCATGCCGAAACAGGCCGTCCGGGCATGCGCGGCGTAGCGCGATGGGACGACGGGGTCTCCGAATCGCCGCGCTCGTAACGCCCCTGTTCCGCGCCCCGCCCTGTCAGGCGTCGACAACGGCCGGGCATCCTGCGCCGCGCGAGCTCTGTCGTTGCCCGGGCGTCGATGCGTCGGCGTTGCCCGCACCCGATGAGCGCACGACAGCGACCCGGTACCATCCGTTACTATCGTCCCGGTTCGCCACGATGTGCATTGATGTGAATCACAGGTGAGACTCCACCCCAGGGCCGTCCATGCCATCCGCCGTCGAGCTACCCGCCGTCCAGCACCACCCGCCGCCAATGAAACGCACCGTCTACTTCGTCTCCGAGAGCACCGGCATCACCGCCGAGACCATGGGACACAGCCTGTTGTCGCAGTTCGACACCCTGGACTTCGAGCAGGTCTACATGCCCTACATCAACACCGAGGCCCGTGCCCGCGCGCTTTGCCAGCGTATGGACGAGGCCTGTGAGCGCGACGGCGTCCAGCCGGTCGTGTTCGCCACCATGCTGGACCGGGAGATCGGCGGCATCCTGAGGCAGGGCAAGTGCTTCTACCTGGAACTGTTCGAGCAGTTCGTCGAGCTGCTCAGCCGAGAGCTTGGCGTCCCCCCCAGCCGCAAGTCCGGCCGCAGCCACGCCATCACCAAGCCCAGCAGCTACACCAAGCGCATCGAGGCCATCAACTTCGCGATGGCGAACGACGACGGCGTGCGGCCCGACAATTTCCGCTACGCCGATGTCGTGCTGGTGGGCGTGTCCCGCAGCGGCAAGACCCCGACTTGCCTGTACCTGTCCATGCACTACGGCCTGCGCGCCGCCAACTATCCCGTCACCGAAGAGGACTTCGAGCGCGGCGACCTGCCCGCCGAGCTGATCGAGGCCAAGGCCCGCGTGTTCGGCCTCACCATCGACCCGCAGCGCCTCCAGGCCATCCGCGAGGAGCGCCGCCCCGGCAGCGCCTATGCGTCCGCCGGGCGTTGCCTGCGCGACATCCGCGAGGCCCAGACCATGTTCAAGCGCCACGGCATCCCGGCGCTCAACACGACCAGTCAGTCCATCGAGGAGATCTCGTCGCAAATCCTGCGGGCGGTGAAGTCCCCGAACGGGACCGTTGGCTGACGCCATTGGTCCAGAACGGCGCCTAGATATCCGCGAAAGTCATAGGTTAAGGCGATTGCCGGAAACAAACAGACCGAATGGCGCAGGATTCTCGTCCGCCTTCGCGAAGCGGCAGCGCGTGCATAGTCGTTCTCTGTGCGCGTTGC
>JANQFI010000127.1 GCA_028277905.1 Chromatiaceae bacterium | reverse complement strand
CCGCCTGTGCCGTGCTCGCAGGTGGCGTCGAGGTGCAGCGGGTAAGCGTCTGCGCGGGCCGTGCGCAGCGGCGGGATCCGCGCCATGTGCAGCGCCTCGCGGTGGGTGAGATAGACCCAGACGACGCGTACAGGACAGCGCAGGGTCTTGAGCATCACGACCCGCTCGGCGGCCTGAACCTCGCGCTGACCGCTGTAGCGGTGCACCTGGCAGGTCTGTGCCTGCGCCTGCATCGCATCGGCCAGCTGGGCGGCGTTGCCCAACCGCGCCCCGTACTGGCGCGGGCGTCCGGGTCGGCCCGGCTTCGGCTTGGGTGGCAGGTCGTACAAGACGGCATTGATCCGCAGGCGTGTCAGCACGCTCACCCGCGGCCCCAGCGCCTCGCGCAGCGGCGCCACGAGGCTGCGGTTACCGAGCCAACTGTCGGTCACCACCAGCACCCTGGCATCCGCGAAGACCGCTGCCACCGCGGTGATCATCCGCACCGCCTGCGCGAGCTTGTCCTCGAAGCACAGCGCCCGGCCGCGCACCCGGATGCACGTCAGGCGCCGTGTCGCTTGGCGCAGGTAGCACGCAAAGGCCAACGGGATGCACGCCCAACGCTCGTGGATGCGCCGCAACAGCCTCAGCGTGACGATCGTCCGCGCCCATGGCCAGCGCGTTTGGCTCGCCTTGGCGGCATGATCGAAGCTGCGCTGACAGGCACAGCTATGCCGCCCCGTTTTGGCCTTGATGGCATCATCCAACGCCAAGACCAAGCGCCCGGCGGTGAGCGGCTCGGGGAGCAAGCGCGACAGCCGGTGCCACAACGCCTGCCACGGCAGCTTCACCGAGGCCATGACGGTGTAACAGCGCCACTGATCGATCTCGACGCCGGGCAGCGTGCCGTCGATCCCGACCCAGGCCGTCCCGGCATGGCACACTGGAAGATCCTGGTCTTGGGGGTGCTGCGACTCGGTCTGAACGCCGACGACGATCGGATCCAAGAGCTGGCCAACCAG
>JANQFI010000100.1 GCA_028277905.1 Chromatiaceae bacterium | reverse complement strand
GTCGCAGTCGAATATGACCAGATAGCGCGTCACGGCTTAAAACAGATCCTCGAACTCGGCCATGGAGCGCTCAGGGTCCAAACCGAGAAGCTTCCACGTCTTGCGCATGTGATCGGCAAGCGGCGCGGAGACCTTCAGACGCCCGCCCGCGGGGTGCGGAATGCTGATCTCGCGCGCATGCAGATGGAGCCGGTTTTCGATCTCGCCTCCGGAAGCCGCATGTCCCGAACCATACTTTCCATCGCCGACAATCGGATGGCCGATCGCCGCCATGTGCGCGCGCAGCTGATGCGTCCGCCCGGTGATCGGCCAGAGCGCGACCCAGCTCAGTTTGCGCCCGGCCGTCTCGATCACCGCATAGCGGGAAACCGCGCGTTGCGCACCCTCTTCGCCCGGGCTGCATACCTGCACGCGTTCAGACTGCGGGGCCCCCTTCTTCGCGAGCGGAAGCGAAATTTCGCCGCGCGCCGGCGACGGCACGCCTTCCACGAGCGCCCAGTATGTCTTGACCGCCTCGCGTCCTTTCAAGGCATCGCCGAGGGCCGTGGCCGAGGGCCTGTCGCGTGCCAACAGCAGAACGCCGCTCGTGTCCTTGTCGAGACGGTGCACGAGCCGCGGGCGCTCGCTCGCCTTGTATTTCAGGCCGTCCAGCAAACCGTCGAGATGGCGCTGCGTCTTGGTGCCGCCCTGCACGGCCAGCCCGGGCGGCTTGTTGAGGGCGAGGACCTGGTCGTCCTTGTGGATGACAAGGCTCTGCACGAAGCGGATGTCGTCCGGGGTTATTGCGGCCTGCCGCGCTTCGGGAGCGGAACCCTCCAGCTTCATCGGCGGCACCCGCACGGTCTGGCCGGCCTCGAGCCGCGCATTTGCCTTCGCCCGTCCGCCGTCGACGCGCACCTGGCCGGACCGCAGCAGCTTTTGCAACTGGCCGTGCTTCAGGTCGGGATAGTGCGCGCGGAACCAGCGGTCG
Source organism: Chromatiaceae bacterium (assembly GCA_028277905.1). GTDB lineage: Bacteria > Pseudomonadota > Gammaproteobacteria > Chromatiales > Chromatiaceae > Thiohalocapsa. The sequence continues at coordinate 30 of JANQFI010000100.1, read as the reverse complement.
AGCCGCATGCCCGTCTCCTCGTGTGTGACC
>JANQFI010000072.1 GCA_028277905.1 Chromatiaceae bacterium | reverse complement strand
CGTCAGCTGCAGCGCCTTGTTGGGCTGCGCGCCCCAGACCTGCCGGACCTACGGATGGGAGGAGGGCTTGATGCTCGCGATCGAGATCACGGTGGATGGCGAGAGGCGGGCGCTTGCTCCGGTGAGCGGCATGGGCTTGATGATTGCCGGCGTTCACGCGGGGAGTCGGTTGGCAGGAGAGCCGAGGCCCGGAGAGCCCAAGGTGTTCGAGGACTACTTGGAGCTGAACGTGGGCGGTGTGACTAAGACGGAACACCAGAACTGGCTGAGGATGCTGCCGCTTCAAGTTGGAGCAGAAGTGGTCATGCGGATCGTTGAGGTCGAACGCGCCGATCCCCCCGAGGAGCGGTCACCCCGAACCGAGCCCGAGTAACGCCGCGCTGCCCAACGGACCTGCGGTTCAGCTGCCCGCCCACCCGCTGACCGGGCCGCCGAAGCCGACTGAGGCACGCCGCCAGGATACACCAGACGCTGACCGCCCTCGGTCGGGCGGGCAGTCCGCGGCTCGGAGCCACTCCGGTGGGCGGGTCAGCTGCAATCGCTTGTTAGGCGGCGACCCGCCCGCGCCGTGGGATGAAGCTCTCAAGCTGCTGGAAATGACGGTAGGCCGGACGAAGCCGATGCGAGAACCATGGAAGGCCGAGCGCGATGGGCCGCGCCTGGGCGAATGGCGAACGAATCGTGAGTTTGAAGCCTTGCGACCAGCCCTGGATCTGTTCTGGCTCGGGAGCCACCACCGTTGCGACGGTAGCGTCGCCGACGTGGAAGAGAGCCCCAAGCTCGACGAGACCGCGACTCTGCCCGGCGGCATACAGTCGCGCGGCATGCGCTTCGTTCTCGGGAGGCAGCGGCCAGCGAATGCGGTGCCGCGAGACTCCGACCGAGTAGAAGTCCTCACGGAATGCCCAGGCGATCCGATCTGGGTGGGCTTGGGCCCGAAGGAAGCGCTGAAGGCGGGCCACCGCTTCGGCGAAGGACGGGATCTCTTCCATAGGCCCGCGTTGCCGCCTAACGGATCGGCGTTCAGCTGCGGACGCGGCCCCGCAGCCGCGCTGAGACGCCGAGATACGCCCCAATCGTACCACGGCCCAGAACCGCCGCGTGGGCGGCCGTCAGCTGCAGCGCCTTGTTGGGCGGCACGCTACTGGGCCTTGCGCTCAAGTTGAACCGTGGCACCAGAGAGTTCACGGGCGGATATCGAGATTCCCGCAGATTCCGCGCGAAAGGTGATGGCGACTTGGGGGATGCCCCGGGGCGCCGCTGGAATGCCAGTGACGGCGAATCGACCGAGAGCGAGATTATCGGCCGCGAGCTCCGCAGTGCCCCGGAATAGGGCGATCGAGATTTCGGACTGGTTGTCCGCGGCAGTGCTGAACGTCTTCGTGGTCTCACAAGGAATTGAGCACCCAGCTTCAAGCAAGGGCGTGAACACGCCACCGAGCGTCTCGATTCCAACGGCTTGCGAAAGACGACCCGCCACGATGGCGGGTGAGTTTCGCTCGACCACGATGTACGCGATGGGAGCCGCTGCGCTGCATGCAACCAGCCAGAGCAGGAGCGAGACCCCGCGTCTCATCGTGCCGCCCAACGGATTGGCTTTCAGCTGCGGGCGCGGCCCCGCCCCCACGCTGAATTACCTGAGTTACGCCCCTCAGCGTACCACGCCTCGCCCGCGGCTCCGGAGCGGCCGACAGCTGCAAAGCCGTGTTGGGCGGCTCGGTGGGTGGGGCAAGGGAGGCGGTAGTGTACCTCCCGCTTCCGAACCCGAGTGCGGCAGCGCGCCGACCCGGATTCGACGAGTTTCCAGCGAGGCATGGCGTGGAGGAAGCGGTGCGTTGCGCTGGTACCGTGCTGCCGCCTCCCGCAGGCCCCGGGGCGACTTCGTGCTGCGGCGGCGTACGAGCCGCCCGGCGGTGGCCAAGGCAGAGACCTGGGCGTCGAGCCAGACGATGGGAGCGACTGCAGCGTTGGCAGCTCTGACGGGTTCCTTCCCAGAACGCCGCCAGTCATGCTGCAGCCCAACGGTTTCGCGGTGCAGCTGCCCGCCCACCCGCTGACCGGGCCGCCGAAGCCGACTGAGGAACGCCGCCAGGATACACCGACTGCTCTCAGGTCCGTGGAGGGCAAGCTGGATTGCACCCGGAGCCACCCCGGTGGGCGGGTCAGCTGCAATCGCTTGTTAGG
>JANQFI010000045.1 GCA_028277905.1 Chromatiaceae bacterium | reverse complement strand
CCAGATCCGCATCAGCATGGACGGCCGCGGCCGGGCGCTGGACAACGTCTTCATCGAGCGGCTGTGGCGTACGCTGAAGTACGCAGACATCTCCCTGCGTGACGACGCCGACGGTCACGCCCTGCACCATGGGCTGGAGCGCTACTGTGCGTTACACACCTGGGGCCAGACCCTGCAGCTGCACCCGCACCTGCACTGCCTCGCCACCGGCGGTGCGCTCAAGCGCGACGGCAGCGCGTTCATTCAGGCCCCGAAGAACTTCCGCTTCCCCGTGCGCGCCCTCTCACCGGTATTCCGCGCCAACTTCCTGCGGGGGCTGAAGTGCCTGCGCACCGACGGCGCCCTCGGCGGCGGACCGCCGGAGCTGGCCGACGCCGCCGCCTTCAAGCGGCTGATGCTCCGCCTGCATCGGGACGACTGGGTGGTCTATGCCGAGCGCCCCTCCGCCGAGCCGCAGCACCTGTTCCGCTACCTCGGGCGCCAGGTCAACCGCATTGCCATCTCGAACCACCGCCTGGTCGCCATCGACGACCGCACGGTCACCTGCCGCTACCGCGACGGACTGCAAGGCCCCCAAGGCACCGGAAGCGGAGAAGCTGATGCGCCTGCCCGGTGCCGAATTCCTCCGCCGCTTCCTCCAGCACGTGCTACCGCCGGGCTTCCACCAGGTCCGCTACTACGGCCTGCTCGCCGGTGGGCGGCGCTAGCAAAACCTGACGCAATGCTGCGCCCTGCTCAGCCTTGCATACCTCGATGCCCCCTACATCGCCGAGCTCCTCGCCAAGCAAGGCATCGACCCCAGCCGCTGCCCCGCCTGCGGCCAGCGCCACCTGCGCAACGTCTTCCAGCTCCTCTCCTTCCACGACCCGCCGGCCGAATTCGCCGCTGCGGCTTGAACGGCTCCCCCGCGCCACCGCGACCGCGCCCGCAATCGCCCTGCGCTTGCGGAGGATCGCCCCATGCCTGGTTGCGCCGATCCGCACCTGCACCGCCCACAGCAGCGCAGATGCGCGCCGTCCGCCAGCACACCGGTGTGCCTGCGACGGCCCAGACAGCCCCAGGTCCCGCGCCTTGCCCGCGCACTTCCCACGCGCACGCCGTTGACAAAACCTGACCGCCGGGAGCACATTCCATAGTCGTCGGCCGGGCCCCCGCCAACGTCCAACAACTGGATCAGCAGGGACGCCCGCGGCGACTCATGATCCGCACCGTCGGCGTAGGATGCCAGCGTGGTCGCGGCGGCACGTCTCATCGTGACAACGCGCGCGCCGGCTATACAAAATGTTAGGGCTTGAATACGGGAACGCCCATGCCCGAAATCACCCCGTTCTACGGCATCATCATCAAGCTGTTCTTTGGCAATCATCCGCCACTGCATTTTCACGCGGTGTATGGAGAGAACAACGCACTCTTCAGCATCGAGACGTTAGAGATGATCGAAGGGGACTTGCCGCCTCGAGCACGGGAGCTCGTCTTGGAATGGGCGGCGGAATACAAAGATGAGCTAGCCAAGATGTGGCGAACGCAAGAGCTCAAGAAATTGCCACCGCTGAGCTGACTATGCATGTT
>JANQFI010000044.1 GCA_028277905.1 Chromatiaceae bacterium | reverse complement strand
TGTGCCCGCTGCCGCGACGCAGAAGGCGGGCGAAAAGACAAGCCAGGCGATATGTTTGTTGACAGAAATCGCCTTAGTCCATGCTCTGGCAGCAGATGGCCGGCGACTGCGCAAGGCGCGACTCGAACAGCGACATGGCGGCCTGATCGCCGGTCCCCTGCCGCATGACGCAAGGCTGGGGTAGTCTCGCCGAGCTGCGGCCCTCACAGAATCTGCCAAATGTCGTCACGCGAGTTGCCACCATAGGCGGAGATTGTAGCCCTCTGATATGCACCAACGGAAGTGCTGATATGGATCAAGGAAGTGTATGCAGAATCATGGCGCATTGATGAATTGGGATCCGTTCGGGACACACTGGGCATCAGCGAAGGCGAGGGTTGCCGTGATCGGGACCGACAATTGGGACACGCGGCCATGACTGACGAGCTGTCCGAGGGCAAAGGCCCCTCGGGTTTGACGACCAAGAAAGCGGCCGTGCTCGACCGGCTCCGCGAGCGCTTCGGTGAAGACCGTGATGCCGAGCTCGGCGACATCGAAGGCGTGGCGCTGCTCGAGATGTTGCTGCGGCCGATCGAGGGCAGCGAGACGCAGACGGGCAAGCGTCCGTCCGGCGACAATGAACCCGCTGCCACGGGCTTCTCCAAGGCAAGCCTCAAGGCCCTTCGACAGGAGCGACGCAGGCTTCGCGGTGCAGCGGATGCGGCAGATCTCGATGACAGCGAAGCGGGCGTGCTGATCCCGGGCGCAGACGCGACCGGGACCATGACCTTCGGTGCCCTGCTCGACGAGCTGCCAACCCTGCGAGAGAATTTCGGCGAGTGGCTGAGCAGCGTGGACGAGGAATTCACGCCCGACAGTTCCTCACTGGAAGAGCTCGAAAAGCTCCGTCAGAGCGCCGAATATCGACTCAAGCTCCTGAAGGTCATGTCCAACGAGACTCAGCGCGAGCTCGATCGGCTCATCATTGCAATTCGTGCACGCACCGCCGACGCCCTGGACTGAGTGCAGGCGGCCGAGACGTTCCGAGTGGCAGCGCCGTATCCATGCCGCAACTCCTGATCATCCTGTCGCCACCGCGCTCCTTCTCGTCGGTGGTTTCGACGATGATCGGCCAGCACCCGGAGCTCTACTGCTTCCCCGAGCTGCATCTGTTCGTCGCGCGGACCGTCGGTGACATCCTCGACCGCGAGGCCAAGAAGGGCAACTACATCGGCCCGCCTGGCGTACTGCGCTCGCTGGCGCAGTTGCACTCGGGCCGGCAAACCACGGGGACGCTGATCCAGGCCGGAGCCTGGCTCACGGACCGCCGGGACTGGAGCGTGAAGGCACTGATCGACCACCTGCTCGATGCCGTCGCACCACGGGTCGGCGTCGAGAAGAGTCCGGTGACCTGCATGAAGTCCACCTTTCTCGGCAACGCCTACGCGGACTACCCGAGCGCCTACTACCTGCACCTGACCCGGCACCCGCTTTCCACCCGCAAGTCCATGGACGAGTTCTTCGGGGAGCGCAAGCAGGTCAAGGCGCGCGCGCACAGGGCCGGCGCATTCGCATTCGACCATCTGGTGACCTGGTATCGGATGCACCGCAACATCTACGAGTTCACGGCCAGACTGCAGAGCACCCAGATCATGCGCATCAAGGGGGAGGATCTGCTTTCCGAGCCCCGTCGGTACCTGCCGCAGATCGCCGCTTGGCTGGGGGTCAGCACGGACGCCGGCGCAATCAATGAGATGCTGCACCCGGAGCGCTCACCCTATGCCTGCATTGGTCCACCACCTGCACGCGGCGGCAACGACGGCAAGTTCATGCGCAGCCCGGCGCTGCGCGAGGGCCGCTTGAAAGAGCCCCTGCTCCACCAATACCTCGAGTCGCACGACGTAGATTGGCTGATGGGCGAGGACCTGTCGGTCCTGCAGCGTCTCGGCCTGGAGGTCATGCCCGGGGAGGCGATCGCGGCCGAGATCCAAGGGCTCACAGAGCGGATGGGCTATCGCTGATCCGTGGACACACACCGCATCCGCCTCGACCATCGCAGATGAGCGAAGTCACGCTGCGCAAGGTCAGTCTGCCTCCATGGACCTGCCCGGATGGACCGAGCGGCGTACACAGCGTCGCCGTACATCAAGAACGGCTCCACATTGCCCGGGTGCGATCCGCTCGACCCGGCAATACCATCGAGTACCAGGCCGCGATCCTCGACCCCGCCGCCAGCCGGTTCATCACGGTCGCGGAGGGCATCGCGGAGTCCCGGAGCGGACTGGCCCTGACAGCGCCAACCTGTGCATATCGCCAGATCCCAGGCGGCGACATGGGGACCATGGAGTTGCTGCTCGGCATCCAACAGGGTGGCCAGCCCGCACTGACCTTGCGCTGGTCCCCGACGAGCGGTGCACTGGAGAAGGTTTCCCGCCCGAACGCCGCCGTTGATGCGGCCTTCTCTTGCGCGGCCTGCATCTGCACCGCCAAGCATGCCTACGGCGTGCACCGCGATGCGACCGGCGGCATCAGCGGGCTGATCGACCTGAACCGCCCGGGCGGCGAGCAACCACTGCTGTTACCCATGCCGCCCAGGGGAGGCAGATCGCTTTCGGACGCCACCATCCACGACCAGGCCATCTATGCCACGATCAGTGATGCGGTCCTGGGCTTCGAGCTCTGGCGGCTACCGCTCACCGACGCCGCCTGTGGCCACTGGGAAGCAGTGCTGGAGCGCGGCGCGCACCGCTATGCGCAGAATCGGGACATCTTCGCCTTGGCTTCGCATCGCGGCAGCCTCTTCGCCATTGCTGGTACCGCGCCAGCGCTGCGCACGCCGAAGTCCAAGTTCCTCGACTATCAGGGGTTCGAGCTGCTTCGCATCGAACCGGACGGCTGGGAGCTCATATTCGGTGTGCCCAGGTTTTCGCCGAGCGGCATCAAGATCCCACTGAGTGGCCTTGGCCCGAGTCTCGACGCTGGTGCCAGGCGTGAATTCCGCGGCATTGTCGCCCATGCCGGCGGACTCGTGCTCGCCAGCAGTGACATAGCGGGCATGCATGTCGCGACCTCCGTGATGGGTGAAGACTGGATCGACGGGCCCATTCCCGGTGTCGGCGATTTCCATAGACTGCACAGTGGCCGCACCTTCTCCTGTGGTGCAGACTTGGCTCTGCTCGTGGAAGGCTTCGACGCAGCAGGCTTGCACCAAACTGAAGTCTGGCTAGAAGACGGCCGCACACAAACTGCAAACGACTAGCTCATGAACAGATCCCGCCGCCAGCCCCGGCCAGGGCCCGACGCCATCGACCTGCGCGAGCGCCCGCGCCGATCCCGGACCGCGTCCATGGCGCCGCCGGCGCCAGCCAGGGTGATGGCAATCGAGCCGAGCCTCGTCCAACCAGATCTCCGCCGTTGGCTCGATCCTCACATGGTCGCCTTTGACGGACATGTCGAGCCGCGCAACAAGCTGCTGCTGTTCTTATGCGGTTCTTTTGGTACCCCTGCGCGGCAGCAGCTGTTCATACAGACCGCAGCCGCCCAGGGATACCACGCGATCAATCTGAGCTATCCCAATAGCTGGACCGTCGGCGGCCTGTGCCGCGGTAGCGCGAACCCGACCTGCCATGGCACGCTGCGCCGCGACATCATTTACGGCCGCAGCCGTTCCGGGCAGATGTCACTCGCGGCCGGGGAGTCTGTGGTCGAGCGATTCGCGCATCTGCTCGACTACCTCGCCAAGCACCAATCCGACAGAGACTGGTCGCGCTATATCAATTCCGGGAGCATCGACTGGTCCTCCGTCATCACCGCCGGCCATTCTCAGGGCGGCGGCCATGCCGCGGTCATCGCCAAAGACCTGGAGCTCCACCGCGTGATCATGCTTGCCGCGCCAGTGGATCACCACCAGGCCTCTGGGGAGCCTGCATCCTGGCTGTCCGATCCAGCCGCGACGCCGCCGTCGCGATGGCTCGGATTCATCCACCGCCGCGACCAAGGGCTTGCGCATGTCCGCCGCGCCTGGAGCCTGCTGGGACTCGACGCGTTCGGCCCACCGGTGAACGTCGACAACAGCACGCCGCCATACGCTGGCAGTCACCAGCTGTTCACGGAGATTGGCGGCGTTCATGGCAATCGATTCCACGGTTCCGTGGTACAGGACCGCGTCACACCCTTGGCTACCACCGGCACGCCGATATTCTTGCCGACCTGGCGCTACTTACTCGACGCCGACGACACCTGGGGTGCAGCAAGCCCGACCAGATGAATCCGAAGTTCCTGATCGTTTTGTCACCGCCGCGATCCTTCTCGTCCGTCGTCGCGACCATGATCGGCCAGCATCCGGAGCTGTACGGCTTCCCGGAGCTCCATTTATTCATCGGTGATACGGTGCACGAGGTTCTGGACCGAGAGCTGGCGTCCGGCAACTATCTTGGTCCACCCGGGTTGATCCGCAGCATCGCCGAGTTGCAGTTTGGGCGCCAAACCAACGCGACCTGTTCCAAAGCGGCCGGCTGGCTTGATACGCGACGGCATTGGTCGACCAAGAAGCTCATGGATCACCTGCGCTCGCTGGTCGACCCGCTGATCGGCATGGAGAAGAGTCCGGTAACAGCACTGAAGGCCATCGGCCTGGAGCGGGCCTATGCCTTCTATCCGGATGCCTATTATCTGCATCTCACCCGCCATCCACTATCCACACGTCGGTCGTTGGACATCTTCATCGCCAATAGGCGCCGGATGCGCGGCAACACGCGCGAACGCGCCTTCGACAACATTCTGAGCTGGTATCGATTCCATAAGAACATCATGGATTTCACACAAACACTGCCGCCTGGACAAACGATGCGGATCAAAGGCGAAGATGTGCTGTCCGAGCCCGACCTGTATCTGCCTCAGCTCGCGGCCTGGATTGGTATCCGGACCGACGCGGCTGCAATCGACGCGATGAAGCATCCGGAGCTTTCGCCCTACGCCTATCGTGGTCCTGCTCCAGCGCATGGTGGCAACGACGGCAATTTCATGCGCAATCCGGCCCTGCGGCCCGGTCGGATCAAGGAGCCCAACCTGCAGGCATTCTGGGCTGAAGAGCGGGTGCCATGGGTAGCTGAGGCGGACCGGCAGTTCTTCGTTAACGCCGGCTTTGATATTGCGCCCAATACTGACCTGATGGCGGAAATGACAGGCATGGCCAATGCGCTGGGCTATCATTAGAACCTGGCACCGCACGGGCGCCCGTCGAAGCAACTGTACGCACAATTCGATGCGACCCTAGCCATGGTAGTGCATGCGAGCGCCGATGCACATGCGGCGCCACCGTCGCGTATTCGCCGGGACCTCGAGATCTCCTACCCCAACGGGCCTTTGGACGACTCGCGTGTGGTGGTCAAGCACCCGCTCACCGGCGAGCGCTTCGAATTCGATGCGCATGCGATGCATTTGGTCCGTGCGCTCGATGGCAGGATGTCCGTCGGACGCATTGTCACCAGCTTCAACGCGCGCTTCGACGCAGAGATCTGCAGCGATGACGTCTATAGGTTCATCGCCCAGGCCGGGGAGATGGGATTGCTCGAAAGCCCGGCGCACGATTTCAGCGGCCAGGATGACGGTTTCGCTACATCCATAGACACCGAGGTCAACGGGGAACACCGCGCGGAAGCAGCCGCGGATGCGGACGAGACGTTCCGCAAACTGCGCGATGATCCCTACCGGTGGCCCTTGGTGGATCCCAGTGGGCTGTTCACAGTCCTGAATGCCGCCCTGAGTCCGCTGCGCTTGTTCTGGCTAGCGGCGCTGATCGCCTTGATACCGGCGCTGCCGCTAGCGCTGCTGACAGTGCTGCAGAATCAGCATCTGCTCTGGCTGGACCTGGCGGCAGTCGGTCAGTCCCGATCGTACTTCGCCCGCCTGGTCTTTTCGCTGTTCGCCTTCAATCTTCTGCGCTGTTTGATCCAGGGCACATTGATTGCGCACTATGGGGGCGCGGCGAGGGCCTTCGGGATTCGCCTGCGCTTCGGCATCATCCCACGCTTCTTCATTGACAAGTCCGCGATACGCAAATTCGATCGGCACGCCAAGCTCTGGACCTACGGCTCGAACCCGCTGTTCCGGGTGGCCTTGATCGTCATCGGCGCCTTCACCTGGTTCATCTTCCGTGGCAGCGGTACGCAACTTGCGGCAAACGCGATCGTCCTCACGCATGCGGCGCTCATTAGCCTGTTGCTGGTCTGTCTGCCGGTACGTGCATCGGACGGATACCGATGGCTTATGACCTATTTCCGCCTGCCGCTGACGACGATGAAGCTGGCGGTCCTGACGCTGTCCGCGCAGGTGACGCGCCGGCAGTTGCCTACCTCTGTCTCGCCCCAGCAACGCCGCCGGCTGCTGTTCTACGGGATTGCCCTGATCATCTTCTGGGTGTTTGCGTTTGTACGCATCTCCGGTCATATCATCGCCGGCCTGACCGCGACCTTCCCGAATATCTTCGGTGGGGCGACAGAGGTCATCCTGACACTGCTCGTCCTGTTCTTGATGTTGCGCTGGGTGCTCTATCGTTTTCGTCGATTGCACGGCGGTAGATCGGGGCAAGGCGAGGTTGAGGCAGACCCCATGTCAAGCGAGATCGCCGAGCGTGGCGCGAGCGGTCCGGAACGCCAACCCGCAAAATGGCCAAGCGTGGTGCTGCGCGCATCTCTGCTGGCGGCATTGGCGGTCGCCCTGGCGTTACCGGTGCCCTTCCGGCCCGGAGGGCCGGTCTCGCTGTTGCCCCCGGTCCAGCAGGACATCGCCGCGCCCATCTCCGGAAAGATCGTGCAGGTGCGCTATCAGGGCGGGAATGGTCGGCTGATCACCAAAGGGGAGCCGGTCGCGGCCATGGTGTCGACGGAGCTTCAGCACGAGGCGGCATCGCTGAAGGAGCAGATCGATGCTCGGGAAGCGGCGCTCAAGAAGTTCCAGGCGCAACTGGCCAAGGTCAGTGCGGGGCCGAAACCGGAGGCCGTCGAGCAGGCGCAGGCCCGGGTCGCCCAGGCGGAGAGTGAGGTCGAGATCGCCCGGCATGAGCTGGAAACCGCCGAAGTGACCTCGATGCACAGCGACGACGAGTTGGAACGCATGCAACGCCTGCCCGCGGGCCTCATTTCCGAGATCGACATCGCCCGTAGTGCCAAACAGGCGGATGTCGACCGGCTGCGTATCCGCGAGGCCGAGGAGAAGGTCGCGGCACAGCGCAAGGCGTTGGAAGAGGCACAGGCGGAGCATGCACTGCTCACGTCAGGCGCCACGGCCGAAGAGCTGGACATCGCTCGCCAGGAGGTTGCAGAGGCGGCCGCGACTCTGCGCAGCTTGCGGGAAGAGCTGGCCTACGTCCAGAGCAAGCTCGCCGACAGCGAGTTGCGGATGCCCTTCGATGGCTATCTGGTTGAGCCCTATCTGAGGCAACACCTAGGCAGTTATCTGGGCCAGGGCGATACCTTTGCAACCGCCCAAGCTCGGCAACGACCCCTCGTCGAGATGGTGCTTCCGGAGTACGACGTCGGTGCCGTCGATCTGGGCTCAAGGGCCGAGGTCAAGCTGATGGCGTACCCCGAGCGGCCTTATGCGGGCAAGGTCACGGCCATCGAGCCCGCAGGCACCGAATCAGGTTTTGGCCGCACTTTCAATCTGGTTATCGAGCTACAGGACGCACCCGAAAGCTTGAAGCCCGGCATGTCCGGATATGGCAAGATCGCGAGCGGCCAACAACCGCTGGCAATACTGCTGGCGCGGCCGATCGCGCGGTTCTTTCAGGTCGAAGTCTGGTCGTGGATTCCGTAACCGAGCTCCCCCGCCAGCTCAAGCAACTCCGGTCGCAAGCTTGCATGATCTGTTCGCCAAGGCAAGGGTCGATCCAGGCGGGCGGGCATATCCGGCAGCCCGTCGTCGGCGGCGGGCGCCAGAAATTCCGAATCTAGACCACCCTCGGCTCCGTAAGGCCCAGGCCCCGAGAAGGCAGACCGCTCCGGATGCTGCATCTGCGCGCGGATGGCCTCCGACCACTCAAGCTGCAGCCAGTCGCAGAGCGCAGGCAGCACGGGCTCAGGGTGCCCGAGCAGATCCTCGATCCGCAGCCTGAACTGCCGTTCCCGGGGGACCTGCCGCAAGTACTCGCGAATCCGGCTGTTGCGGCGAAGCCAGTCGATCTGCGGGTCGATCTGCCGCGTGCCGCCGCGGGTATCGATAGAGCCGATGCGGTAGAGTTCAGGTACCGCCTCAGGTTGTCGGAGCCAGCACAGACCCTGGGGTATCGGGTGTCGCACCAGGTGTATAATCAAAAATCGGTAAGGGGCCTTGTCGAGCCTCTCGAAGGTCCCTTTGCGGTGAGGATCGGCATAGAGCACGCCGATCTCGACGAGCCGCCGCGGTGCAACCCTGGAGCAGATTTCGCCGAGCACGCTAAGGGTATCGCGCTCCACCCGCCGGAAGAGCCAACGGCGCGCCATCGCCACGGTCTCCACGCTTTGCTCGCCCGCGTAGAGCTGAGCGATCGAGCGCACAGTGCCATCCAGGGCAGCGGGCGGTAAGCTGTCTGCCAAATCGCGGACCCGCTCTTCGACAAGCAGATTCAGCGGGAGCGGCGCGTACAGCTCCGGGTGGCGATCGAGGACACGCCCAAGGAAACCCGCACCGGAATGGGGCGAAGCTAGTACCAACAACGCTGTATGTATTGTATTCATTCGAAAATGGCTGCCCTTGCGATGCGCACGGCGGCCAGTCCGCGGACCGTCCGCACCCCCGCAGCACCGCTAGCCACCGATTCCATTGTAACCACTGCCGACACCGAAACTGGATACTTAGCCCTCTATTATTCGACGCAGCGGCGCATGCTCTCGCTAAGCGAAGCCTACGCCCAGACCGTCGCAGTTGGATAGCCCTCCGCCGATGGACCGATCACGCCTGTTTGCATTGGTATGCGCCCGCCTGCAAGGCCTAGTACCGGATTGGGATTTTGCAGGTTGGCCCGACCGGATCTCACCCGCAAGCCATTTGATCGCAGATCTTGGCTTAACCTCGGTCGAGTTTGTCGAGCTCTTCGTCGGTATCGAACAAGACCTCGGCAGGACCATTGGCTTTCATGACCTCCTCATGGTCGACGGGCGCTACATTTCCGATTTGCGGATCGACCACCTGCTGGATTACGTCGGCGCCCGAATCGTCAGCTCGGTGCCTGCAGCCGAGATGCTCCCAACCGCGTCCCAGGATCTCCAAGCGCCGCATCAGTGCTCCACCGTTGATACGGTCATGCTCGCGCGTTTCCGGAGTATCATTCCGCATCCCGGCCGCGGCCCCGAAGTCCAGATCAAGAACCGCCGCGCCGTCTTCCTGCTGTCCGCGCCGCGATCCGGCTCCACGCTGCTGCAGACGATCCTCGCCGGACATCCGGGCCTGTTTGCCCCGCCGGAACTGCACCTGCTCTGGTTTCAAGACCTGGCCCATCGCAAGCACGCCTTTCAGCAAGACAACAACCGCCATCTGGTCAGCGGTGCAATCCGTGCCATCATGGAGCTCGATCAGATCGACTCGGCACAGGGTGAAGCCTTGCTCGACGCCTGTGCGCGCCAGGCTATGCCCGTGCCGCAGTTCTATGCACTGCTGCAGCGTCGCTTGGGCCGAAAGCGCCTGCTCGTGGACAAGACGCCAGCAAATGCCTACTCGCAGGATGTACTGCGACGCGCCGAGGACCAGTTCAGGGAACCGCTGTACGTCCACTTGGTCCGGCATCCCTGCGGGATGATGCGCTCGTTCATCGACGCCAAGCTGGAACGCACCGTTCCCTTCATGATGCGTCATGGTCGTGAGTTTACGCGCGATCAGTTGGCAGAGCTCGCTTGGCTCGTGTGCAACGAGAACATCACGGCCTTCCTCGAGGGCATTCCGCCCGAGCGCCAAGTCCGGCTGCACTACGAGGATCTGGTCACCTCGCCCCAGGCAAGCATTGGGGCGTTGTGCGGATTTCTCGGGCTGGACTACCGCGCCGAGATGCTCGACGCCTACGAGGACAAGCAGGCGCGCATGGTGGACGGCTTGCACTCCATCGGTGAGATGAGTGGCGACCTCAAGTTCCATCTCCACGGCCGTATCGACCGTGACGCCGCCGAGCGGTGGCGGCGCTTCCTGTCCGAGGAGGCCGCGAGCACACTCACTTGGCGCCTTGCCGAGAGCCTTGATTACGCACGCAGACACTGAGCTGTCTCTGCGCGGTCCCGATCCGTTGCCAGGATTGCGCGAGGGCCATTTCCGCCGCCTCTGCCCCAACGGCTTCGGCGATGGCAACAATGGCTATGCCTATTCCTCAGCTTGGTTTCGCAACCATCTCTACGTCGGCACCTCGCGCGCGAACCTATGCCTGCTGAAGTACGCAATGCCCTATGTCCGGATCGACCAATGGCCGGTGGAGTGCCCCTTCGAGAACTATTCGCCCGAGTTCGAGCGACATGCTGCACGCGGCGAGATCTGGCGTTACTCCCCCACCGCAAATTCATGGGAAAGATGTTGGCAGGCACCAATGACAATGGGCGAGGACGGCAGCTGCTTCAGCCGCGATCTAGGATATCGCGCAATGACGATATTCCAGGGCGACGCGGATCCGGAACCGGCGCTGTATTGCGCAAGCTGGTCGCGCTCACGCGGGCGCGGTCCAGAAATACTGCGATGCGGGGCCGGGTGTGACTTCGAGACAATGCGTAACCCTTCGTTCAAGAGTCAGGAACGCGATCTGGTCGTCACGGCGATTCGCGCGCTCACGCCTTTTCGTGGCAGGCTGTTCACGGCACCCACGGGTGCCAGCAAGGGCAATGTCAATGCTGCGTGGAACACGCTGGTCTTCGAGACGCGCGATCCGGCCTCGGGCATTTGGCGGTCCGTCAACGACCCGGGCTTCGGTAACCCGCCCGCCGTCGCCGTGGTCTACGAGCTGACCGCCTGCCACGGGTTTCTCTATGCCGGCACAGGGGGGACCGAGGGCTTTCAGCTCTGGCGAACACGGGCCGAGGGTAGCCCGCCTTATGCCTGGGAGAAGATATTGGATGGCGGCGCCGGACGTGGTGCCTTGAATCAAGGCACCGTCAGCATGCATGCCTTCCGAGACCACCTCTACATCGGCACAGGCATTCAGAACGGCGGCTACGATCATCGCTTCCAAGTCGGCCCCGCGGCAGCGGAGATCATTCGTGTCGATGAGGCAGGCGATTGGCAGATCGTCGTCGGCAACGCGCGCGAGGGCAAGGAGCCGATCAGTGCCTTGGGCGCCGGATTCAACAACTATTTCTGCGGCTACATCTGGCGCATGGGCATCCACGATGACTGGCTCTACGCAGGGACCATGGACTGGTCGGTCATCCTCCGCTACGTCGACATCGCGAGCAAGCCGCACAAGTCCGCCCGTATCCTGGCTGCCGCGGGCGTCGAAGAATTCATACAGTTACAGGGCGGTTTCGATCTATGGCGCACGTACGACGGTGAGAACTGGGTCGCCGTGACCTGCACTGGATTCGGCAATCCTTACAACTATGGCTGTCGCAACCTCATCTCGACACCACACGGACTGTTCGTAGGTACAGCAAACCCCTTCGGCCCACGTGTGGCCCTCTGCACCGACGGCGTCTGGGAATATCACGACAACCCGGATGGCGGCCTAGAGGTGCTGCTCGGGCAACGACCCGCTTGACAGCCCCCACCCATTCGATCTACTTCGAGAATAACCGCAATGCTGAAGGATACGGAACCGGTCGTGATCGCTGTAAGCCCCGGCGACTTGGCACCGCCAGGTATCGCTGTCGCTGCGGCCCGCGCCGGAGCGATCGGCATACTCGACTGCGGGTATGTGACGCCCGCGGTGCGCGACCTTGCAAAGCAGAATCTGTACGATCTCATTCGCCTCACATCGGCCACCATGACCATTGGCGTGCGCGTGCGATGGTCTGCCGCGGATCAGGCCCTCGTTCGGGAGATGCTGGCGCTGATGGGTGCACGTGAGCATGTCCTCGTCCTCTCCGGTTGGGACAGCGATGAGCTGGAGTCTTGTTTCCACGATCTGACGCCGAGCCCGTCCCGCAGTATCCTGCTCGAGGTGACAGAAGCGGAGCAGCTCGACGCCCTTGGTCGCTGGGAAGCCCGAATCGCAGGCGTCGTGGCCAAAGGCAACGAGAGCGGAGGCCGGATCGGCGAGGAATCCGCCTTCGTGCTGGCGCAGAAGGTGCTGTCCTCGACCTCTGTTTCCGTGTATGTCCAGGGTGGTATCGGCCCGCACGCGGCCGCGGCTTGTCTGGCAGGTGGTGCTAGTGGCGTCGTCGTCGACGATGCCCTGCTCCTGATGCCGGAATCTCCCCTGCCGGCCTCATTCCGCGAGCAACTGCTGGGCGCGTCGGCCCAAGACACCATTGCCCTGGGCTCAGAGCCCATGGTTCGGATCCTGCAACGCCGTCCCTTCCAAGGCGCCGATTCGCTGCGACAGGCTGCCGCCTGGGATGCCGGCGGATCATCGATAGCCTGGCAAGAAGCCGCCGCCGCACGCGTCGGCTGGGGTGACCCGGGCGCCACCGCATGGCCGGTCGGTCAGAGTATCGGCACGGCAGCGCTCGCGCACCGACGCTGGAAGACGACTGGACGCTACCTGCAGGCGCTGACGGCCTCCGCGGCCGAGTCCGTCGCAACGGCCCGCCGGCTCGGACAGCTGCGGCCCGACGGCGGCATGGCCCGAGCCCATGGTACTCGGTATCCGATCATGCAGGGGCCAATGACGCGCGTCAGTGACACGCCCGAGTTCGCGGCGGCGGTCGCCGACGCCGGCGCCCTGCCGATGCTGGCGCTCTCATTGATGCGGCCGGAGGCGGTCGAAGAGCTGCTGCGGGCCACGCGCGAGCACCTCGCCGATCGCCCCTGGGGTGTCGGCATCCTCGGCTTCGTGCCTACCGAGCTGCGCCAAGCGCAGCTCGAGGTGATGTTGCGGATCAAGCCGCATGTCGTGCTCATTGCCGGCGGTCGCCCGGATCAGGCGTTGGCACTCGAGCGGGAAGGCGTTCCAACTTACCTGCACGTGCCGACACCCGCCTTGGCACGATTGTTTCTCGAGCAGGGTGCGAGGCGCTTCGTTTTCGAGGGACGTGAATGCGGCGGCCACGTGGGTCCGCTGGGCAGCTTCGCCCTGTGGGACGCCATGGTCGACACCCTGTTGGAGGCCGTCCCGGACGCCGAGGCGGAGCAGGTGCACCTCTACTTCGCGGGCGGCATCCACGACCGCCGCTCCGCCCGGATGGTGGAGGCGCTCACCAGCCCCCTCGCGCAGCGCGGCATGAAGATCGGCGTCCTACTGGGCACCGCCTATCTGTTCACCCGGGAGGCGGTGTCCACTGGTGCCATCTTGCCGGGCTTCCAGGAACAAGCCCTGAGCTGCACCCGCACCGTGCGTCTGGAGACCGGACCAGGGCATGCATCGCGTTGCGCCGAGACCCCCTTTGTGACGACCTTCCACGAGACCGCGCAGCGCCTGCGCGCGGATTGCCGCGACCCCGAAGCGATATCCAAGGCGCTCGACGATCTCTGCCTCGGGCGTCTGCGGGTTGCCACCAAAGGCGTGATGCGCGACGGCTCAAGCCTGGTGCAGGTGGACGCCAACACCCAGCTGCACGACGGCATGTATATGCTGGGTGAGGTCGCTACGATGCGATATGAGGTCATGGACATGGAGGCCTTGCACCTCGGCATCTGCACCGATGTCGCGCAAGACGACCGCAGGCTAACCCGAGACCAGGTCACCGAGCCGATCGCGGCTCCGACCCGGGCATGCCCGAGCGACATCGCCATCATCGGCCTCGGCACCATTCTGCCCGCCGCGAGCTCACCGCAGCGTTACTGGGCGAACATCCTCGGCAAGGTGGATGCCATCTCCGAGATACCGCCCGAGCGCTGGGACTGGCGGCTGTACTACGACGCCGACCCGAAACAGCGGGACAAGGTCTACTCCAAGTGGGGCTGCTTCCTCGACGAGCTCCCCTTCGACCCTACCCGCTTCGGCATCCCCCCAAAGGCGCTGCCGTCCATCGATCCGATCCAGTTGCTGAGCCTCGAGGCGGTACGGCGTGCCCTGGCCGACGCCGGCTATCTGGACGGCGACTTCGATCGCGAGAACACCTCCGTCATCCTCGGCTACAGTGGCGGTCTCGGCGAACTGGGCGAGCACTATGTCGCCCGCAGCGAGCTCAGCGAGCGCATTGCCGACCCGCTGGACCCGGTGCTCGCGGGCCTGCCGGAATGGACCGAGGACTCCTTCCCGGGGCTGCTGCCGAATGTCGCCGCCGGCCGGGTCGCCAACCGCTTTGACCTCGGCGGGGCCAACTTCACCGTCGATTCCGCCTGCGCCTCGTCGCTGACGGCCATCGACCTCGCGGTGGGTCAGCTCGAAGCCGGACGCTGCAACCTCGCCATCGCCGGCGGCGTGGACACCAAGTTGTCCCCATTCGGCTATCTTTGCTTCACCAAGACCCCGGCACTCACGCGACGGGAGCGGGCGCGCCCTTTCAGTGCCGACGCCGACGGCATCCTGCTCGGGGAAGGTGTCGCGGTGGTGATCCTGAAGCGGCTCGCCGAGGCCGAGGCCGACGGCGACCGCGTCTACGCCGTCATCAAGGCCACCGCCAGCTCCAGCGACGGCAAGGCGCTGGGCCTCACGGCGCCGCGCAGCAGCGGTCAGCTGCGCGCCTTTGAGCGCGCTTACCGGAAAGCGGGACTCGGCCCCGACACTATCGGTTTGTACGAGGCCCATGGTACTGGTACGCGCCTCGGCGACGAGACCGAGCTCAAGTCGATCGCCGGCCTGCTGGAGGCCAGCAACGCAGCGCCGAACAGCTGCGCCATCGGCTCGGTGAAGGCGCTGATCGGCCACACCAAGAGCACCGCCGGGGTCGCCGCACTGATCAAGGCCACGCTCGCCCTGCACCACCGCACCTTGCCGCCGCAGCCCTTTGCCGACGAGCCGATAGCCCTGCTGCGAGAGTCCACTTCTCCGGTCTACTTGCCCCGCGAAGCCATGCCCTGGCTGCGCCGGGGCGGGCTACCGCGACGTGCCGGCGTGAGCGCGTTCGGCTTCGGCGGCACCAACTGCCACTGTGTCCTGGAGGAATACCGCGGCGACCTCCGGCCTTCGGCGCCCGGAATGACCCTCTGGCCCCAGGAGCTGATCCTACTCGCGGCGGAAGACCGCAGCGCTCTCTCCAGGGAGATCGCGGATCTGCGGCGGCGCCTCGACCAGCAGCCGGGCGCAGACCTGACCCGGCACGCCGCCGCCTGCGCGAGACGCACCCACAGGGTACGCACAGAGCAGGCCGCTCGCGCTGCTCTGGTGGTCGCCGATCGCGCCGCCCTGGCTGCCGGATTGGAGCAGTTGGAGGCCAGGCTCGCGGCCGAGCACCCGACGCCGCTACCGCCTTTCATCCAGCTGAGCGACCCAGATGGCCCCACGCTGACCCCGCGGGGGAAGATCGCCTTTCTGTTCCCGGGCCAGGGCGCACAGCACCTGGACATGGCGCGGGAGGCCGTCCTGGTCTTCGAGCCGATGCGCGAGACCTTGGCGGCGGCAGATGCCATCCTGCGCCAGCAGCTCGAGCGGCCGCTGACCGAGTACATCTATCCGGCGACCCTGGCGGACGAGTCCGAGCGCGCGAAGGCAACGGCGGCCCTGACGGCCACCGAGGTGGCGCAACCGGCCATCGGGTCTATTGCGGGCGCCTATCTGGCATTGCTGGATGCGCTGGCGCTGCGTCCCGACATGGTTGGCGGCCATAGCTACGGTGAGTACGTCGCCCTGCACGCGGCCGGCGTGCTGTCGCGGCAGGACCTGCTGGCGCTCTCGCGCGTGCGCGGCGAGGCCATGGCGGCGGCTGGGAAACAGGCTGCCGGCGCGATGGCCGCGATCCGTGCACCACGGGAGCAGGTGGAGGCATGGCTCGGCGGAACCGGCATCGTGCTTGCCAACCACAACGCGCCCCTGCAGTCGGTGGTGTCCGGACCGCGTGGGGCCATGGAGCCATTGCTCCAGCGGGCGCGCGAGGCCGGCCTGGACGCCCGCAACCTGCCGGTATCGGGTGCATTTCACTCCGAGCTCATGCGCGATTCGCAGGATTTGCTGACGCGCGCCATCGAGCAGGTCCCCATGGCACCGGCACAGTTGCCGGTCTTCTCCAACATGGGTGGCCTACCCTACCCTGCGCCTTTGGAAGAGGTCCGCGCGCAATTGTCGCGGCACCTGCTGAGCCCGGTCGAGTTCGTTGCCGAGATCCAGGCGATGTACGAGCAGCGCGCTCGGTGCTTCATCGAGGTCGGGCCGAAGTCCATCCTGACCGGTTTCGTCCAGCAGACACTTGGGGATAGGCCCCATGTCGCAGTCGCCCTTGACGGCAACGGCGGCGGGCTACGTGGACTGCTGATCTCATTGGGGACCCTATTCGTCAACGGAATCCACTTCGATGCGGATGCGCTCTTCGCGGGCCGCGAGGACGCGAGCGGCACAGCCGGTGATCGGGCGTCATCCACCCAAGGGACCCGGGCCGCCCAGCAGTGGCTGGTCAGCGGCGGCGGCGTACGGCAGCGCGACCAGGGACACAGGGCGCCGTCGCCCGTGCGACTCGCCCCGTCCCCGGAGCCATCGCCGATGCCGAAAGAACAGATGCCCGCGCCACTCGCTGAGGCGCCGGCCAGAATCCGGATCGCGAACATGACGCACAACGACACGCATCCCAGCGACGCGCCGAGCGGCGAGCCAAGGCCGGCAGGACCAGCGCCGGACGCCAGTCTAGCCGCATATCGCGCCTACCAGGAGACGATGCAGCGTTTCCTGGCGCTGCAGGAACAGGTGATGACGCAGTTCCTGGGCAGCGCACCCGCCGTACCTTTCCGCGCCAGCACCTCCACCACGGCCGGGCCAGCGCTGGCATCAGCACAGACCGACGCCATCGCCCCCGAACCAGAGGCGAGCGCGGCGACCGCCCAGCCACCGCCAGACGGCCCTGCCCTCGAGCTCGGGCAGGACGCCGCAGCAGACATGGACGCCGAGGTCGATCAGGCGGAGTTGCTGCGTCGAATCCAAGGCGCCGTCAGCGACTGCACCGGTTATCCGCCGGAGATGATCGGGGCAGACCAGGCACTCGAAGCGGAGCTTGGCATCGATTCCATCAAGCGCGTCGAGATCATCGCCAGAGTCGAGAAGGCGCTTCCGAGCTCGCTGGCGGCCCGTATGCGGGAACGCATGGACAGGCTGAGCCAAGCGAAGACACTGAAGGAGATCGCAGCGCTACTGCTCGAGGGCGCTGGTCAACAGACCGCTGCCGAGTCCACGCCCGGCTCAACGCCGAGACAGGCGGCTCGGTTGGTGCGGGCGGAGCTCATCCCGCAGCTCATGCAGGTGGTCAGCGACTGTACGGGCTACCCGCCGGAAATGCTCGGCACCGACCAGCCGCTGGAGGCCGAGCTCGGCATCGATTCCATCAAGCGTCTGGAGATCCTGTCCGGCATCGAGCGGACACTCCCGGCTGCCACGGCATCGGCCATGCGCGAGCATATGGATCAGGCCACCCGCGCAGCGACACTGGATGCCTTGGCGGACCTGCTGATCCAGATCGATCGCGAGTGCGCACAGGTCGAGGCTCCGACAACACCGGGCGCGTACCCGGACCCAGCGGCGGAGCCTGCCGCGGCACAGACCGAGGTGCGCCCGGTGGCCCGCTACACCCTGAGCGCCACCCCGGCGCCCTTGCTCGGAGACCCGCCCGAGCTCGACGCTCTGGGCAGGGGCCTGGTGTTGATCACCGAGGACCTGCTCGGCCTCGCACCCAAGGTCGTCGCAGCTTTGCTCGAGCAGGGCATCGAGTCCCTGCTATTGCCCAGAGCAGTGCTGTCGGATCCGGAGCGCATGACCAGCATGATCGACGCCGCCCGCAGTCAGAGCAAGCCCGTTCTACGCGTCCTCCATCTGGCCGGCGTCGACCGTCAGCGACTGCCCGACGACCTGGCCCTTTGGCGGCAATGCACGAGCCGGGAAACCAAGAGCCTGTTCCATGTGCTCAAGGCGTGCGCGGAGGATCTGCGAGCCGAGCATGGGCAGGTGATCGCAGTCACCATGTTGGGCGGTGCCTTCGGTCGCAACGGCCGGTGCGGGCCGGGGCTCCCGGCGGGCGCGGGAACCAGCGGCCTGCTGAAGACGCTACGCCTGGAGTGGCCTGAAGTATGGGTGCGCATGGTGGATATCGACGCGACCAGCGTTACCGGGCTTCCGCAGCGTCTGCTCGCCGAGCTGGCGGCCCTGGAGGGGCCCGAGGAAGTCGGCTACGAAGACGGGGCGCGGACTCGCTTCGAGCTGGCCGCGGCCCCCACCCTGGTCTCGTCTGCCGTCGGCCCGCTGCCGGCAGCGACATGGGTCGTGCTTGCCTTGGGCGGCGCGCGCGGCATCACGGCCGAGGTGCTGCGTGACCTGCTGTTGCCCGGGATGACACTGATCCTGATAGGACGCAGCCCGGAGCCGGACCCCGAGGAGGGCTTCACCAGGGGGATCGATGACACGAGCACGTTGCGCAGGCTGTTCACGGAACGCGCCAGGGAAGGCCAGCAGAAGCCTGTGCCGGCCGAAATCGACCGCGCCATTCGGACGTTGCGCAGGAATCGTGAGATCCGCGCCAACCTGGATGCCTTCCGCAGCGCCGGCGCGGCGGTGGAATACCACGCCGTGGACGTCACCGATGGCGACCAGCTGGCTGCGATCGTCGCAGACGTCTATCGCCGCCATGGCCGGATCGACGCACTACTCCAGGGGGTGGGGGTGATCGAGGACAAACTGCTGCTGGACAAGAGCAGCGAGTCGTTCGATCGCGTGTTCGACACCAAGGTGGACAGCACCTATTTGTTGTGCCGCCACTTGCAACCCTCGGACCTGAAGGTCGCACTCCTGTTCGCATCGGTTGCCGGACGCACCGGCAATCGGGGGCAATCCGATTACGCTGGTGCCAATGAGGTGCTGAATCGCTTTGCCTGGTGGATGCACCTCAATTGGCCGACCACACGCGTCATCTCCATCAACTGGGGCCCCTGGGACATCACGGGCATGGCCACGGACGCGGTCAAAGAGCGGTTCCGCCAGCGCGGCGTGATTCCCATTCCGCCGGCGGCCGGTTGCCAATTCGTGCGCGAGGAGCTTGCCCATGGCGACCCGGATGACGTGGAGGTTGTCGCCGGCATCTTCGATGTCCAGAAGGAGCCCGAGCCTCCGCGGCCAATCGCCGGTCCGTCGATCTCGCGTGGCCTGATGCCGGCACTGCCTCTGCTCCGCGAAGCGCCCCGACCCGCCGGTAGTACCGGCGAAGTGACGCAAGGCTATAGGTTCTCGATCGATCAGGATCTCTACCTGGACCACCACCGACTGGACGGTGTCTCCGTTGTGCCGGCGGTCGTCGCCATGGAGCTGCTGGCTGAGCTGACCCAGGCGGGCTGGCCGCAGTACACCGTCGCCGAGGTGCGCAGCATGCGCGTCCTGCACGGCATCACGCTGCTGGATGACGCGCCGAAGGACGTGCTCTTGTGGGCGGGTCAGACCTCGGCACCGAGTACGGACACCATCGAAGTCGAGGCTAGGATCGCAAGCCCGAAGACCCAGCGCCTCCACTACGGCGCGACCTTGTTGTTGTCGAGCACAGCGCCTGGGCTGGACGTAGAACATCCCGAACCGCTCAAGACCGGAGATCCCGTGGACGCCGGAACCATCTATGGTCAGCACTGCTTCCATGGACCCAGGCTCCAACTGCTGGCTGCGATCGACCGGCTCGACGGGTCTGGCGCGGATGGCTCGGCGATCACGAGCAACCCCGGCAATCTGCTTGCAAGCGCGCCTGGTGCCGGCCACTGGCTGTTCGATCCAGGGCTCCTCGACGCGCTATTGCAGAGCACCATCGTCTGGGCGCGCGCGCAGAAGAACACGCATCCCCTGCCCACGGCATTCAAGCGTGTCCGCATGGCGCCGGATCTGGCGCCAGGCGCAACGCTGCACTTCTCGATGCGCGTTCTTCGCTTCACGGGCGGTCAGCTCGAGGTGAGCTTCCATGCCAGGGACACGCAGGGCCATACCCTTCTTGTCGTGGACGGGGTCGAGACAGCCCACAGTCGAGAACTGAATCGCTTGGCGCCGTCGAGCGCCACCGCGATCGGCATCACCTGATACCCTTCCCGCAGACCAGCCCCGGATCAGCCATCGCAGCGGACCAGCACCATGCCGAGCGACCATTTCAAGACCAGGGATGACGACATCGCCATCATCGGGCTGTCCGGTCTCTTCGCGGGGAGCCCGAGCAAGGACGCCCTCTGGCAGAACATCATCAACAAGCAAGATGCCGTCGCCGAGGCACCGGATACCTGGGCCGTGCCCTGGTACGACCCTGACAGCTCTGGCGAAGGTCTCGACTCTGCGCGCATCAGCACCCGCAAGGTCGGGCTACTCGGCGAGCTCGCGACATTCGATCCCCTTGCCTTCGGCATCCCGCCGAAGGGAGTCGAGGGCGATCCGGCACACTTCATCGCCCTGCAACTCGCCGGTGACGCACTCAAGGATGCGGGCTACGACACCCAGCCCTTCGATCGCGCCCGAACCGGCGTCATCGTCGGGCACGGGTCCAACCCGAACCGTGGCGACATGCTGGGCATGCAATACGGCTTCTTCATCGACCAGGCCCTGGAATTGGTCGTTCGCCTACTGCCGCGCGTGGACGAGCCCGCGAAGTCCCAATTGCGCACGGCCCTGAAGCGCAGCTTGCCGCAGCTAGAGGTGGAGATGGCGCCGACGCTGATCTCCAACGTCATCTCCGGGCGGATTTCCAACCGGCTCGACCTGATGGGACCCAGCTACCTAGTGGATTCCGCGTGCTCGTCGAGCCTGATCGCCCTCGACCTGGGTATACGCGATCTATTGTCGGGGCGTTGCGAGATGGTACTCGTCGGCGGCGTGCAGGCCTCGATGCCAGCGCAGATCTATATGCTGTTCGAGCAGATCGGGGCACTGGCAAAGACCGACATACGGCCCTTCGACGCCAGTGCGAATGGCACCCTCCTCGGCGAGGGCGCAGGCTTCGCCGTGATCAAGCGCCTTGCCGATGCGGAGCGCGATGACGACAGGATCTATGCGGTCATCGAAGGCGTCGGCGTGGCCAGTGATGGCAAGGCAATGGGCCTGTTGGCGCCGCGGGTCGACGGCGAGGCGCTCGCCGTGCAGCGTGCCTACGAGCAAGCGCGGGTCGCGCCGGAGACCGTGACCCTCATCGAAGCGCACGGCACCGGAATACCCCTGGGTGATCGCACCGAGATAGAGTCCCTGAGCAGGGTATTCGGCAAGCGTTCCGGGCAGGTTCCCCGTTGTGCGCTGGGCTCCGTCAAGTCCATGATCGGGCATTGCATCCCTGCCGCCGGGATGGCCAGTCTGATCAAGACGGCGCTGGCACTGCACTACCGGACCTTGCCTCCGACCCTGTGCGAGACCGTGAATCCGGACCTGGGACTGGAGGCGACCCCCTTCTATATCAACAACGAGCCCCGCCCCTGGGTTCATGATCGCAGCGCCCCGCGCCGCGCCGGCATCAACGCCTTCGGCTTCGGTGGCATCAATACCCATGCGATCCTCAGAGAGCATCGCAGGTTCGACATCGCCTCCTGCCCGGCGATCGGTCGCTGGCTCGTGCGCGACGCACCAGGTTCGCCTTCATCTCCCGGCCCCTGCGCAGGGGAGGCGGATGTCGCCCAGGCCGCGGGAGCCGCCGTGTGGCGGGATTGGCCTTACGAGCTGATCCTGCTCGCCGCCGCTACGCGCAGTGAGCTGCTGACGTCCATCCGTGCATTGCATGACGATTTGGCGCAATCGAGCGACCTGACCCTGTCGGCTGTTGCGCATCGATGCTGGCTGGCACGCCGCCCGGGCGATGCCCGCTTGGCCGTTGTGGCCCAAAGTGGCGCCGACCTCATGGCGAAGCTGGCGATGGTCCTTGAGCGGCTCCCGACTCTGAACGAGCCGGCAATCGCCTCGCGCCAGGGCATCTATTACACCGATCAACCACGCCGCGAAGGTGACACGGTCTTCATGTTCTCCAGTGAGGGCGCGCAGTATCAGAACATGCTCGCGGACCTCGCCCTGTATTTTCCGAAGGTTCGGTCCTGGTTCGACTATCTAGACCAGATATTCCCACGCGAGCCAAGGCCGAGCGCCTGCATCTTTCCGCCACCTACCTGCCTCGACACCGAAGTCGCGGGCAAACTGGCCGCAGCACTCTTCGAAGGCGATCTCGCCACCGAATGCATCGCCTTCGCCAGCCATGCCCTGTACGAAGTCGTCAGTGATTTGGGTATTCGCTGTGATGCCATGGTCGGCCACAGCGCCGGCGAGCACGTCGCCTTGAAGGCGTCCGGCATGGCGAGAACGCGTTCCATGGACCGCATGCTGGAGGAGCTACGCAAGCTGAATACCCTCTATGCGGCCATGGAGGAGGCCGACGAGCTGGCTAGCGGTTGCATCCTCTCCGTCGGCGCCATCGGCATTGACAAGATCAGAGCATTGCTCCGCGAGCTCGGTGACGCCGTCTACCTGGTGGCCGACAACTGCCCGAACCAGATGCTGCTATTCGTAACCAGTGGCAATCCGGCCTTGCCGCAGGAGATCATGTCCCGCATCGGCGCCGAGCAAGGCATTGCGATGCAGTTACCGCTGACGCGGGCCTACCACACACCCCTGTTTGCCGCAGGCGCCGCAGCACTGCGCGACTTCTACGAGCGAGAAATCGAGATCGGACCCGGGCATGTACCCGTGTTCAGTTGCAGCACCACCGAGCCCTATCCGACCAATCGAGAGACCTTTTTCGATGTCGCGGCAAATCAGTGGCAACTACCGGTTCGCTTCCGTGAAACACTGGAACGGCTCTACGCGCGCGGGGCGCGCGTCTTTGTCGAGCTGGGTACGGGCAATTCACTCAGCGCCTTTGCCGAGAATACACTGAACGGCAAGGGTGTGCTGGTCGTCCCGGCAAACCAACCAGGGCGGCCCGCCCTGCAGCAGTTCCTGCTCATGCTGGCGCAGCTCTTCGTGAACAAGATCGATATGGATCTCAGGCCAATGTTCGCGAGCAGAGGGAAGAGCACGGCCGTCGCCGATTCCGATGCACAGGGCGCGAGCAAGCCAGAGGCGCGTCTACAGATTCATGGCGACTTGCCGAAGCTGGCCCTGGCCGATGAAGCGGCGGATAGGCTGCGCCCATCCCTCATTGCTGCGGCACCGGAACCGCGACCGGCGGCGAGCGGGATGCAACCACCATTGGCTAGGGTTCCGGCAGAAGCCGCCGACACCGAGGCGATCGCAGCGCATTTCCGTTTGATGCAGCAGTTCTTGGACAACCAGGCCAGGGTCTCGGATTCCGTGTTCCGCCATCTGCATTCAGCGCGTCCGGACGAAGACGGTCGTTAGCGACCCTTATCGCTGGCCCGCGTCACCAGAGTCTCTCCAAGCACGCAACGCCTTCTTGCAAGCCCGTGAAAAGGCAGGGCGGTTTGCGCGAAAGCAACGCGCTGCGTCCCTTGGTCGGGCATCGGAATCAGGGCACAGGCGACGAATGTCTGCATCGCAGGCGGGCGGCCAGCGGTGCTCAACGGACCTGACCGCCCCTGACCGCGACTGCTCGCCTACCTGTGACGCGTCTAGGTTCGACCTTTCCTCCCTGTCGAGCAGAACACCGAGAAACTCCGCATCGTCCCAGCCCCCACGTGAATTGCCTTGTCGCACCACCACCAGGTCCAGCGAAGGTATGACATAGAGCCGCTGCTTGCCCCTGCCAGCCGCCATCGCCAAGTCCTGTGGCGCCGCTGCCGCGATCATGCGACGCTCCGCGGAGCCTCGGTTCCGAATCGCAGCTTGTCTCCGGCCCGCGCTCTCCCAGCCCGCACTCGCGCCATTCACAGGCGAGGGTCGATTCAACCAGAGCGTCAGACCATAGGCCGGATTCGCGTTACTACCGCGGAACAGCTCGGCGAAGAGCCCCTCCTCGATGATCACCCGTTCATCCCAGCGCCCGCGTCGCAGCAGCAACTGCCCCAGCTTGAGCCACTCTCTTGGTGCAACCCGCGCCCCCGCGGCCATTACCGGGTTTCCGCCCCGGTCGCGTACCCAACCGGCCACCTTCAGGCCAATCGGGTCAAGAATCCGCTCGTGCAGATAGGCCAGCGGATCTTCGCTGCGGCCCGCGGCGGCGAGCTTGCGCTTCAAAAAGAGTCCGAAGGCGGTTAGATGACTCGGCCCGTAGGCGAAGGCTCGGCCGGGTGACGCGCGGCTGGGAATCCTGAGCACCTGCTCGAACTTGTTGCTCGCCCCCGGGTTTCCCTGCAGTTCCGCCACTGCAGGATCGAGTCCGCTCGTGAAGCGCAACAGGTGCGAGACCCGCATCTGGACCTTGAGTGGATCGGACCGCCATTCCGTGATGGTATCGGCAACGCGCTCGTCCAGAGCAAGTAGCCCATCCTGCACCGCGGCAAGCGCCAGCACGCCCCAGAAGGTCTTGGTTCCGCTTGCCAGACGGTGTGGCCTATCCGGACCGGCTTCCGGCGCATAGGATTCGAAGAGCACATGGTCACCGCGCGCAACCACTAGTGCGGTGCCGCGACGCGCGTCGGAATACGCGCTCGCCCGCTGAAGGCCGGCCGACGTGGGCGCGTCACGCCCAGGGCCGGCCTGTGCATACGCCTCGGAGGCATGCACCGCACAGGTCAACAGGCAGCATAGCGCCAAGAAGGCCACTAAAGACAGCCAAGTGCAACCATGGTGCTGAAGCTTGCAGCGCGGCTTCATTGCTCACCCACTAAGGCGATTGCCGGAAACAGGTTGACATGTTCCGTCGCCTTCAAGGAGCGGCAGCGGGCGCATAGTCGAGCTCTGTGCCCGCTGCCGCGACGCAGAAGGCGGGCGAAAAGACAAGCCAGGCGGTATGTTTGTTGATAGAAATCGCCTTGAAACCCACCCTGTGCACCTGCTGCTCCGCCGGCCTTACATCGAGTTGAGCCCCGCCCGCGCCGGCATGGTGGCCGATCCCGTCCACTATCCCTAGGTCCAGTGACCGGGCCAACACCTGCGGTGAGCCGGACGTGCTGCTGTCGCCGCACCCGCTCGACCTCGCTCTCGGCGGCAACGACGACGCGGGCCGAGCGGTCCATCGGGGATTGTGAGGCCCCTGGACGACAAGCCCCTCAGCGATCTGCGCCTGGCGCTCAACCAGGACCAGCCGATTGATAGCGCCCGTTTCTGTCGCGAGATCGAGGCCCTGACCGGCCGGCGCCGGCAACTGCGCAAACGCGGCAAACCGCGCAAGCAGGATGAGCAGCTGTTGGACGCAGCCGCTACGCGGAGAACACGGAACCGCTGTGCCGCCGTCTTGTGCGAGCCGCACCGCGTGCCAGACCTGGTCCGAAACGGACCAACTGG
>JANQFI010000035.1 GCA_028277905.1 Chromatiaceae bacterium | reverse complement strand
GCGGTGGATCTGGCCGCGCTCCTCGGGCCGGGCCAGGGAGCCGGACACCTCGCCGCGACCGAGGTGATCGACATGGGCGCCGATCACCAGCGGCGGGCGACCGGCCCCGTCCTCGGCGATCAGGCGGGCGATGACGTTGCGGCCCTCGGCGCGCTCGCGCACGACGTCGATCTCGGCGAGCAGCATGACCCACTTGTCGGCGACCCCAGGAGGTGCCCAAGGCTCGACGCCATCGAGCCGAGAGTATATCCATTCCCTCGGGAGGTGGACACTTAAAGTCTACGCTCAGGCCGGTCTAGGCGCCCATGCCGTTCCGCGTCTCTGACACCTGATCCGCCAATTGGGCGATCTCCTCGAGCAGCCGCGCATAGTCCGGGCTATCGGGCGCGGCATAGTTGAAGTTCTTGAACAGCCCGGTGAGCCTGACGAAGAAATCGCGCGCGGCCTCCTTGCTCGGGAAATCGTAGTCGCGGTGCACCAGCTCGTCGACCCGCTCGAAGGTCAGCCGTTGGCGCTCGATGGGCGCCGAGGCATCCACCTTGTCGAAGGCGTCCTGCTGCAAGAAGACCATGTCCACGAAAAGGGCCTTCTCGTAGGTCAGGTAATCGGCGACGGTGACGCCTTCCTCTCCGGTGACCTGCATCATCTGCTGCACGGCGTCGCCATGGCGCAGCAACTCCTGAATCTGCTTGACCCGTGGGACCCAGCTCGGGTCGATGTGCTTGACGTACCAGTCGGCGAGCTGGTCCAGATAGCGGGACCAGGAGATGAGCGGGTCGATGGCCGGATAGAAGCGCTTGTAGGCGCGGTCGTAGGAGAGGCCGAGAAAGGTCTTGACGGTGGCGAGCGTGGACTGGGTCACTGGCTCTTCGAAGTTGCCGCCGGCGGGGGAGACGGTGCCGATCAGGGTGAGGCTGCCTTCGCTGTCGTCGGCAGTGCGGAAGACACCGGCGCGCTCGTAGATGCCGCGGATGGAGGAATCCAGGTAAGCCGGAAAGGCCTCCTCGCCCGGGATCTCCTCCAGCCGCCCGGAGGTCTCACGCATGGCCTGGGCCCAGCGCGACGCGGAGTCGGCGAGCAGCAGCACGTGATAACCCATCTGGCGATAGTACTCACCCAGCGTGATGCCGGTGTAAATCGATGCCTCGCGGGCGGCGACCGGCATGCTCGATGTGTTGCAGATGATGATGGTGCGGTCCATCAGCGAGCCGCCGGTCATCGGATCCGTGAGGCCGGGAAATTCGGTGATGGTCTCCACGACCTCGCCGGCGCGCTCGCCACAGGCCACAACGATGACGATGTCCACGGCCGAGTGTTTGGCGATCAGGTGCTGCAGCACCGTCTTGCCGGCGCCGAAGGGGCCCGGGATGCAACCGGTACCGCCGCGTGCGATGGGGAAGAAGGTGTCGACCAGCCGGATGGTGGTGATCATGGGTTCGTGTGGGTAGAGCCGTTCGATGACGCGATCGCGCATCATGCGCTCTGCCAGTGGGCGGCGCACCGGCCAGCGCCGGGTCAGGTCCAGCGAGCGCTCCCGGCCATGCTCATCGCGGACGCGCACGACCGGGGTGTCCACGGTCACGCTGCCCTCGCGAATCCAGGTCACCTCCACCTCGCCGCGCTGGTCGAAGGGCACCATGATCTTGTGCGTGAACGTGCCCTCCTGGACGGTGCCGAGCACGCCGCCGGCCTCGAGGCGGGCGCCGGTCTGGACCTGCGGAACGAAGGACCACTTCTTGCCCAGGTCCAGCGCCGGCATTTCGACTCCGCGCGGCAGAAAGGTCCCGTGGCGCACGGCCAGGCTCTCGAGTGGGTTCTGCAGCCCGTCGTAGACTTGCCCGAGCAGACCCGGCCCCAGGGTCACCGAGAGCAGGTCGCCGCTCTGCAACACAGGGTCGCCGATGGAGACCCCTGCGGTGTCCTCGAACACCTGAACGTCCGCGAAGCGCCCACGCACCCGCAGCACCTCGGCCTTCAATTGCTCCTCGATGCCGCTCTCGGACTCGCGCCGCGGCACGATGTAAACCACCTCGTTCTTCACCAGCGGGAGCGGTACGCCGGCGGCGCTGCCCCCTTCAATGGTGACCAGGGATTCCTGCACCGCCACCACGCGGGTCGGAACGGCATCCGGCGCTGCTTGCGATGTGCTTGCAGAGGGCTCGGCGGCGACGGCAGCCGATGTTGTGTCTGCCACGATCAGGATCCTCTCGGTGGGCCTAGCTCAAGTGGGCCAAACGCTGGCAGACCACTTGCGCATGGTCTGGAATCGAAATCGGGATCGAAATCGAGTTCGGGATCGCGTCCGAATTCGGACCCCGATCCCGATCCCGATTTCGACCTGTTAGCCGTGTCCCCGTCGTCCTATTGCTCGGCGACTCAGGCGACCGGAGGAAGCTCGACACCATCCAGCGCGGTCTCCAGCAGGTCATCGAAGCGCGCCAGCGCCGCATCCGCGTCGTAACGGGTCCAGCGCGCCACCAGGTCCCAGCGCGTGACATAGACGACCAGGGCCTCGAAATCGAACTCATGCCCGGCGCCGACGCGCTCCAGGTGGGTCCAGACGGCGCCAAGCAGCAGCCGCTCCAGGCCCAGCGGGTCGCCGTCGTCCATGAGCCGCTCGGCTTCCGGCAGCCAGGGATACACCCGCTCGAGGCGGAAATGCGGCTCGCTCCAGTGCCGGGCGATATGCGGCACCCAGCGCCCGAAACCCCACTTGCGCCGCCCCGACGGCGCCGACTCGCCGGCGCGACGGCGACGCAGCGCGGCGACCAAGGTGCGAAGCTCCAGGCGCCAGGCAGCAAGCTCGCGGGTGAAGGCGTTGTGGATCTGCGCCACGGCCTGCTCGGCCTCGTGCACCACGTCCTCGTCGTCCACGTCGAACCGCTGCTGGTGCCAGTCGGTGAGCGCGGCGAGCCTGGCCAGGTCCTCGGCGTCGTCGGGCTCCAGCCAGTTGAGTCGCATCCGGAGCCGCAGCCGCGACAAGGGCGTCTGCTTGGCGCCGAACAGCGGGCCATGCGCCGGCAGCGATGTGAGCAGCGTCAGGTAGCGGTCTTGGGGGGACATGCGCTCGCTCCGAGCCGCCTCATTTGACCGTCCCTTCCACGATGGCGCGAAAACGGGGCTGCAGGTGGGCCAGGATCAGCTCGGCTACCTTTTCGTCGGTGAGGTCGATCTCGACGTGCTTGTCTTGCAGGCGAATGCGGATGCCGCTCGCATCGTCGTCGGCGACCGTGAACTGCACCCCTTCGCCCAAGACCTCGGAGGCCACCGCCAGCACGAAGTGCGACAGCGAGCCCTCGCGGAGCTCCAGCGGATTGCGGCGCAGCTCCTCGATATCCACCAGCTCGTGCGGCAGCACCAATTCCATGGTCGCACCGGCCTCGACACCGGCCTCGTCACGGGCACGCCCGGCGACCTCGAGGATGAGCTGTTGCAGGAACTCCTCGCGCTTCAGCTCCGTGGTGATGAGCCGATGGACGCGCTCGTTGACCTCCCGCGTCAGCACCGACTTCAGCTCCAGCACGGTATCGCGCATGGCGAGGCGCAGGGCGTCCTCACCGGCGGTCTTGAGCGCCGCCGCTTCGCGCCGGGCCTCGGCGAGTACCCGCTCCGCCTCGACCTCGGCCTCGCGGTGCAGGCGTGCGGCGGCCTGCTGCGCCTCCCGCTCGATGCGGCCGGCCTCCGCGCGGCCCTTGGCGACGCCTTCGTCGCGCAGCCGGGCGATGAGGGCGTCGACCCCGGCGGCGGTGGGCGTGTTGGCCGCCTTGTTCCGGTCTGGCTGATTCATCCTGGTATCCCCTCAGACCGGAATATTGCCGGCGAGCACCAGCGCAAACACGAACACGAACACGGAGAAGCCCTCCACGATGGCCGCCGGCGCTAGCGACAAGCCGAAGATCTCCGGCTTCACCTTCATCGCCTGGATGGCCGAAGCACAGGCGCGCCCCTGGAGCACGCTCGCGTAGAGCAGTGCGATGCCGGCCAGCAGACCGATGCCGAAGATGCCGGGCGCGGAGCCGACGGTGACCTCGCGCTGCAGCGTGAACATGATGACGATGCCGTAGATGACGCCGGTGGACGGCATGACAGAGACACCCAGATAGCGCCCTTGACCGGATTCGGTGTCCACCATGGCGCCGATGGCGGCCTGACCGGCGATGGCGCAGCCGACGATGCTGCCGATGGCGCTCAGGGCCAGGGCCCCGAACATGCCCGTCCAGCCGAGGGCGACTACGAGCTCATTCATTCCACCATCTCCGTCTTCTTGAAGGGCCGGAAGGGATAGCCCTCGCCGGACAATGCCCAGTTGTAGAACTCGATGTAGTTGAGCCGCAGACCGTGCACGACGCCGCTCACCAGACCCAGCGCCATGTTGAGGCCGTGGCCGATCAGGAGCAGCAGGATCTGCAGCAGCAGGCCGAGCCCGGGTACCTGCTCGCCCACTTGTTGCGCCAGATCATTGAACGTCAGCGCCAACGACGCGGAGGCGAGCCCCAGCGCGAAGAGCCTGAGATACGACAGGGTGTCGCCGAAGATCTTGGTGACTTGCGTGAGCGCGAGCAGGCCATCGAGACCGCGCATCAAGACCGAGCCGAGCCCGGCGATCGGCCGCGCGCTGCTGGCGAAGAACACCAGCAACAGGCCGAGGCCGATGCCCCCGTAGCCGGCCGTCTGGGCAAACAGGGCGGGCTCGGGGGCGCTGCTCTCCATTGCACTCAGGGCGAGCCACAGCGTGAAGCCGCCCACCGCAACCAAGATCCAGCCCACAGGCGCCAGCGCTTGCAGCCGCGGCCACAGGCTGCCGACCCGCACCAGGTTGGCCAGCACGACGTGAAAGACACCAACGCCCACGGACAGGCGCATCATGGTCTCGAAGTCGTCCAGGTCGAGCACATGGAGCTGCGCGGGCAGGCTGCCCGGCGGCGGCGCGAAGCCGAAGTAGCTGCCCACCGCGACGCCCCAGGCGAAGGACGCGCCGGCGATAGCACTGGCCAGCACCCGGAACCGGCGGCCGGCCATCGATGCGCCGAGCTTGCGCCAGAAGAGCAGCAGTCCAAGCCCCACCAGCGCGGCATAGCCCGCGTCGGAGAGGATCATCGCGAAGAAGATCGCGAAGGAGAAGAACAGCAACCGGCTTGGATCGAAGCTGTCGTAGGCCGGCATCTGGTAGAAGCGCACCAGGTCCTCGCCGGCGCCCAGACTCTTCGGGTTGGTGAGCAGCGTCGGCGGTGCGTCCCCGGGTGCCGGGTCTTCGATCAGCAGCGCGAGGCCCTGTTCCCGGGCCTGCGCTTCCACCGCCGCCAGCTGCGAGACGCCGACCCAGCCCTGCAGCGCGAACAGTCCATCGGTGTCGAGGGTCTGGCTGCCGGCATGGCGCAGCACGGCCTGGTCCTCGGCGCGGGCGAAATGCTTGGTGAGCAGGTAGATCCAACGGGTCAAGGCGCGCCGCTCCGCCTGCGCGTCTTCCAGCGCCAGCTCGGCCGCTTCCAGTTGCCGCTCCACGTCACTCAGCGACTGGGCGCCGGTGTGGTCGCGCGGCACCGGTAGGGCGTCCCGCGCCGGCTCCTCGGCGGCGATGACCACCAGAAAAGCCTGGCGGTTGTCGCGGCGAACGATTTGCCAAGGCAGGTCGAGGTCGTTGAGCGCGGCGATCTGGCGCAGCGGCAGGCGGTAGAACCAGAGCTTACGGCCACCCAGGTCTGCCGGTGGCGGCAGTGTGAATTCGCCCCAGTCGGCGAGGTCCCGGGCGCGCAGGGCCAGGGCGTCGCGCCGGTCCAGGGCGGCTCGGAGGCGGTCCCTGGCGCCCAGCACCTGTTGCACGGTGGCGGCGATGTCGAAGCCGTCTTCACCGCGCACCTGGCGGCGTTTGTCGGGCTCGTCCAGCAGCCAGCGGCGGGCCGTGCGGGCGTCTTCGGCGTGCTCGGGCGGGCGCCTCTCGGGCTCTTCGGCCGGCGGCGCGAGCGGCACCAGGTGCGCGCAGCCGAGCGCCTGAAGCCGGTCCAGCACCGCGTCCTTATCGTGCGCGCTGCCGACCAGGGAGATGCGCTTCA
Organism: Chromatiaceae bacterium; assembly: GCA_028277905.1. Taxonomy (GTDB): domain Bacteria; phylum Pseudomonadota; class Gammaproteobacteria; order Chromatiales; family Chromatiaceae; genus Thiohalocapsa. Next base: position 2,584 of record JANQFI010000035.1, on the reverse strand, counting down.
GGCGCTCGATGGCCATGTCAGCCCTGCCCCCCTGCGAGTCCCTCGGCTGCGCGCTTCTTCTTGGCGATCTTCGAGCGCACCACCGCTGCCCGCTCGGCGTCGGAGAGCGCGATGCGGATGCGCTTGATATTGGCACGGGTCTCGGGGATCAGCACCTTGTCAAACAGGTTGACGCGCTGAGTCACAGTACGCACGGCCGCTTCCAGCAGTGCCACGCGCCGCTCGGCGACCATGGCCGCAACGCGCAGCCGCGCGCTGGCGGTGAGGGCCTCGATCAGTGGCTCCAGCCAGTGTGGCTTGGAGATGTAGCCATAGGGCCGCGTCGCGACCCTGAGCCCCTCCAGCGTCGGCAGCCAGGTGCCCATGGCGTTCTCGCGGCCGAGCTCCACCTGCTCCACCCGAACCAGCCCGGTCAGGTCAATCTCTTCGTTGGCCAGCATCGGCAGGGTTTCGGCCACCCGGTGACGCGCCGCCGCTAGGCGCTCATCCAGCCCGCGCCGCTCGGCCTGGGCGCGGGCGCGCTCGCCCATCAGCTGCTTGCGCTTGAGATCCAGTGACGGCAGGAACTGCTGGTAGCTCTTGAGCTGCTGCGTCTGGAGCGACAGCGATGACTTGCTGAGGGAGACCTTTGCCACGTCTGCCTGGACCTGTATGCCTGTTGAACGTCAGAAGGCGGGGACGAGCTCAGTTCCTTTGGAACCGCTAACGGATCGTCGTCAGGCGAAGGCCGAGCCGGGAATCGGCGCGTGCGGTACGTCCGCCGCCTCTGTCGCGGCAGCACGCGGGTAGTAGCGTTCGATCATCTGCTGCTTCATCAGCAGCTCCTCGGGCTTGAAGCACTCGGCCATCGTCTGCCAGCACAGATCCAAGGCGTCCTCCAGCGACAGGCTGACGTCGATGTCCATGAAGCGTTCCCGGAACAGCTCGCCGAAGCGCAGCAGCTTGTGATCGACGTCGCTCAGCTCGAACGCCATGGCCTGCTTCTGCTTGGCATCCCTGGCACCCGAGTAGAAACGGATCATGGTATTCATGACCTGGCTATGGTCCTCGCGCGTGACCTTGCCGATCACATGTTGCTTGAGCCGGGACAGGCTGCCGAAGGGGTCCAGCACGCCGTCGTGCAGGTAGAACTGCCCCTCGGTGATGTAGCCGGTGTTGTCCGGTACCGGATGGGTCACGTCGCCGCCCGGCATCGTCGTGACCGTGAGGATGGTCAGGGAGCCGCCCTCGCGGTAGTCGGCAGCCTTCTCGTAGCGGCGTGCCATCTGCGAGTAGAGGTCGCCCATGTAGCCCCGGTTCGACGGGACCGATTCCATGGCGATGCCGACTTCCTTCATGGCATCGGCGTAGGCGGTCATGTCGGTCAGCAGCACCAGCACGCGCTTGCCTTCCTCCAGCGCGAACTTCTCCGCGACCGCTAAGGCCATGTCCGGCACCAGCAGCCGCTCCACTACCGGGTCCGCCGACAGGTTCACGAACATCACCGTCCGTGGAAAGATGCCGGCGTCCTCGAACGCGCGCCGGAAATAGTAGTAGTCGTCGAAGATCAGGCCCAGACCGCCGAAGACGATGATGTCGGCGTCCGCCTGGATCCCAATGCGGGCGAGTAGCTGGTTGTACGGTTCGCCGGCGACGGAAAAGATCGGGATCTTCTGACTCTCCACGAGGCAGTTGAAGATGTCGATCATCGGCACGTCGGTGCGGACCATTTTCGAGGCCAGTACCCGCCGAGCGGGATTCACGGACGGCCCACCGGTGGCGATCTTGGGCTCGTCGCTCAGATCCGGCCCGGCGTCGAGTAACTCGCCGTCACCCCTCAAGACCCGCCCCAGGATGTTGGCCGAGTAGGTCGCGCGCATGGAATGGCCGAGGAATTGCACGGTTGACGTCGTCGACACGCCTTTGGTGCCCGAGAATACCTGCAGCGCGGCAACATCGCGGTCGATCCGAATGACCCGTGCGAGCGAGCGAAAACCATCCACGCCTTCGACGAGCGCCAAGTCGTCATAGGCAATCGCTGGGGCACTGGTGGCGGCGTTGGGAGCCGCAGATCCGATACGCACTTTGAGGATATCGCCGACGATCTCTATGACGTCGGTGTAGCGGGTCAGCGTCTGGGCCATTAAGCCTCCGTCTCAGGGGTCATGAGAATCCGCTCGAGCCTGTTTCCACGCCTAAGCCAGTTTCGGTCAAGCTCGATGGGCGACACCGGGAGCGGTGTCCGCACTCGGGTCGATCAACCTCTTCCAGTGATGACTCCTTGCAGCTCCACGTTCCGTTGAAGATCGAGCTGTTTCCCACAACTTCTTGCGATGCATCAGCCGATGGTAGGGCCTTATGCGTCGCGGCTGAGATTCTTTCCGTCAATGCTTATGCTTGCCAGCCGTTGGGTGGCGACGGAAAGCGAAGGGACAGGGACACGAAATACAAGCGGCCGTGCGGGAGGAAATTGGTCCTGTGGGAGACGTTTGCGAGGGCCAAAGGATCGGTCAAGACGCAACCGAGGACGCTCGCCGGCATCTCTCAGGCGTCGCCGCGCTTCGGCGCGGTTTGTGAGGAGATTCGAGGCGCGGCGGGCAGGCGT
>JANQFI010000702.1 GCA_028277905.1 Chromatiaceae bacterium | reverse complement strand
CTTCAACGATGTGCCGACGTCAACGATCAGGCTGATCCCAACGTCCGCACACCCCACCCGCGCGCCCTTTCCTTTAGGCAGCTCCGCGAGATGCGCAGGCCCCATTTTATGGCAGAGTTTGCTATGTTGTTTGTGGCGTAGAGCCCCCGCCCTGTGGTGTCCCCCCGCCGCTTCCCTTTCCCGCCCGTTGGGCGACGCTTGCCGTGCTCGTCTTCCTCAATGACGGGGCCTTGAACCATTGCCGTATCAAACCCAGAATCGGGCCGTCGACAATGCGCTCGGCCACCACGGCCATGAGCTTGGCATGGGGAATCGTGTCGAAGGACTATACGACACAATACCCACCACCAACACCGTGACGGCTGCCCGCAACGGGTGACCGTTCGCCGCCCACGCCATCCCTTCGACGGGCAGACACTCGAAGTTTTCAGCGCCGCCACCCACCGCGGCGCACTTCAGCTGGTCCTCGTGATGCCAGACGGCACGCGCTTGCGGGTTCCCGCCGCCTGGACGGATCTCTACGGCCCACCGGCGCCGCATCCGGCGGTCCTCGCCTCGGTGGTGCAGTTGCTGCGGGCACGCGCCGTTGTTAATGCACTCCTTCGCCGCGCGCAGGCCATCTCCGTGGCTGCGCCAACCTCACCGAAGGAGCCAACCGATGCCCGAGCAGTTGACGTTCCTGCAGCCACCACCGCCCGCCGGGGCCGTACCGGTCTGGGAGACCCTCCAAACCGAGCAGCAACAGGAGATACGCACGCTGCTTGCGCGCCTGATGCGTCAGCTCGTCCTGGCCCAGCGTGCCCCGCGGCACGAGGAGCATCCCGATGACTGAGCGCAGCAAGATCACGTCTTCACAGCGGTCACGCTTGGCGATCGTCTACGTCCGCCAGTCGACCAACGCCCAAGTGGAGTGCAACCGCGAGTCCACTGAGCGCCAGTATCAGTTGCGGACCTTCGCTGCGCAGCTGGGCTGGCCGGCGGCGGCGATCCGGGTCATCGATCAGGATCTCGGCCTCTCGGGCTCGGGCTTGAGCACGCGCTCGGGGTTCGCCGAGCTCACCGCCGAGGTCGCCCTCGGGCATGTGGGGATCGTGCTGGCCCTGGAGGTCTCGCGCCTGGCGCGCAACAACGCCGATGGGTACCGGCGGCTCGATCTGTGCGGCACCACGGATACGTTGATCGGCGATGCCGATGGACTCTACCATCCGGGGCTGTTCAACGATCGGCTCGTGCTTGGCCTCAAGGGCACGATGTCGGAGGCGGAACTGCATGTCTTGCGCGCGCGCCTCAACGGGGGCATCCGCAATAAGGCCGCACGCGGGGAGCTGCGCCGCGGTCTGCCGATCGGACTGGTCTGGGGCGCGGCCGACGGCGAGGTGCGCTTTCACCCCGACGCGGCCGTCACGGACGCCATTCGGGCCGTGTTCGAGCGCTTCGCCGAAATGGGCTCGGCACTGCTGCAGGGCATCGCCCTGTGCGGGCATTGCGGGCGCAAACTGCGGGTCGCCTACAGCGGTCGCTCGGCGGTCGCCTCGTATGACTGCCCGGGCGACACCCTCGCCAATGGACGCGGCCAGGCGTGCGTGCGCGTCGGCGGTCCGCGCATCCAGCAGGCGGTGAGCGCCGCGCTCCTCGCGGCCGTTCAGCCAGCCGCCTTACAGGCGGCCCTGGAGGCCGCCGAGGGGCTCGACAGCGCTGAGCAGGCGGCGTTGGCGCAGTGGCAGCCGCCGCTCGAGCAGGCGCGCTATCAAGCGCAATTGGCCCAGCGGCGCTATCAGCGCGTCGATCCCGACAACCGTCTGGTCGCCCGTGGCTTGGAGACCGCCTGGGAGGCCGCCTTGCAGACCGTTCAGCGCGCTGAGCAGGAGGTCCAACGACGCCAGCAGCACCCGCAACAGGCCCTCTCTGCAGCCGAGCGCGAGGCCGTCCTCAGCCTGGCCGACGATCTGCAGGCGCTCTGGTCAGCCCCCTCGACCAGCGATCGCGACCGCAAGGAGCTGCTGCGCGCCTTGCTCGAAGAGGTCATGGTCGCGCACGCGCGCGAGGCGCACCAGGTGCACCTGACCTTGCGCTGGACGGGTGGCTTGATCAGCGATATCGATTTGGCGTTGCCGCAACGCGCGGCCACGGTGCGCACCGATGAGGACACTGTGGCGCTCATTCGCCGCTTGGCCGTCCATTATCCGGATGCCGTCATTGCCGGTGTGCTCAATCGCCAGCAGCGCACCACCGCGACTGGCTTGCCCTTCAACGCCAACCGCGTCAGCAGTCTGCGCACGCATTGGGGAATTGCCTGCTTCACGCCACCGGCCGAGCCTCCTGCCGGCGAGCCGGTGACGATCCGCGAGGCCGTCGCCATCCTCGGTGTGGCCCCATCGACATTGCACCGCCAGCTCAACGATGGACTCATCGCGGGCGAGCAAGTCACACCGGGCGCGCCGTGGCGCATCCTGATCACTGATGCGCTGCGCGCGCACTTCGCCGGCGAGGCACCCGAGGGCTACGTGCCCATCGTCGAAGCCATGCGCCGCCTCGGGGTGTCGCGCCAGACCGTGTTGCAGCGTGTCAAGCGCGGTGAGCTCGAGGCTGTCCATGTCTCACAAGGCAACCGTAAGGGCCTGAGAATTAAGGTTCAAAATCCAACACGCGATCTCTTCGACGAGCCAGCATCAGCTGGGGGGTAGTATGAACAGCGATCCAAATACTTCGACAAATCCGCATCAATGACCTGGGTCTGCCCGCGAAACAGCGCCTCCACGCTCGCATCGATTGCCTCATGGGCCGAGCGTCTCGGTCGGAATCCGTAAGAGTGCTCACAGAAGTCCGCCTCGAAGATCGGCTTCACCACCAGCTTGAACGCCATCTGCACGATCCGATCCCGGATCGTGGGAATCCCCAGTGGGCGTTGACTGCCATTCGGTTTGGGTATCCAAACCCGACGTATACTCGTTGAATAAGCGGGTTGCGAAAATTATTCATCGAGATATTCTGCTTTCAGAAAACCTGCGACCAGACCGTTAATTTATACCAATTCATCT
>JANQFI010000685.1 GCA_028277905.1 Chromatiaceae bacterium | reverse complement strand
GATCAGCCAGGGTTTCAGGCCCTCCCGGTACACCCAGTGATAGGAGGTGAGCGCGGAGACCGAGCGCAGGATCGCGGCCCACTGGTAGTAATCGAGCGGTCCGCCGATCCGCGCGTCGGCCGGCAGCAGCAGGTGATACTTCTTGTCGAGGATGCGCGCCGTGTTGTCCGCCCGCTCGATATTCAGGCCCAGGCGGGAGAACCAGTACATGTCGTTGCGCAGCATGGTGCGGAAGGCCGATCCGTCGAAGCGCAGCGAGGTTTCCTGCACCCAGCGCAGGAAGCGCATGAATTCGTCGCGCGAGCCGAGCGCGTTGCCGAAACGCTCGAGATCGAGCCAGGCCCCGTTGAGCACGTCCCACATCTCGCTGGTGATGGCGGTGCGCACCGCGCGGGCATTGGTGCGCGCAAGCTCGAGGCAGTTGCTGATGGAGGAAGGGTTTTGCGGCGCGAAGGTGAGGAATTCCATCACATTCGCTTCATTGGCCTCCGGGTAGCGGGCGTAGAAAGCCTTGCTGCAGCCGGCGGTCGCAATCGCCGACTCCCACTCATTGGTCGCGCCGACATAGCCGATCGGCAGCGCGGTGAGCCGCATGGTCACTTCGAGGATGCGCGCAAGATATTCGGCGCGCTCGACATAACGCGCCACCCAGTAAAGGTTGTCGGCGGTGCGCGACAGCATCAGCGGTCCAGCACCCAGGTATCCTTCGTGCCGCCTCCCTGGCTGGAATTGACGACGAGGGATCCATTCTGCAGGGCAACGCGCGTGAGGCCACCCGGGGCGATCCGGACCCGGTCGCGCCCGGTGAGCACGAAGGGCCTCAGATCGATGTGCCGCGGCGCGACGCCGCGGTCGACAAAGGTCGGACAGGTCGACAGCGAGAGCGTCGGCTGGGCAATGTAGTTCTTCGGACAGGCCTTGATCCGGGCGCGGAACTCGGCGATCTCGGCCTTGCTCGCCGCGGGACCGACCAGCATGCCGTAGCCGCCCGATCCGTTGACCACCTTCACCACCAGCTCGGGCAGGCGATCGAGCACATGGGACAGGTGCGACGGTTCGCGGCAGCGCCAGGTCGGCACATTGTTGAGGATCGGCTCCTCGCCGAGATAGAACTGCACGATCTCCGGCATATAGCTGTAGATCGCCTTGTCATC
>JANQFI010000681.1 GCA_028277905.1 Chromatiaceae bacterium | reverse complement strand
ACAAACAGACCGCCTGGCTTGTCTTTTCGCCCGCCTTCTGCGTCGCGGCAGCGGGCACAGAGCTCGACTATGCGCCCACTGCCGCTCCTTGAAGGCGAGCGAAAGTCCTGCGCCATTCGGTATGTTTGTTTCCGGCAATCGCCTTATTCTATTGCCGCGCCGCAGCGCGGCAGTTGCCTCGAAAGTCAAGCAATGATCCTAGAGAGCGGTTGGACGGTCCTCAGGGTGCGCCCCGCGCGGTGGCTGGCGAGGCACAACGAGGCGGAATACTTGCTCTATTCCTAAGGCGATTTCCGTCAACAAACATACCGCCTGGCTTGTCTTCTCGCCCGCCTGCTTTGTCGCGGCAACGCGCACATAGAACGACCATGCACGCGCTGCCGCTGCGCGAAGGCAGACGAGAATCCTGCGCCATTCGGTATGCTTGTTTCCGGCAATCGCCTAAGCAGTTGTAACCAAGCCAGGCGCCGCGCGGGGCCTGCACTGGCGCCCGTAGCGGCGGTCACCCGACAGATGAGCGGTCCTGCGTCTGTAAGCCTCTGAACCAAAGCTCTTTCCCCTGACGTTGGCGCGGTCAACTGCGCCTTCTAGGATGATGCCTGGGCCGCTCGGCCGTCGATGGCCAAGCGGTCAGTACTCGACCAGGATGTCCTCGTCGCGGGCGGTCATCTGGCAGGCCAGACGCCATTCGCTCGGCACGTCCTCCACCATCAGGCGGTCGATTTCCTCTTGATTCAGCTTGCCGAGCTCCTTGAGCACGGTGACTTCCTTGTCCGTGAGGTGGTAGCCCATGCGCTCCTTGTCATCGATGCTGGTGACGCGCACCAGGCAATGACCGCATTCGCCGTCCTGGCAGTCGAAGTGCACCGGTACCCTGTGCTCTTTGGCGATCTTGAGAATGGTCTCGGTGTGACTGCCGGCGACGGCATAGATCGTCTTGTCTTTGTAGTCGGGGTTGGAGAAGGTAACGAGGGCCATGTCTTCGCTCCGGTGGGAGATATTTCACGCAATTGGACGTGCAGAGTGCAGGAGGGCATGGGCGGGGAGGCTGCCGATGCGCTTGCTTACGCCGGCTTGACCGAGCAATCACCGATCACCTGCGCCTGACAGGCGAGCCGGTCGTGGCGGCCGGCCATGTTCTCGCGCAGCACCTTTTCCTCCAGCACCGAGGGCTCGTTGAGATTGTTCCAGCCGTGGGTGACATGCATCATGCAGGTGCCGCAGTCGCCTTCGCGGCAGCCATAGATGATGCCGGCGCCGATCTTCTCGGAGACCTCGATGACGCGAATGCCGGCCGGGACCTTGACGGTCTGGTTGATGTCTTCGAAGGTTAGCTTTGCTTTTGCCATAGGGCAGATCTTCCAGTTTGCGGCCATTGGTTGCGGCCATCGGCTGCGGCCGCTTGCTTGCTGGTGGAGCCATCGCTCGCGCTCGGCGCGCGTCGTTATCGGTCAGGTCTCGGTCGATTCCATCCCGGTTTCGCTGCACACCATCCCCGGCTTTCGGGCCTGTTAACAATCACTCGTCATGGTCCGGCGACGGCCCTTTTCCGCGCCGGCGGCGTTACGGCTCGTCGCACTAGGGCCGGCTGTTCCTCCTCAGCCTGCCTTGCCAGTATCAAGAATGACTCGCCGCCGGCCTCACTCGGATGAATGTCAACAGGCCCCAGCTAGCCGAGGTCCGCGACGTCGATCACGACCCGCTCGCCGGCAGCCTTGCCTGGCTGGCCATCCGTGGTGCCGGCCAGGGCCCGCGCCAACCGGCGGCCGAAGTCGCGGCAGCCGGTGAGCTCCGCATCCGTGGGGATCAGCTTGAGTCGCAGCCCGGCCACAGGTAACCGCAGCTTCAGCCCGCGCATGCGCTCCTCGATCATGGGCACCGCCTCGCCGCTCCAGCCGTAGGAGCCGAAGGCGGCGCCCACCTTGCCGCGCAGGCTCACCACCGCGAGCGACGAGAGCAGGTCCCAGATGGGCTTGACGGCGTCGCCGTTAATGGTTGGCGAGCCGAGGGCGATGGCATCGGCGGTCTCGATCAGGTCCACGAACGGCTCGGGCTCGCCGCCTTCGAGGTCATAGAGCGACACGCGCACGCCCGGCACTGCCTCGGCGCCGGTGGCGATGGCCTCGGCCATGCGCGCAGTGCTGCCATAGGCGCTGAGATAGAAGATCAACAGGGTGCGCAGCCGGGCGCTGTCCAGGGGCGCTGGCCCCGGCTCGACGCGGCCGCCGGAGAGCTCCCGGTAGCGGGCGATGTAGTGATGCGGGCGCTCGCGCAGGATGGGGCCGTGAGCGGGGGCGATGTGCTTGATCTGCAGCGGCTCGATGAGCTCGAGTGCCTCCAACACATGCGCCTTGAACGGGCGCATGATGTGCGCGTAGTAGTACTCGAAGGCGAAGCGGAAGTCCCCGACCCGGTCGTTGAACAGCCGCGGGTCGCAATGGTGGCAGCCGAAGACGTCGCCGGAGAACAGCACCTGCTGGTCCACGAGGTAGGTGCACTGGGTGTCCGGCCAGTGCAGAAAGGGGGTGTGTAGGAATCGAAGTCGCCGCCCACCAAGGTCGATCTCATCGCCGGTGTCCACCGTCTCGTAGCGGACCTCCTCGTCCGCTTTGAGCAGGGCCTTCAACATCGCCGGCGCCCGCTTGGAAATGACGAGCCGGGCCCAGGGCGCGCGGCGCATCAGCTCCGGCAGGGCGCCGGTGTGATCCGGCTCCAGGTGGTTCAGTACGATGACGCGGATCTCGTCGTACCGCGCCACCTGCTCCAACCGTGCCAGAAACTCGTCGGTGAGCTCGGCCTTGACCGTATCCACCACGGCCACGCCATCGCGCCCGCGAACCGCAAAGGCGTTGTAGGTCGTCCCATTGGCGGTGCGCAGAATGAGGTCGAACCGCCGCAGCTGCGGGTCCAGCGCGCCGACCCAGTGCACGCCCTTGGCGATGCACACCGGCGCCGGGGCACCGTCCTGCCCGACGCCGGGCTGGGCCAGGCTGTCGCGCGGCGCGAGGGTCGTCATCGCGGTGCCGCCACCGCGTTGGTGTGGTCAGCCGTCGTTGGGACGGGAGATGGCCGTCGCTCGGTGTCGGACCGGCTGGCGGCGGCGTGCGCATCGCGGGATGGCTCCGGGTTGCCCGGCACCTGTGTGCCGCGCGCGCAGTTGTCGAGGTCGGCGGCTGTGTCTAGCACGCCCAGGGCCCGCAGCACCGGCCCGGGCATGACGCCAGCGCAGCGGCCCTGGGGCGAGTCGACGAGCGGCAGGCAGATCATAGGCTGGCGCCTCAGTGGCTGGTTAGCGGGCACGGATCTCGGCCATCGTCTGGACGAGGTGCTCCGGCGGGATGCCGGTTAAGGAGCCTGGGGGATTCACCGGCACGCCCAAGCCGTCGAGGATGGCGCCCTCCACCGGGCAGATGCTCGCGCATTGCGGGTCCGCGTAGTCGCCGTCGCACTCGGTGCAGGCGCCCCCATCGATGACGAAGTGCGGCCGTGCGGCCTGAATCGCATTGCTGGGGCATAGCGGCTCGCATCCCCAGCAGTTGACGCAGGACTCGATGATGCGGTAGGCCATGATTAGCTCCTTCCTGAGGGTGCCGAAGTGAAGTCATCATGCGTAAGGCGCATCCCGCCCAGGTCGGGAGAAGCGCATCCGCCGTCTTGGCCGAGCGGTGTCCCTGGTCAATCAGGGGCAGCGGCACTAGGCGCTGAGCGCGACAGCCTTCGCCGGTGCGTCCAGCCGGCCCTCGGCCAGCAACTCGCGGTAGACGGCAGCGACCGCGTCCTCGATCGGCTCCATTGCATGCTCGCCGTTGGGCACCAGGCCCGCGGCCTCCAGGCGTTCCCAGGGCTCGAAGCCGATCCTGGAGCAGAGCACGCCGGTGCAGCCCTCCAGCGTGCGGATGGTCTTGGCCAGCCTGTCCTCGGCATCGCCGCAGGTGTCGCCGCCGCTGCAATAGAGGTCTACCTTGCGTGCAGCGAGGAAGCGCACGTCCAGGTCGTTGCCGGCAGCCGTCGCCTCGTAGACCAGGAACTCCCGAGCCTGCCCGAAGTGCTGGTCGATGACCCCGCCGCCGGTGGTCGCGACCGCAAAGCGCGCTGCCGGTGACGCGGCGGGGGCGGGCTGAGGCTTCTTGCGCTTGAGCGAGGTGATCGGGATGAAGGTCTGGCTCCGCCCTTGCTGCTGCGCGGCGCGGCTGGCCTCGATGACCGCGCGCACCTCGGCGCGGCGCTTCATCGCGGCCTCATAGTCGATGTCCATCGCCGCGACCTTGTCCAACGTGAACTCGGCACCGCGGTCCTCGCCGAGCATGCCGACGGCGTCCGCCCGGCACTGGCGGCAGTGGCGCATCATGGCCATGTCGCCAGCGCATTCGTCCTGGAGCGCTTGCAGCTCCTCGTCACTGGGGCCGCGCTGGCCCATCAGACCATAGAAGCTGCCGTGCTCGGGCTCGGCGATGAGCGGCATTACGTTGTGCAGGAAGGCGCCCTTGGCCTTGACGACGCGGCTGACCTCTTTCAGGTGCTGGTCGTTGACGCCCGGGATCAGCACCGAGTTGACCTTGACCAGCACACCCCGGTCGCAGAGCATCTGCAATCCCTTCTGCTGCTGCTCGATGAGGATGCGTGCCCCCTTCATGCCCATGATGCGGCGGTTGTTCCAGAAGATCCAAGGGTAGATCTTCGCGCCGATCTCCGGGTCTACGCAGTTGATGGTGATGGTGACATGGTCGATGTTGTGCTCGCAGATCTCACCGACCAATTCCGGCAGGGCCAGGCCGTTGGTGGAGACACAGAGCTTGATATCGGGCGCGTTCTTGGACAGCGCCCGGAAGGTGGCCAGCGTGCGCTCCGGGTTGGCCAGCGGGTCGCCTGGCCCCGCGATGCCGAGGACCGTCATCTGCGGGATCTCAGCGGCGACCGCCAGCGTCTTCTTCACGGCCTGCTCCGGCGTCAGCAGCTCGGAGACGACGCCCGGGCGGGACTCGTTGGAGCAGTCGTACTTGCGGTTGCAGTAGTGGCACTGGATGTTGCAGGCAGGCGCCACCGCTACATGCATGCGCGCGTAGTGGTGATGCGCCTCCTCCGAAAAGCACGGGTGGTTATGGACCTTGGCGCGGATGTGCTCCGGTAGCTGCGCCAGCTTGTCGGCGCTGCTGCCGCAGCCGCCGGCCGAGCAGCCACCGCTGGCGCCTGGCGTGGCAGCTGGAGTTGGGAGCGGTCGATCCAGTGCTACGAGCGCCATCATGCATCCTCTTCAAGTTCGGCTGGATTGGCTTCGGTTCGGCACCCGCGTGGGCGCGGGCAAGGCTTGCCGTGGAGCCAGCAAGCCGCGTGCCTGCCTCGACGGTACGCCGCAGATCTCTGTTCGCAATAGAAATTGGCCGCCCGGCGCGCGCCGGCTTGTCGCAAGGGTGACAGCATGGCGGCACCGGATTGTCGGGTCCGGCACTTGCAGTCCCGGACGTTGACGGCATCCCGTGGCATGGTGTGCGTCGCGGGCGTTATGCTGGCCGCGCTTGCCGGGCGCACGGGCTCTAGCCCTGCGGCGAGTGGCGGGTTCTGATCCTAGCTGAGCCGGATGCACACAACCAACGACACCGCGATGCGGGGGAGACCAGATGAAACAGGAGGTTGCGATCTGTAGGGCGCGGCGATTCGTGCAGAGGGTCGGTCTGACCCTGCTATGGGCATCGGCCTATTGGGCGGGCCTGGCCGCGGCCGAGCCAGCCGGTGGCGGCGTGACCATCGCCACCGGCGCCCCGGGTCGCCCCTATTACGCGATCGGCGAGCGGCTACGGGAGGTCGGCGGCGAAGGCGGGCTAGCGGTGACGGTGGTGGCTACCGATGGCTCGCTTCACAACCTGCGCCGGATCGACGACGCCTCGGACCCGGTGAACCTGGCGCTCACGCAGTCCGATGCCTTGCATGGCTATATGGCCGAGCACGCCGGCTTCGGCACCAAGGTGCGGATACTGGAGTCCATCGGGCCGGAGTGCGTCTTCGCGGTCGCCGCCGCGGACCGGGGGCCGGGGCGCGAAGAGGATTGGCAGCGGGCGCGAGGTCTGAAGGTGGCGGTGCCGGCACCGGATAGCGGTGTTGCGGTCACCCACGGCATCATGGCTAGCCTGATTCCGGAGCTGGCCGATGACGAGCTGGTTTATCGGGACGTCGATGATGCCATCGTGGCCCTGCACGGCCCTGAGCAGGATCGGGTGGACCTCGTTTTCAGCGTCCACCGGGCCAAGTTCCGCGGTCCGGAGGTTAGCGCCGCGCTGGAGCGTCCGGACCGCTATGTCGCGATTCCGATCAGCGACCGCCGTCTGCGGCACAAGCTACCGGATGGCAGCGCTGTCTACCATTTCATCGATCTCCCCCTGGTCCGCGACAGCGCCGCCGGTAGCCGCAGCCTGCGCACGATATGCACCAAGGGCCTCCTGGTGGCTGCGCCCGCCAAGCTCGACGCCGATGCGGAGGCCAAGCTCCGGCACATCATCGATTACGACTGGATGCGGGTGTATCCGGAGCATCGCTAGCCTCGGTGCAATGCGCTCCGCAGCTTCGGCAGCACGGGCGTGCTGATTCCGCGTGCGTCGCGAAGCGGAGCTTCGCGACGAGGAACGATGCCACCGTCCGGAATGGCGCTTGACTCGCCGCTGGATGGGTCCTTCACCCTGTCCGCGATGATTCCTTTCGGAGCTGTGCAAGTCGCACCAGGGGATGAGCGCATACCCCTGCGGTTGAGCGCTGGGTAAGACTCGACATCCGCCCTGGAGTCCGTAACGATCGGGGCTTACGCGGCCATGCCGGACCGGCGTCTCTCGACATCATCCCGACAGCCATCGACGCGCTATGCTGAAGAAGCT
>JANQFI010000651.1 GCA_028277905.1 Chromatiaceae bacterium | reverse complement strand
AGGGCCGTATATCTAGGTCTCAGTCGAATCGGAGGATCGGCGGCGGGTTTTCGATACTGAGGGATTTCAACCGCTTGGCGGCATCTTCGGTGGGCTCGGTGACTTGCCAGACCGTGCCGTCGGGGCCCGACAATTGCGCCAACTGAATCGACCCGAGGTCGTCGCGGATGGTGCGCCAGGTGTCTTCGCAGTGGTGCTCGGCGACGCGCTCGAGCAGCAGGGCCAGTACGCTGATGCTGACATGGGCGCAGATGCGATGGGCCGTCCAGTGGTAGACGGGGCGCATGCGAAGCGTGCTCTTGAGGCTGCGCCATGCCTGTTCGGCCCGCAGCAGCTGCTTGTAGCCGAGGGCCATGTCTTCGGAGCTGAGGGTGTCGTCGTTGCCGTGCACGACGAACTTGCCGTCGAGCTTCGCGCGGGTCTTGATTGCCGTGCGGTCGATGGCGGGCTTGCCGGTCTTGGTCAGCCGGATGTAGGGTCCGTAGCGGCGGCTGGAGCGCAGCTGGCACAGCCGCTTGGTCTGCTGCTCGCCCGGGGTATGACGCAGGGACGCCAGCTCCGCCTCCAGCTCCTTGAGCAGCTCGGCGCGGTGACGCCCCTGGCGTGCGGCCTCCTGCGGGTTGAAGCACACCACGTAGCGTCGGCGCCGCTCTCCGTCGCCGACGACGACCTCGTTGACGCGCAGGTTCTGCGCCACCTCCCGGTAGCGTCCCCCACGTTTGAGCACCGCCTCGGCGACCTCGCCGCCGGGCTGGATGGGCATGCACAGGATGTAGCGGCCGCCGCCGCGGCTGAGCGTCTGCAGATTGTCCTGCGAGACCATGCCGGCATCGCCGACGAACAGGCAGCGGTTCAGGCGCCAGCCGGCCAGATCCGCCTTGACTCGGGCCACCGTGGTGACGTCGACCGTGTTGCCGGGGAAGACCCAATGGCGCACCGGAAAGCCGTCGCGGGTCACCGCCAGGCCGATGACGATCTGCGCTGCATCTTCGCGCCCGTTCTTGGATTTGCCACGCCTGCGCAGGGGCGGGTAGGACTTGCGGCCGGCCTCGTGGTTGCCCCGGCTCGGCTCCGTGTCCATGTCGTCGATCTCGAAGTGCAGCGAGGTGGTGTCGTAGAAGACGAGGTCCACGTCGAGGTTGAGCAGGTCGGCCAGACGGAAGTACAGCGCCTCCTCGATCGCCTCGCGATGCGCCTCCAGCACGTCCATGGCGCGGTAGAGATCATGCAGCTCCAACGCCTCGGTTCCGGCGATGCGCACCTCCTCGGCGAGCCACTGCGCATGACAGGACAGCTTCGAGCTCGGTGCGCAGGCACGGTTCGCCACCATGGCGAACAGCGCCCGTTCCACCGGGAAGTCGAAGCGCCGCAGACCCACCACCTCGTCGATGACCTGCGCGATCCCCAGGCGACGCCACAGCGTCTCGAGCACGTACAGTGCCCCGTACGGCCAAGCGTGCAGCAACCGCCACTGCCCGTCCGCCGCGGCGATCTCCTCGGGCGCGCAGCGCTTGAGAATGCTCTTCGCCAGTCGGCGCAGCTGATCGACCACGGCCGGGTCCTCGGCGCGTCCGAAGGTGTGGACGACGCGAACGCGCGAGCGCTTGTTGGCCGAGTCCCACACGCTCTCGGCGAACTGCAGGTGCGCGACCTCGCGGCCGTTGGCGCGACGTTGCCGGGTCACTCTCAGGTACATGTACGTAAGAATAGACGGCAATTCCATTTCCATCAATCGACCCGAGTGAATCCATGTATCTAGGTTTTTGCGCCGCGAGTGACTGCCCTATCGCACCAACGTGCTGTATTTCCTGACGCTCGATCGATCAAGACGCGCAGAAATGTACGTGGAACTGTCAAAGTCGGGCTCAAGCGCGTGCCGAGCTGTTTCGGGGCAATCGAGAATGACGCCGCGCAGAGCCTGCTCGACATGACAGAAGACGCGATGCTCGATGGGGTGCCACTTGGATGTGTAGGGCGGGTAG
>JANQFI010000597.1 GCA_028277905.1 Chromatiaceae bacterium | reverse complement strand
CTCGAGGTCGGTGAGCATGATGTAGGTCCGCCACAGTTGCTCGCCGTCCCAGCTCAGCTCATTGCTGCGCAGGCAGTAGACCCCCGGGTGGGTGTGCATGGTCCCCGCCACGGGGCGGCGCTCCCAACGGATGGCCTGCGCCTTCTCGCCGCTGGCATCGGCGAGGATCTCGATATGGTAGTGCTGTCCGACACCATGGCTCTTTTCTTTCAGCCGGCCGATGCGCTCCCAGAGCTTATCGATCTTCTTGGTAGTGCGCGGGCGGCTCAGACCCTCGTTCATGGCCTGCAGCGCCGCCTCGAAGCGCTGCGCGAAACGCGCGCTGATGCCTTCCTCCTTGCGCGCGCGCGCCTCGGAGTAGCAGTACAGACGCACCTCCCCGGCATCGGTATCTTCGACCCGCTGCACGGCGATACGCTCGCCGCCGGCGGTTTGCAGATCGAGCGCGTCGCCCGCATCGAACCGGCGCCGGCGCTCGCGGCTGACCACCAGGTAGCGATAGCCCTGCTCGCCCAGCCAAGCGACATTCTCTTCCGTGGCGATGCCGCGATCCATCACCACCAAGGCCCCGGCCGGCGCCCCCAAGCCCTGGAGCATCCCTTCCAAGGTGGTGCTTTCGAGCACGCTGCCGTCGAACACCTGCGAGTGGCGCACGAAACCGCTGCCATCGAGCACCAGCCCCAAGGTGAGCAACGCACAGTCGCTGCGCTTCTCCTTGGAGTGGCCGCGCTGGGCCTTGGGGTTGATCGGCGCCTCGCCCTCGAAATAGGTATTGGTCAAATCATACAGCGTGACCGTCCAGTCGAGCCCGAACAGCTCGCTCACGCGGGCGAATACGCTCCGCTCAAGCACCTCGCGATGGCGCATGAGCACATCGCTTGCCCGGTAGAACTGCATCACGCTCATGGCCTCGAAATCCACATCGAGCAGCTCGCCCAAGGCGCTGCGCTGGCACAGCCACCGTTGAGTGGCCAGCTCCGAGCCCGGCGCGGCCATACGCCCGATGATCACGCCCACGACGGCGGCACGTTGCGGCCCGGTCAGCCCCAGTTGCTCCAGCAGGGCGATGAAATCCACCTGCGCCATCGCCCACAGCCCGAGCGCCTCCACCCCGACGGTGCGCGCCCGCGTGAGCGTCAGCGAATCGACGTCGACGCTGTGTACCTCCGCGACCGTCTGCGCGCCGGGCGCCGCCTCGGCTGTGCTCACATGCGCGCGCGCCAACAACTGCCCCGCCAAGCGCTGCGCCTCGCGTTCGATCAGCAATGCGCCGCAGCCGCCAAGCAAGACCTCCTGGCCGCTGAGGATTTCCTCCAAACGCGCGCACAAGCTCGGCCAGTCCTCTTGCGCGACCGCGAAATGCCGCCCCAGATTCAACACCGTGACCTGGCGGACCTTCGTGCCCACGCGCTGCGAGCGCACC
>JANQFI010000593.1 GCA_028277905.1 Chromatiaceae bacterium | reverse complement strand
CCGTAACGAGATCGCGCCGCTGAATCGACAACACCGCGCTGCTTGGAGATGCGATCAAGGTCGGGCGGAAGAATCTGCTGGCCTTCGGCCATGGCACCTACCGCGGGGATTGTGCCGATCACCGACAAGGCTACTGCAAGCTTTCGCACCAGACTACCGCGCCGCCGTCCAACGGACATGCGGTTCAGCTGCGCCCAACAGCGCTGACCGCCAACGCTGGGGCGCGGCGCCCGCCGCCAAAACGGTACCACGGATCGATTGGAACGAGTTGTTGGGTGTCAGCTGCAACCGCTTGTTGGGCGGCGAACCTCGCGCTCCGGGCTAGCGCTTCCACGGATCGGCAACATCAGCGAGGTACGCCTCCGCTGCCTCCAGCTCGGGTGTACCCGGGCGGAGTGTACGGGCCGTGGTAGCAAGAAGCGTGTCGAGGCGCGGAATCCCTCTTCCGAGTTGCCAACGCGCAGGTCGCGGAGCCCGGTGGTGAGCCACCTGGCGTACTGCTCGCTTTGTTCAAGGTAGAGGGTCGACATCTCCTCGGCGGCTGACTGCAGGGCAGCTACCTGAGATCGTGCTTCCTCAGCGTTCCGCGACTGAAGGACAAGGCCGAATGCGAGGACTCCGGCCATGGCCCACGGTATGACTGTGCGCATCGCTTCGCCGCCCAACTAGTTATAGATTGCAACCCCCCCGCCGTGGAGACTGCGTTTCGTCGCAGGTGAGCGTAGCAGGAGGACGCCCGGAATCGGTGTTGGTCCGGAGCGTTCGCGCCCGGCGCATTGTGCAAACGATGCAGGGCTTGCAGCCTAGTCCGCAGGATCCCTGCGCCGGGGAGGGGCCGGGTCTTCGGGTATCGCCGTAGGGGTCCAGCTGTTGGTGTCGGCATGCCCGCCGAAGGGGACCCTCTGGCCACCTGCACCCGGGAAGGCGCGCGGCGCGGTGCGCTCCGGTGTGGTCCCGCAGGGTGCCGTCGGCGCCGTCTCGGTGGCCGCTCGATGCCGCTCTCGGTCGCTCCGTGCAGGGCTGAGAGCGCAAGACGCCGCCCGTCCTCATGACCGGAGCTAGCTATCCAGGCGGCGGGTCGGGGGTCGGATGCCGCCGCGGGGCGTCGGGAAGCCGCGCCGGCGGGCACGGGACTTGCGGTCGGCGCGCCGTGGTGTTCGCGACGGTCGCAGGTCCGCTTCCCGACCGGGGCGGGATCGCGCGGATCTCCGCCTTCCGGTCCGCATGCCGCGCAGGCCCGGATGGAGCCGGCCGCACCCGCCCCACGCGCCGCGCCCGTCCGTGGTAGGGTCTGCACCGAAGCTGTGGCCCGACCTCTCCGCATCGTCGGCGCGAGGATCCTCTGT
>JANQFI010000592.1 GCA_028277905.1 Chromatiaceae bacterium | reverse complement strand
CCGTAACGAGATCGCGCCGCTGAATCGACAACACCGCGCTGCTTGGAGATGCGATCAAGGTCGGGCGGAAGAATCTGCTGGCCTTCGGCCATGGCACCTGCCGCGGCGATTGCGCCGATCACCGACAAGGCTACTGCAAGCTGTCGCACCAGACTACCGCGCCGCCGTCTAACGGACCGGGCGCTCAGCTGCCGGCCCGCTGACCGGTTAGCTTGAAGCGCCGTTTCTCGACGCCAGAGGGTACCTCAGATTGATTGGAATGAGCTGTAGCCGGTCGGCTGCAGCGCCTTGTTGGCGGCGCGTGAGCTTGGGCTCACAAGCCTCATGTCGTGGGAGCTCCGCGACGGAAGAGAACGAAGTTGCGGAGCATGCCCGCGATGCATAGCAGAACCGGGACGAGTGCAAGGGCCCCCAACCCGCCGAGCACAGGCCACCACGCTCGGTCGGGGCCTGTGCCCAGCAACGCGCGAACATGGAGCACAAGGGTTGTCGAGAGACCAGCAACCACAAGGATGACCACGACGTTGTAGGCGCCTAGGAAAACTCGCCGGGAGGTGGCGGGAGCAGTGCGCAAATAGAGCCACACGGCGGCGGCGGAAAGCGGCACCAGTACGAGCAGCGCAGCGATCATTCTCGAGCTGTCGGCCCGACGCCAGCGGAACTTTAGAAGGCGGGAATGGAGCAGGGGAGGCACCGCGGGGCCGAGTGCCGCCTAACGGAGTGGCGGTTCAGCTGTGAGCCACAGGCCGCTGTGGCTCAGCCGAAGCGCCATGGTTCAGTGCCAACCTTACCAGAGATCGATTGGAACGCGCTGTGGCTCGGCAGCTGCAACCGCTTGTTAGGCGGCAGGCACGCGATGGGGATAGTGGATCGACTGATCGCTGAAGTGGATCTCGTACGAGCGCAGATCTGTGTGCCGGGAATCGGGCTCGATGCGAGCGTGGAAGTCGACGTCCTCGTGAGAGGTGCCCCCCGCGATCAAGAAGCTGAGGCTGCCCCTGAGTCGCCACGAGAAGGGCTTGCGGCGGGAAAGCTGCCGAACCGAAACACCGTCCAGAGACGAGCATTCGGTGGCGTGCTCGAGACGAAGCAACACGTACAGCGCGTCCTCGAAATCGAGCAGTTCCTCATCAGTCTGCATGGGTAGCGTAGGATGCAGGGCCTTGAGGATGCGGGCGATTCTTGCTCGAGTCTCGGTAGCGATTCCCCTGCCGCCTAACTAGTAATGGACTGCGAACGCCCGCCGTGGGGACTGCGTTTCGTCGCAGGTGAGCGTAGCAGGATGACGGCCGGAACCGGTGCTGGTCCGGAGCGTTCGTGCCCGGAGCATTGTGCAAACGATGCAGGGGTTGCAGCCTAGTCCGCAGGATTCCTGCGCCCGCGGGGAGGGGCCGGGTCTTCGGGTATTGCCGTAGGGGTCCAGCTGGTGGTGTCGGCATGCCCGCCGAAGGGGACCCTCCGGCCACCTGCACCCGGGAAGGTCCGCGGCGCGGTGCGCTCCGGTGTGGTGCCGCAGGGTGCCGTCGGCGCCGTCTCGGTGGCCGCTCGATGCCGCTCTCGGTCGCTCCGTGCAGGGCTGAGAGCGCGAGACGCCGCCCGTCCTCATGACCGGAGCTAGCTATCCAGGCGGCGGGTCGGGGGTCGGATGCCGCCGCGGGGCGTCGGGAAGCCGCGCCGGAGGGCACGGGGCTTGCGGTGGGCGCGCCGCGGTGTTCGCGACGGCTGCGGGTGCGCTTCTCGACCTCGACGGGATCGCGCGGATCTCCGCCTTCCGGTCCGCATGCGGCGCAGGCCCGGATGGAACCGGCCGCACCCGGCCGCACCCGCCCCACGCGCCGCGCCCGTCCGTGGTAGGGTCTGCACCGAAGCTGTGGCCCGACCTCTCCGCATCGTCGGCGCGAGGATCCTCTGT
>JANQFI010000671.1 GCA_028277905.1 Chromatiaceae bacterium | reverse complement strand
TGAAGTCGGGCTTGAGGCCGATCAGCTCGGCATGACGGCGCAGGAGCCTCGCCCCGATCGAATGGAAGGTGCCGAGCCAGGGCATGCCCTCGACCACCTCGCCGACCATCTGGCCGACCCGCGCCTTCATCTCGCGCGCCGCTTTGTTCGTGAAGGTGACGGCGAGGATGTCGAAAGGGCGCGCCCGCCCGGTCGCGAGAATGTGGGCGATCCGCGCCGTCAAGACACGTGTCTTGCCGGTGCCGGCGCCAGCGAGCACCAGTACCGGGCCGTCCAGGGTCTCGACCGCCTCGCGCTGTTCCTCATTGAGCCCGTCGAGATAGGGCGCATGCCGGGCGGACTGCGCCCGCGCGGCAATCCCGCCCGCCGCCGGGGGCGGGGGATCGCAATCGGAATCGGGCGGCGGACGTTTTTTGGGCTCGGCCATCGCGGCTCCTTGGGCGCGTTCGTCTTCTTGAATGGCAAGGCACGAATCACGCCTTCAAGATGGCATCCAGAGCGCCGTCTGGGGAGAGGCAGCGCTGGGTTCCGTCCGGTTGTGGGATTCCAGATGGACCATCGTTTTTTGGTGGCCCCCATCCGCCGCGCTTCGCGCGCCGACCTCGCCCGCAAGCCGGGAAGATGGAAATGGTGCTTACTCCGACGAAAAATGGCCCGTCCGGGACACAGCACCCCCTCCCGGCGAGCACGCAGTCAAGCCTGCGCAGGCTGCGCAAGCTTGCCTGCGCCGCTCGCCGACCTCCCCCTTTCAAGGGGAGGTGAAGGGTGGATCGCCTCGATCAGTCAGTTCGAATGCGGCATGACGATGTGGCGGCCGGCGGCTTCCGGGATCGGCAGGAGCATATGGGCG
The DNA here is from genome assembly GCA_028277905.1 of Chromatiaceae bacterium. Classification (GTDB taxonomy): domain Bacteria; phylum Pseudomonadota; class Gammaproteobacteria; order Chromatiales; family Chromatiaceae; genus Thiohalocapsa. Next base: position 182 of record JANQFI010000671.1, on the reverse strand, counting down.
TTGCGCATCTCGGCGAGCCGGCCGACAATCAATTGCGGCGCTTGCGTCGCCTTTTTCGTTTCCATGTCGACATGCAGGGCCATGGTCTCCAGCGTTGCCGCCATCCAGCCCTCGGTCGCGTGATAGAGCTGCTGGAACAGGTGCAGCCGCTTGAGGTCGTAGGCGAGAAGCTGCACCGTCAC
>JANQFI010000538.1 GCA_028277905.1 Chromatiaceae bacterium | reverse complement strand
GCCCGCGGCTTTGAAGTGGGGGATGACCTGCGGGCGCGCGATTACGAAGCCGTTTTGGTGATCGGGGGGACGCGCGATCTGCCGGGACTGTGGCGCGCTCGGCGGCGCGGCCTGCCCATCCTGCAGCGGCTTGACGGCCTCAACTGGCTGCAACGTGTGCTGCCCACCGGCCTGCGCCACTCCCTGCGGGCCGAGTATGGCAACCGGCTGCTGGCCTTCATCCGGCGCAGATTAGCAAGCGGCATTATCTACCAGAGTGAATTCGTCAAAGACTGGTGGGAGCGAGCCTACGGCCCTAGCTCCGTTCCCGCGCATGTGGTGCACAATGGCGTCGATCTGCAAAGCTACTCCCCCGCAGGCCCCCAGCGGCGACCCGCTGATCTGTACCGCCTGCTATTGGTGGAGGGCAGCCTCGCTGGCGGCTATGAACAGGGACTGGAGACCGCCCTCCAGTTGGCCACAGCCCTGCAGGAGAGGCAGGCTTTGCCCGTGGAGTTGATGGTCGTGGGGCGCGTCAGCCGGGACGTACAGGCGCGCCTGGAAGCGCGCAGCCCAGTTCCGCTGCACTGGCAGGGACTGCTGCCCACGGAGCGCATCCCGGAGATCGATCGTTCCGCGCACCTGCTCTACTCCGCCGACCTCAACGCTGCTTGCCCCAACGCGGTCATCGAGGCGCTTGCCTGCGGCCTGCCGGTGCTGGCTTTCGAGACCGGCGCGCTGCCAGAGCTGCTGGCCGGTGACGCGGGCCGCCTGGCCCCTTACGGCGGCGATCCCTGGCGACTCGATCCGCCCGACATCGCCGCGCTGACCCGCGCTGCGGCGGAAGTCCTGGAGAACCAGGAGCGTTTCCGGGCGGCCGCGCGTGCCCATGCGGAGGCTCATTTCAGCTTGGATGCCATGCTCGATGCCTACCTGAATGCCTTTCAAGAGCAGGGTGCGTTATAGATTTGAGGGCCCGCCGCCTGTAAAATGCTGATGACTATATACGATGTCTAACCCACTGCTCTCCCTGGCCGCCAAAACCGCCCGCCTGCTGCCCGCGCCTCTCAGGCAGGCCCT
>JANQFI010000523.1 GCA_028277905.1 Chromatiaceae bacterium | reverse complement strand
TGATGGACGGGCTCGACGTGCGCAGGAACCTGAAAATGCAGGTCGAACGCGCGTCGCGCCTGGAGCACTCGGCATAGTCCGGGGCTCGGAATAGTGGCGCAAGACATGAGGCGATATCCGTTTACCCTGAAGGGATGGGCAAGCGACGCTTGCGGTAGTGCCGCATCTGCGTAAGACATACTCGAATCCGGCACGCGTCATCGCTTGTCCGCGGGCATTGAGAAACAGCTCGGGAACCGCTGCTTGACCACGAACAGCCAACCAAGCGCGCATCGATTCCGCCACGGATTTCCAGAGTGTGAGCAGGCGCTGCTTGCGCCCCTTGCCGCGAACCTGCAGGTTCAGGTACTGCGAGTCAAAGGCCACATCGTCGAGGCGAAGCCCGACCAACTCGGAGACACGTAATCCGCCAGTGAGGCTCAAGTGGAGCATGGTACGGTCGCGGATGCCGAGCCGCATGGCTGGATCGGGCGCGTCGAGAAGGGCTTTACACGCCTCGGCGTTGAGGTGGTCGACCACTCGCCTGTCGGTTTTTTGGATGGGGATCGCGAGCACGCATTGGATTTGCTCGAGCGCAGCAGGCACGCGATATTCGACAAAGTGCAGGAACGATTTGATGGCAGTCAAACGGGCATTGCGGGTGCGCGGAGTATTGCCGCGATCGCTTTGCAGATGTTGGAGGAAGGCCAGCACAAGCGGTGCGTCGATGTGCTCGATCTGCAGGGCTGACGGGGGGATGCCGAGCTTGCGGCTGGCGAGCGAACAGCAGCTGAAAGGCATAGGCGTAGGTGTCACAGGTATGCGGACTCGCTCCCCGCTCGACGCCAAGGCGTTGGCGCAAAAAGGCGGTGATGTGCGGCGCGATGTCGGTCATGGCGCTGCTGCGTCATCGCAGTGCTCGCAGGCATCGGCGATGCCGCGCATCAGCTGGGGTGTCGCCTGCAAGTACCAGTAGGTGTCGGCGACATGCGCGTGGCCCAGGTCGGTCGACAACGCCAGCATGTGACGGGCAATGGCATCACGCCCGCCGTTGCAGCGCGCAAGCGCCTTGAGCGCAGAGTAAGGGCGCAGATCATGAATCCGCGGCGCGCGCTGATCGGGTTCCGGGGCGAGGTTGATGGACGCAATCAGATCATGAAACGTCCCATTGACCATCGCGTAGGTGAGTGCGCCGCCTGTCGTCGAGATGAAGACGTGGTCATCGCCACCCCCGACGGCGTTGCCTTGCTCTAAGGTAATGCCGCAGAGCGGCATCGGTGCTGTCCTGCAGCGGGACCAGCCGGCTCTTATGGAACTTGGTCTTGCGCACGACCAAGCCATCTACGGTGACGTCGTCGAGGTGCAAGCGCAGCGCCTCGGAGAGGCGCAGACCGGTCGCGGCCAGCAATCCGAACAGCGTGTAGTAGGTCAGTGGTCGCAAGGAGCCCTTGGGTCTGAGGCGAGCGGTCGCATCGAGCAACTGCTGCAGCTGCTCGGGCGCGAGCAGTGTGGGGAACGCGCGTCGGCGTTGGTGCGCGAAGACCTGTTGGGGGATGCGCTCGTGGACCGGATCTTCGGCCCGGACATGCTCGGCGAACCGGCGCACCATGCCCAGGCGACGTTCCCGCTGCTCAGGCGAAGGGGCCTGGGCGGCCCAATCCATCGCCGTCTGTCGCCGCACAGGGGTCTCCGAGCGCGCTGCGGCAAAACGTTCATAGTTGCGCAGCAGACCTTCATCGACCTTGCGCTCGAAGCCGGCTGTCCGGCGTATCTTGAGAAAGTCGTCGATGGCTTGGCTCAGCATGGCGCGCCTCCCTCGGCCGGCCATGGCTGCGCGACCGATCGCAGCATGGTCACGTCGACTTTGGCGTCGTGGGCGGTACTCTCGATGCACTGGTGACGAAGGACGGCACCGATCAGCTCGAGCGGGGAACCGTCTCGCAGCCATTGCGTTGCCGCCGCGTGGCGCAGCAGATGCGCACCGTGCGAGGGGCTCTCGATGCCGGCACGTTGGATGGCGCGCCCGACCAGCTTGGAGATGGGGCCGCTGGAAGGCAGCGGGCCAAGCGGCGCATGAACCCTCAGGAAGACATGGTCGTCATCAATCTCCGGGCGATCATGGACGAGGTCATGCAACAGGGCATCGCCGGCCGCTTGGGGAAGCGGCAGCCAGCTTTCGCAGCGTCCCGTTCCGACAACCCGCAGCCGACCCTGCGCCCAGTCGATATCCGCCCGATTTGAGCCGGGCGCAGGTCGCGCACGTCGCCGGCACGCAGACCCAGCCGTGACAGCAGCAGGATGATGGCGCGGTCGCGTGCACCCGCCGCTGTCGTTGGGTCGCACGCGGCGATCAGTTGTTCGATGGCGTCGGCGGAAATGTAGCGCGGCACGGCGGAGCGCTTCCAGTGCGCCAGGCGCGGAACAGCCGCGATCAGCTCGGCCGGGCAGTGACCGTAAGCAGTCAGGAACCGGAGCAACATCCGCACCGCATTGACGACGGCTTTGGCGCCGCTGGAGCCGAGCCGACCTGCCCTGGCAAAGATGAAGGCGCGGACCGCGCTGGCGTCGTAGGTGTGGGTGTCTTCGCCCAGTGCGGCGACAAAGTCCACCACCACGGGCACGTAACCGGTCAGCGTACGCTCAGCGACGCCACGGTGGTTGCGCAGCCAGTCGCAGAAATCCCTGACCAACGTAGACACCGGTTCCGGCTCGGCGCAGGCCCGATGCAAGATCCCTATTGTCCGCAGGTACTCGACAAAGCGCCGCGCCCCGGCCGCATGGTAGGGGGCACGACCGCGAAGGCCATGCCTACAGGTACAGCTTGGAAGATGGCGGGTGAACGCATCCAGTTGCTCATCGAGCTGACCGGTTCGAATCCCGGCTGCCGAGGCCCAGTGAC
>JANQFI010000522.1 GCA_028277905.1 Chromatiaceae bacterium | reverse complement strand
CTACGAGCCGCTGGCGGGCCTCGGCGACTTCGTCTTCTTCGACGAGAACCGCGACGGCATCCAGGATGCCGGTGAGGCGGGCATCGGCGGGGTCCAGGTGAGCCTGCGCGCTCCGGGCGCCAACGGCCAGTGCGACACCGATGACGCCATCATCGCCACCACGACCACAGATGTGGACGGTCTCTATGCCTTCACCGATCTGGAGGCCGGCGAGTACTGCGTGACCTTCGCGCAGCTGGACGGCCTGGTGATCAGCCCGCGGCAGGTCGGCGACGACCCGGCCCTGGACAGCGACGGCCTGGTCAGCGATGTCGTGGACCTGGATCCGGGCGAATTCGACGACACCCTCGACGCCGGCTTCTACGAGCCGCTGGCGGGCCTCGGCGACTTCGTCTTCTTCGACGACGATGCTGATGGCCTTCAGGACGCCAATGAAGGCGGGATCCAGGGCGTGACCGTGACCTTGCGCGATCCGGGTGGCAACGGCCAATGCGACGCCGATGACGCCATCATCGCGACGACGACCACGGATGCCGAGGGTCTCTATGGGTTCACCGACCTGGAGCCTGGCGCGTACTGCGTCACCTTCGAGCAGGTGGACGGCCTGGAGGTCAGCCCGCGGCAGGTCGGCAATGCGCCCGCCCTGGACAGCGATGGTCTGGTGAGCGACGTCGTCGATCTGGAGCCGGGCGAGCTCGATGACACCATCGACGCCGGCTTCTTCGAGCCCACACCTCCAGGTGGCATCTGCATCCCGTCGATCGACTTCGATCTGCAGGGCTTGAGCGCCGGTACCATCGTCAGCGACCAGTTCATGGGCGTGACCATCAAGGCGACCGGCAACAGCGTCGGTGGCGATACCAATGTCGCCATGATCTTCGACTCCGCCAACCCGACCGGCGGTGACACCGACCTCGGCACGCCCAACGAGCAGTATGGCGGTCCGGGCATTGGCAGCGGTGGCGCGAGCAACCGGCGTCCGCTCGGCAAGGTGCTGATCATCTCGGAGGACTTGGACGGCGCCGACCCGGATGACGATTGGTATGGCGGCACCATCAGCTTCACCTTCGACACGCCGACCCAGGTCCGTCTGGTGGAGATCCTCGACATCGACTCGGGCGAGACCGGTGGCGAGATCATCGCCTACAACGCCGCGGGTGAGGAGATCGCGTCGGCCGATATCCTCGATGCCGGCAACAACAGCTACCAGGGCGTCGAGCTGAACGCCGACAATGTGTCCAAGCTGGAGGTGCTCTTCCCGAGCAGCGGGGCCGTTGCCGGCCTCGGCTTCTGCCCGGACATCGACATCCGCAAGCAGGCCGAAGGGCTCGACAGCCGGGTCTTCGAGCCGGGCGAAACTGTGACCTTCGAGATCGAGGTCGTGAATACCGGTGAAGACCCCCTGACCGGCGTCAAGGTGACCGACCTGCTGCTGCCCAGCTGTGAGCGGGACATCGGCGCGTTGGCGATCGGCGAGAGCGTCGTCTACACCTGCACCGACATCGCCGGCGGCGGCATCGAGAGCCAGACCTTCGAGGACTACTTCGACCTGCGCGGCTACGGCAACAACGATGGTACCGGCCAATGGAACGGCGACTGGGTCGAGTACGACGTCGAGAACGATGGCGGCGCGTCTCAGGATCCGCTCTCGGGCAACGTGCTGGTCGGCTCCAACCACAAGATCTGGTTGGACGACAAGCCGAACACCCGCACCGAGCCCAGCATCCAGCGGGCGGTGGACCTGGCGGGTGCGACCAGCGCCACGCTGGAGTTCAACTGGACCGTGCACAGCGGGGTCGATCGCGACGACGCGGTGACGCTCGACATCTCCAAAGACGGCGGCAGCACCTGGACCCCGCTCGAGGTCTTCACCGGCTTCACCGGTCAGGAGATCGACCACGAGGATCAGCACGAGAGCTTCGACATCGGCGCCTATGCCTCCGCCGAGACCGTCATCCGCTGGCGGGTGACGAGCAAGTACGGCGGCGACAAGGAGACCTTCAAGGTGGATAACGTCGTCATCAGGGCACTGGGTGCCGGCGGCGGCTATGTGAACGAGGCCTGCGTCACCGGACTCGGCGGCGGCATCGAGGTTGCGGACTGCGATCCGTCGGAGGTCAGGGTCGAGGACGACGCCCCGCCGGCCGGCGACCCCGCGATCGATGTTCGCAAGCAGGCAGAGGGTCCGGATGAGCGGATCTTCGCGCCGGGCGACGCGGTGCCCTTCGAGATCGTGGTCACCAACATCGGCGACCTTGATCTGAGCAATGTGGTCGTGACCGATCCCTTGCTGCCGGAGTGCGGCTTCACGGTGCCGAGCCTGGGCGCCGGTGCGACGGCCAGCAACACCTGCGAGACCCTGCTGGAGGACGGCGCCGAGACGCGGATCTTCGCGGATCACATCGACGCGCATGACTACAGCGGCAACGACGGCGACACCGACTGGACCACGGATTGGATCGAGTACGACGTCGCGAACCACAATGGCGCCGACCAGGATCCGTCCTCTGGGCGCGTGAAGGCCGGCAGCAACAACAAGCTCTGGCTGAACGACTACCACGACACCGGCACGGAGCCGAGCATCATGCGCATCGCGAACCTCTCGGGCGCCACGCAGGCGGCCCTGAGCTTCGACTGGACCGTGCACTGCGATGTAGACCCGAGCGACGAGATCTCGCTCGACCTGTCCGCCGACGGCGGTGCCACCTGGACGACCGTGAAGACCTTCACCGGCTTCTACGGCAGCCAGTACTGTGGCACGGATACGGACGAAGAGATCGACATCGGCGCCTTCATCGCCGAGGAGACGGCCGTGCGCTGGCGCGTGTCCAACCTCTACGGCGGTAGTGGTGAGACCTTCAAGGTCGACAACGTCGAGATTGTCGCCGCGGGTGTGGTCGAGGGCTTCATCAACGAGGCCATCGTCACCGCGCAGGGTCCGGGCGGGCAAGAGGTGAGCGACCGCGACACCTCCGAGGTCATCGTGGAAGCCGAGGGCGGTGACGAGCCGGTCCACATCATGCTCGAAGCCGAGCACGGCGATCGTGGCAGGAAATGGCTGAAGAAGGGCGACGGCGGCGCCTCGGGCGGCAAGTACCTGACCCCGAAAGACGGCTACAACTACTACGACGCCCCGTCGGACTCCAGCAGTAAGCGGGTCAGTTGGGACTTCAGCGTGGACGAGGCCGGTGACTACGCCTTCTGGGCCCGTGTCATCGCGTCCAACGGCGACAACGACTCGATGTGGGTCCGCGTCAAGGGCAAGGGCACGGACACCGGCTGGATCAAGTGGAACGAGATGGAGCCGGGCCACAACTGGGTCTGGGACAGCCTGCACGACTCCGATGACGGAAGCGCCCCCATCGAAGTCGCGCTCGAGCCCGGGGACTATGAGCTGCTGGTGTCCATCCGCGAGGACGGCGTGAAGCTCGATGCCTGGAAGATCACCAGTGATCTGACCCACAACCCCAACTACGACTGAGCCGCGAGGCGGCGGCAGGGATGCCGCGCCGCAGCAGAGCGTGGCACCAGGCCGATCCAGGCGGCAGCCTCGTTGGGAGACGGAGTGATACGACAGTCGTACGGATCTGTCCTGGTCCTTAGGCGGGCGACCCGAGTCGCCCGCCTTTTTTTTAGGCAATCGCCTTAGAACAGCACCCCAGCACCCTGGTGCCGAACCGCTACGCCCTGTGTGCTGGCTCAATCGATCGAAATCGCTATCGGGATCGCGATCGATTTCCGACGCCGACTCCGATTCTCTGCGCCTGTGACCGCGGGCGCACTTCCGCACCCTCGCGCGACGGAGTGTGACGCCTTACCGCGCGCCTGCCCCAGGGGCGAGACCCCGGTCACATGGGGTCTATCCCCGATCGCCAATGCTTCAGCCGCGGGCATCGAGACCTGCCGGCTCCGCCCCGCGGAGACCGAGAACAGATGCATTCGATCGTGGGAGACCCATCATGTCGCACGCCAAGCTGCTGTCCTGCGCCGTCGCCGCCGCGCTGAGCACCGCCGCGCTGCCCGCCGTCGCCGCCAACCCGGAGCCCGTCTTCGCCAGCGCCACCCAGGCCCGCGGCGGGCTGCACGCCCCCCTGCACGAGGCGCTGGCCGGCAAGCAGCGCAGGGTGCGCACCGCCCCTGGCGCGCTCGAGCGCGAGCGGTTGTTGCTCAACCTCGGGGTCGGGCCGGACCTGGTCGCCATCCGCGAGCGCATTGCCGAGTATCAGGGCGGGCACAGGGTCTGGATCGGGCGCATCGCCGGCGAGGCCACGAGCGAAGTGATCCTCACCGAGGTCGGCAGCGCCGTGGCCGGCAGCATCCGCCACCGCGGCAAGCTCTACAAGCTCATGCCAGGTGCCGCCGGCACGGCCACCCTGGCCGAGGTCGATGCCCACGAGCCGCTGTCCCGCGGGCACGAGGCGCATGCGCATGCGCTCGACCTCGACCTGGTGCCCGACGCCGTCCAGGCCCAGGGCATCGCCGGCGGCGCGCTCGCCGGCACCGACAGCATCATCGACGTGCTGGTCGCCTACAGCCCCGAGGCCAAGGCCGCCAACGGCGGCGACGACGGCATCGCGGCGCTGATCACCCTGGCCGTGGCCGAGACCAACCAGGCCTATCTCAACAGCCAGGCCCCGGTGCAGCTGCGCCTGGTCGGCACCCTCGAGACCGCCACGTCCGAGAGCGGCGACATGAGCACCGACCTCGGCCGCCTGGTCTCCACCACCGACGGCTATCTCGACGAGGTGCTGGTCGAGCGCGAGGCGGTCGGTGCCGATGTCGTCAGCCTCATCGTGCACAGCGGTGTCCACTGCGGGCTCGGCTACCAGATGGGCATGCTGCACCCGGCCTATGCCGAGTACGCCTTCAACGTCGTCAAGGACAACTGCGCCACCGGCTACTATTCCTTCGGCCACGAGATCGGGCACAACCTCGGCCTGAGCCACGACCACGCCAACGCCGACGCCGGGCTGTTCGCCTACAGCTACGGCCATCAGGCCGGCGATGGCGCCTTCCACACCATCATGGCCTACAGCTGCCCGGGCGGCTGCGCCCGCGTGCAGCACTTCTCCAACCCCGAGATCAGCTACGACGGCCAGCCCACCGGCGTGCTCGACTACGCCGACAATGCCCTCGCGCTGGTCGACACCGCCCCGCTGGTCGCCACCTGGCGCGCGAGTCGGGTGCCGCAGCTGCCGCTGTCGCCGAGCGACCTGAGCGCGAGCGTGCAGGGGCATGAGCGCATCGACCTGGCCTGGAGCGATAGCGGTACGCTGGAGGATGGCTACCGCCTGGAGCGCTCCGACGACGACGGCCAGAGCTTCGCCTTGATCGCCACCCTCGCGGCCGACAGCGAGAGCTACAGCGACACCGGCCTCGCCGCCGAGCATGGCTACGTCTATCGCGTCAGCGCCTTCAACGGCAATGGCGTCGCCGCGCCGTCGAACCAGGCCTGGGCCACCACCGAGCCCGCCCCTGTGTCTGTGCCCGTGGCCCCGAGTGCGCTCATCGCCCAGGCCGTCTCCGCCAGCGAGATCGCCCTCGACTGGCTCGACAACGCGAGCGACGAGACCGGCTTCGAGCTCGAGCGTAGCGGCGACGCCGGCGCCAGCTGGAGCCTGCTGGCGACCCTGGCCCCGAACAGCACGAGCTACAGCGACCAGGGCCTCGACGCCGCGACGCGCTACGACTATCGCATCCGCGCCACGGGCAACGGCGAGCCTTCCGACTACAGCGCCGCCGCCAGCGCCGTCACCGACCCGGACCCGGTCCATCCGCCCGAGGCCCCCACGGCGCTCGGCGCCAGCGCCGTCTCGGCGAGCGCGATCGCGCTCGACTGGAGCGATCAGGCGGCCGACGAAGAGGGCTTCGAGCTCGAGCGCAGCAGCGACGGCGGCCAGAGCTGGAGCGCGGTGGCGAGCCTCGGTGCAAATCTGAGCACCTATGAAGACGACGGGCTCGAAGCCGCGACCTTCTACCTCTACCGCGTGCGCGCCTTCGGCCCAGGCGGCGCCTCCGCCTGGAGCGACACCGCGGGTGCCGAGACCGACGCGCCGGCCGGCGACTGCCAGGTCGAGGGTGCGGCCAGCCTGCGGCTCTACAGCAACACCGCGTACTGGACCCTGACCAACACAGGTGCCGCGGACCTCGGCATCGTGCGCATCGAGCTGAGCTGGCTCGGTCAACAGGGCAACCTGAAGAAGCTCTACCTCGACGGCGCGACCATCTGGAGCGGCAGCGACGCCCCGAGCAGCGCCGACATCGCCGGCGGCTGGTACGGCGACGCGAGCCGCCGGGTGCTCGAGGCCGGCCACAGCGAGGACCTCAAGCTCAAGTTCTCCAAGCGCTACTACGGCGATGGCCAGGACGACTACGCCATCAGGGTGCACTTCGCCGCAGGCTGCAGCCTGAGCTTCTGAGCCGAGCTGCTGCAGCCACTGCGCCCAGCCGCTGCCGAGCCAGCGAGCCGATACCCGAGAGACACCCAAGAGTTACCAAACAGAACCCATCCAACGACTACCGTTCCTCCCAACGAGAGTCCTTTACGCGGCGCCTCCGGCGCCGTTTTTTTTTGCCGGTTGAGCGCGGAGGCCCAGTGCCGGGGCGGGCGTTCGGCGGAACAGAGACGGCGCATGCTCAACCCATAGAGCAAGCTGCATGGCTCGGATTGAAACAATCGATTTCGCTCTAAGGACAAATCTGGAGTATCGTGCCCGCCGGAATTTCCATGGCTTCGACAGGCGAAGCAGACACAGAACAGACCACGGGAGCTGACGATGAGCGTGAAGACCTACGACGCCGGTGTGAAAGAATACCGGGACATGTACTGGACGCCGGATTACGTCCCGCTGGACACCGACCTGTTGGCCTGCTTCAAGTGCACCGGCCAGCCGGGCGTGCCGCGTGAAGAGGTCGCCGCCGCCGTCGCCGCCGAGTCCTCGACCGGCACCTGGTCCACGGTCTGGTCGGAGCTGCTCACCGACCTGGAGTACTACAAGGGCCGTGCCTACCGCATCGAGGATGTGCCGGGCGACAACGAGTCCTTCTACGCCTTCATCGCCTACCCGATCGACCTGTTCGAGGAAGGCTCCGTGGTCAACGTGCTGACCTCGCTGGTCGGCAATGTGTTCGGCTTCAAGGCACTCCGGCACCTGCGCCTGGAAGACGTCCGCTTCCCGATCGCCTACATCAAGACCTGCGGCGGCCCGCCGTCCGGCATCCAGCTGGAGCGCGATCGCCTGAACAAGTACGGCCGCCCGCTGCTCGGCGCCACCATCAAGCCCAAGCTCGGGCTGTCCGCCAAGAACTACGGCCGTGCCGTCTACGAGTGCCTGCGCGGCGGCCTGGACATGACCAAGGACGACGAGAACGTCAACTCCCAGCCCTTCATGCGCTGGCGCGACCGCTTCGAGTTCGTCGGCGAGGCCATCCAGAAGGCGCAGCAGGAGACGGGCGAGCGCAAGGGCCACTACCTGAACGTCACCGCCCCCACGCCGGAAGAGATGTACAAGCGCGCCCAGTTCGCCAAGGAAGTGGGCTCGCCGATCATGATGCACGACTTCCTGACCGGTGGCTTCACCGCCAACACCGGCCTGGCCAACTGGTGCCGCGAGAACGGCATGCTGCTGCATATCCACCGTGCCATGCATGCCGTCATCGACCGGCATCCGAAGCACGGCATCCACTTCCGCGTGCTGGCCAAGTGCCTGCGCCTGTCCGGTGGCGATCACCTTCACACCGGCACCGTCGTCGGGAAGCTGGAGGGCGACCGTCAGTCCACCCTCGGCTTCGTCGACCAGCTGCGCGAGTCCTTCGTGCCGGAAGACCGCTCGCGTGGCGTCTTCTTCGATCAGGATTGGGGCTCCATGCCCGGCGTCTTCGCCGTCGCCTCTGGCGGTATCCACGTTTGGCACATGCCGGCCCTGGTGACCATCTTCGGCGACGACTCCATGCTGCAGTTCGGTGGTGGCACCCAGGGCCACCCCTGGGGCAATGCCGCCGGCGCCGCCGCCAACCGCGTCGCCCTGGAGGCCTCGGTCAAGGCCCGCAACGAGGGCCGCGAGATCGAGAAGGAGGCCCGCGACATCCTCACCGAGGCGGCCAGGCAGAGCCCCGAGCTGGCCATCGCCATGGAGACCTGGAAGGAGATCAAGTTCGAGTTCGAAACGGTCGATAAGCTCGACGTCGCCCAGTAAGACGCCGCCCAGTAAGGCGCCGCCCAGTAAGACGTCGCCCAGTAAGGCGCCGCCCAGTAAGACGTCCCCAAGCAACCCGACGGCAATCCGCCCTGGTCCGCTCCGTCCGCGGCGGGCTGGGCGCCGGCAACCCTACGCCAGATCAACCGAGCACGCAGGAACGACGCCATGCCTCTTCAGAACACCCTGGGTGACTACCAGACCAAGCAGACCCTCGAGACCTTCGGCTTCCTCCCGCCCATGACCCAGGACGAGATCTATACGCAGATCGCGTACATCCTGGCCCAGGGCTGGACACCGGCCATCGAGCACGTGCACCCGAGCCAGTCCATGCACGACTACTGGACCATGTGGAAGCTACCCTTTTTCGGCGCCCAGGAGCTGGGCGATGTGGTGACAGAGCTCGAGGCCTGCCACCGTGCCTATCCGGATCACCACGTCCGCCTGACCGGCTACGACAACTACACCCAGAGTCAGGGCTCGGCCTTCGTGGTCTTCCAGGGCCGGGCCTAGGCCCGGTATCGACCAGGGGGTACCCGCGCTAGCCCCCCGGGCGGGACGCTGGGGCGGGATCTGGCACCCGGCGGTCGCCCCGACCTGATCCGCCGCCGCGCGCCGCGGGCCTGCCCAGGCGCTCGCGCACCTATAGGTCAGAGCAACCGACGCCGACTCCGGCAACAGGCACTGGAAACAGTTACATGGCAAGCAAAGCGAACCTGAAATCGAGCGGCCGTGAAGCGGCGCTGGCCCGCCGCAAGGCCATGTCGACCCAGGGCAAGCAGGGTGTGCGCACCAGCGCTCCGGAGCGTACCCGCGAAGCCTCGCGCAAGGCGCCGGTCCCGCCCGCTGCTGCCCCCACCGCGGTCGCATCCGCGCCAGTGGCGGCGACGGCCCCCCTGTCTGCGCCGCGGCCGAGCCTTGGCGCAGCGCCGCGGGCGGGCGCGGGCGCCGCTGGCCAGTCTGCCCCCCTCGCTCCCCAGATGTCCCCCAGTCTCAGGAGCCGCGCGCTCGCGCGCAAGCGCCGGGCCGCCTTGGCCCAGGACGGCCGTCGCGCCCAGCGCAGCAGCGACCGGATCCGCACCGCGGCGGATGACGGCAGGGCCGGCGCCCGCAAGGTCCCCGAGCAACCCCGCAAGGACGGCGGCTGCGGTTGCGGCTGCAACGGCAAGCCTGATGCGGCGAGCACCCATGCATCCAACCAGGCATCCAGCACAGCGGCATCTGGAGAATCCCTGGCCCAGTTTGCCCACCAGCCCGGTGCGCCGACCCAGTTGACCAGCCTCGGCAAGGGCAATGGCATCAGCAACAGCAGGATGGGTGGGGCTCGGAACAAGCGCACCGACGCCGCCCTGGGGGCCAAATCCCCGTCCCGGATGCAGTCCCTGGCACGCCGCGCCGCACAGTCGAGCCGCGGCAAGGGGGCGGCCGCGGGTGCCCAGTCCACGGCCAGCCTCGCGCGCCAGGCCAACCCGCAGCTGACCGCCCGGGAGCTGGCGCAGCGGGTGCGCAGCCAGCGCAGCAGCACTGGTGGTGCCGGCGCGCGCAAGTCGCCACCCGTGGGTCGCATCCACCCGAACAAGCGGAAAGCGCTCCAGGGCGCCACCGACCAGCCCTGGAAGGTCGCCGCCACCGAGACCGCCATGGGTCAGCTGGTGACCGGCACCAAGGTGGGCCGCAGCCGCAAGACGACCGGCGACGAGCCCAGCACCTGCCGCCCCATCACCGGCACCGAGTACATGGGCGCGGACATCTTCCGCGAGTTCTGCCAGACCGAGCCCGCCGGCGGTGTCGCCAAGGTGCGCGTCAGCACCACGGGCCACGGCCAGCAGGTCACCGGCAACGAGGTGGGTCGCTCCACCAAGGTGACCGGTGATGAGCCCGGTACCTGCAAGAACATCACGGGCACCGAGTACCTGTCACCCAGCCAGTACGAGGCCTTCTGCAACACCCTGCCCCGAGGGGCCATCGAGCCGCGGCCACGCAAGATCGGCGTCGGCCAGACCCTCGGCGGCGAGTCCGTCTCCGGCAGTCTGGTGGGCCGCTCCGCCAAGGTGACGGGCGATGAGCTGGGCGCCGAGATCCAGCCCACCGGCACCCAATACACGGCACCATCCGATATCGGCACCGAGATCGTGCCGCCGAAGGTGGGCTTGTCCAGGACACTCTCCGGCGGCAACGTCACCGGCACCCGCGTGGGCCGCTCGGCGAAGGTCACAGGCGACGAGCCCGGCAGCTGCCGCGTGATCACGGGGGACGAGTACGTCGACCTGTCCCAGTATCAGGCATGCAACGTCGATGCCAGGCCGGAGCCGCCGAAGGTCGGCGCCTCGGCCACCAACAAGGGCCAGTTCGTCTCCGGCACCCAGACCGGTCGCTCCAGCAAGGTCACGGGCGACGAGCCCGGCACCTGCAAGGCCATCACCGGTACCCCCTATGCCGGCCTGGAGCAGGCAGCCGATTACTGCGCGCCCTCGCGGCAGCAGGAGATCCAGGCCCGCGCCCGGACGCTGGCGATGACGCCCGGACCCTCCATGACTGGCCTGCAGCCCGGCATCAGCGCACCCGGGGCCGGCGGCCGCAGCTTCGGCGGCGGTATGACCGGCGCCGGCAAGGGGGCCTGCGAGCCCCTCACCGGCACGCCCTATGTGGGCAAGGATCAGTTCGCCGAGGCCTGCGGCGGTAACGGCGCCCAGCCGGGTGACGGCGACTTTCCGCGTGCCATCGACGGCGATGATGCGCCCTGGCAGGGATTCAGCGTCAGCTCGCCGGCGCAGCAGGCACTCGCCGGCAAGTCCATGGGTGGGGCGAGCGCCGTCACCGGCACCGACTATGAGTCCCACCGGCAGATCACCGGCCCCTTCGGCAAGGCCAGCGGCAAGGTCACAGGCACCGAGCAGGCGCGGTTCGACGTCAACCGGCCGCGTCCGGAGCTCACCGTGCCCGAGCTCAGGGTGCCAGAGCTCAGGGCGCCCGAGCTCGGGGCGCCAGAGCTCAGGGCGATGGAGCCCGCAGGCCAGGCGGATGGCGACGCCGAGACCGCAGCTGAGGTCACGCCCGACACGGCCCAGGCGCCGGCGCGCCCGCGCATCACCGGCGAGGGCCAGAGCGCAGGGCTCAGGATCACCGGCGACGATTGGGATCGCGGCGAGCGCATCACCGGCACCGAGGGCACCTCGGCCCGGCGTCGCAATCCGACCCGCCCCGGCCCGATGAGCGCCATGCCGCCGGTGGACCGCAAGCGCAACCAGGACAGCGCTGTACCCACGAGCCGTGTCACCGGCGCCGCCGGGAGCACGGAGCGCGGCGCCCTGATCACCTACTCCGGCGGTGCCCGGGGCTGATCCGGCACCAACCAGCCCGCGTACTCGAGCAGCAAGCCGCAGCAGCCAAGCCGCCATGCCACGCCGTCCAGTGCAATCGCCGCGTCGCCGGGGGCTCAGATCCCCGGCTGGCTTGGGCGCGTCCAGCCGCTCCGCCGGCCGCGTGGTCGGCGGCGGCACCGAGCGCGGCACTGCGCCAGACCCGGTGCGGCAGCCTGCTGTCGATGCCCGCCCCCGCGGCACCGCCCAACGCGCGCTGGCGAGCGAGGCCAGGCGCGGTGAGCGCACCGCGCTGCAGGCCCAGGCGGAGCGTGCCCGCGCGCGCCGCTCGAGCCCGAGGCCAGGCCGGCCCGCGGCGCCCGCGGGCGGTCCTTCGGGCCTGCCTGCGGCACCCCAGGGCTCGCTGCCGGGCTCCGGCCTCGGCCGCCGCGGCCTGCACCCGCTCACCAATGCCGCTGTCAACGAGCGCCTGCACGCCTACGATGCCTCGGTGAAGGGGGCCTTTGACGCCATCGTGCCGGTGCTGCAGCGCATCGCGACCGAGCGTTGCGAGCCGGACTTCGTTGACCGCGCGCAGGGCATTGCCCGTGGCGAGCTGGGCTTCGAGCTGCCCGAGCATATTCTGGCGTCCACCTGGGTCACTGGGCTCGACATGCGCCGGCTGTTTGCGGCCTGCGTGTTCGAGACCTACCGCCGCTACAGCGATGAGTTCTATGCCGCCGACCCCCTGCGTGGGCGCGACGGTGCCGATTTTCAGGCCTTCCTGGTGCGCTGCGGCTTCCATCTGATGGACGTCACGCCCTGTGCCGACGGCCGTCTGGCGCACGCCATCAGCTATGTGCTGCGGCTACCCTATGGTGCCGTGCGACGCAAGTCCTACGCCGGCTCCCTGTTCGACATCGAGAACACCGTCGAGAAGTGGGTCGAGACCGAGCTGCTGCGCTTCCGCGAGGGTGTGCCCAGCACCGCGGACGCGCCGACCCGGTATCTGAAGGTGGTGCTCTACCACTTCAGCAGCCTGGACCCGGCGCACCAGGGCTGTGCCGCGCACGGCTCCGACGACGAGGCCGCCGCCCGCGCGGGATGGGAGCGCCTCAAGGCCTTCCGCCAGGCGGTCGAGAACGGCTTCTGCTGTGGCGCCTCGGTGGACCTGCTGCTGCTCGGGATGGACACGGACACCGACGCCATCCGCGTGCATGTGCCGAACGCCGCGGGCTACTGCGACCTGGACCAGTGGCTCGACGCCGCCGAGGTCTACGAGCTCACCAAGGGTCTGGCTGCCGCCGAGGCGCGCAACCGGATCCTCGAGCTGGTGCGCTCACGGGCGCCCGGCACGGCCGGTGGGCCGCCGTCGCTCGAGCCTGCCCCGCAGCCGGTCTTGGAGACCTCTGGCCGCGCTTGGACCGGCATGACGGAGCTCATCGCCTGGCTCATCGAGCAGAACATCTCCCAAATCGACTATGTGCGCGCGTACCACGGCGGCCACTACGCGGACGTCGGCCACGCCGAGCGCTTCATCGGCGCCGGCATCGGCTTCGAGGAGATCCAGCTTCGGAATCTCACCTATTTCGCGTACCTCAGCACCGTCGAGGAGGGTGCCGCGGACCTGGATGTCGGCATCAAGATCTTCACCGGGCTCAAGGTCGCACGGCAGTTGCCGGTGCCCATCGTGGTGCGCTTCGACTACCACGGCCGGGTGCCGGGTGCCCGCGAGCGTGCCGTGGCCCATTGCGAGCGGGTCGCCACCGCGCTCAAGGCCCGTTACGCGAAGCTCTGCGACGAGGGCTTGCTGCATTGCCTGCGCGCGGTGCGCGACTGCGATGCCGAGGCGCCTATCGAGCTCGTCGGCTCGTCGCTGACCTCGGCCGCGACGGCGGCCCACTGAGGCGGCCCACTGAGGCGCTGGGGGAGCACGACCCATGAAGATCTGCCGCGTCGTCAAGCCGCTGGTGAGCACTTACCGCATTCCGGAGTTCGAGCACAAGCACCTGCAAGTGGTCCAGGATGGCAGCGCACAACTCGTGGCCGTGGACGCCGTCGGCTGCAAGCCGGACGACTGGGTGATCTGTGTCGGCAGCTCCGCGGCCCGGGAGGCCGCCGGCAGCAAGGCGTACCCGAGCGATCTCACCATCGTCGGCATCATCGACGATTGGCCGCCGCCCGAAGCCGATCCATCAGGCTGAGCGATGGAGATCAACCAGGTGGTCGGCACGCTCTACTGCACCCGGCGCATTCAGGGCCTGGAGCACTGCGCACTGCGCGTCCTGAAGGACCGCAGGGGCAAGCTGCTCGTGGCCACGGACCCGGTGGGTACGCGCCCTGGCAACTGGGTGTTCACGGTGAGTGGCTCGGCCGGGCGCTATGCGATGGGCAACCCGGACATCCTGACCGATCTCAGCATCGGCGGGATTATCGACGACTGGGCGCCGGAGATCGTCGCGCAGCCGGCCCCGGCCCCGGCGACGACGAGCAACAGCGGCATGGGCGAGCAGCCGGTGCCGCAGACCACAGATCGCGCACGCGCGGCCTGAAACCGCGGCGCATTGCGAGGACCACGACATGGCCCTGCGGCCACTTGGCATTGCACTCGGGATGATCGAGACCCGCGGCCTGGTGCCCGCCATCGAGGCGGCAGACGCCATGACCAAGGCGGGGGAGGTGACCCTGACGGCGCGTGAGTTCGTCGGCGGCGGCTATGTGACCGTGCTGGTGCGCGGCGAGACCGGCGCCGTGAACGCCGCGGTGCGGGCCGGCGCGGACGCCTGCGAGCGCGTCGGCGACGGCCTGGTGGCCGCACACATTATCGCCCGGCCGCACGCGGAGCTGACCCCACTGCTCGGACGCGCCGGCACGGCCTTTGCCCCTGGCCGACCGGGGCGGTAGGCGTCGACGACAGAGAGATTCCTTCCGGGTGCCTGCGGCGTCCGGGATCACGCTAGGCAGATTCGAAGAGCTGACACAGACGGAGACACGCAAATGGCGAGCGAGACCATGGGCATTGCCCTCGGAATGATCGAGACCCGCGGCCTGGTGCCGGCCATCGAGGCGGCGGACGCGATGACCAAGGCGGCCGAGGTGCGCCTGATCGGCCGCGAGTTCGTCGGCGGCGGCTATGTGACCGTGCTGGTGCGCGGCGAGACCGGCGCCGTGAACGCCGCCGTGCGTGCCGGTGCGGATGCCTGCGAGCGGGTCGGCGACGGCCTGGTGGCGGCGCACATCATCGCTCGCCCGCACCGCGAAGTAGAGCCGATTCTGCCCAAGGGCGGCGAGTGATACGCAGGCCGCGGCGCCATCACTGGCCGCGCGCGGGTAACGAGAACACGCGAACCGGGCCGGTGACGCCCGGCGCACCTATCCAACGGAGAACAGACCAATGGCAAACGAGACCATGGGCATTGCCCTCGGCATGATCGAAACCCGCGGCCTGGTGCCGGCCATCGAGGCGGCAGACGCGATGACCAAGGCGGCCGAAGTGCGACTGATCGGTCGCGAGTTCGTCGGCGGCGGCTATGTGACCGTGCTGGTGCGCGGCGAGACCGGCGCTGTCAACGCCGCGGTACGGGCCGGCGCGGACGCCTGCGAGCGGGTCGGCGATGGCTTGGTGGCAGCGCACATCATCGCCCGCCCGCACCGCGAGGTGGAGCCGGTGCTGCCGACCGGCGGCGGTTCGACCGACTGAAGCGGCGAGCGGCAAGCGGCAGCCCTTAGGGCGCAAGCGCGAAGCGCATCTGCCACCGAGCCGCGTCCGATCTCGGCCATCCAACCTCGGCGCTTGACCGAATGCGCAGCGCAAGCATCCACCCCCGCACGCTTGGCTACCTCGGCCGGGCGCTGAGCCTGGAGTACTCCGCCGTGCAGCAGTACATGACCCAGGCCGGGCTCGCCGACGCCTGGGGGCTCAAGGACGCCGGCGACCGCTTCCGGCGCGAGGTGGTGGAGGAGCTGCAGCACGCCGAGCGCATCGTCAAGCGCATGCTGGGGCTGGGCGTGGCGCCGAGCGCCTCGCAACTGCGCCCGGCAGGCGTGGCCCGCGACCTGGTGGACCTGTTGCGGCAGGACCAAGCGCTCGAGGCCGAGATCCTTGACCTGTACCGGGAAGCGACCGAGTTCTGCCGCCGCATCGGCGACGCCGAGAACGCCGCCTTTTTCGAGGGCCTCCTGCGCGAGGAGCAGCACCACGCCGGCGAGATCGACGACTGGCTCGGCTCGCTCGGCGCGGCGCCCGCAGACAACCGCCATGACCGAGCCTACTTCTGACGGCGCAGCTCCACTGCCGCCGGCCGGCCCGCCGACGCCGGCTCATGGCTGGCGCTTGCGCAAGCGCCCGCTCCGCCTGGAGCGGCGGCTGGAGTTTGCGAGCTACGAGGCACTGCGGGACTTCCTCGACCGGGTCGCCGACCTGTCGGAGGAGACCGGCATCTACCCGAACCAGAGCTTCGGCCGTACCTACGTGAATCTGACGCTGTTCGCCGAGGAGGGCGCAGATGAGATCGGCGCCGCCGAGCAGGCCTTCGCCGAGCGCGTGGACGGTGTCGTCACCGGCTGAGCGAGACAGCAGACCGAACGGGAGGCCCAAGGCCCATGAGCGAAGAAACCGCAACCCCGGCGCCCACCGCCGGCACCCGCCGCACTGCCGCCGGCAGCACCCGCCGCCGCAGTCCCGTGAAACCCGCCGACAGCGGCAGCCCGGCCCTGCCGCCGGAGCGCGACGACCCCTATCAGGCGTTCCGCCGCATCTGGCCGGACTGACAGACCGGGGGCTAGAACCTAGCCGTAGGCGGCACGGATCTCGGCCCGGTGGGCATGGCGAGTCTTCTCGCGATCCAGGTACCGAGGCAGACAGGCAGCATCGGCGATATCGAGCCGCGCTGTCACGTGATCGACGACGACCGAGGGCACGGCGGTCGGGTCAGCCAGGAAGGTGCCCAAGAAGCGCACCGTCAGGACTTGAAGCGCAAGACCGTGGCGGTTGGCATCACCGCGGCGCGGGGCGATCAAAGCCCGGTCGGTGTCATCGACGTGGAAGTAACGGGTCGGCTGAACCGCGCTGATCGCCTCGGGGTATCGACCATAGCGGCGCTTCCGCACCTCGGTCAGAAAATCGACCGGCACCGAACCGTTTCGAGAAACGGTCGTTTGACGAGACACGCGAACAGGGTCCGCAATGGCGGCGAAAACGGCCCATACTCACCGCATCTTTTCATCTCTTAAATGGAAGTCACATTTACACATGGAGGCGGGGCGAAGGCAGGACAGAAGCCGGGCTGACGAGGGTCTGATGGGAAAATCGGTTGGCTACGCACGGTTGAGCACCGGAGAGCAAGATGTGGACCTGCAGCTCGATGCGTTGCGTGAGGCCGGCTGCCAAGATGAGGTGATCTTTGTCGACAAGGTCTCCGGCGCCCGCGGCCAGCGTCTTGGCCTCGATGCTTGCATCGACGCGCTCGAACCGGGAGATACGCTCATGGTCTGTCGGTTTGTTCGACTCGGCCGGCCGATGCCGCATCTGGTGACCCTGATCCAGGAGCTTCTCGAGAAAGGCGTCGCTTTCCGCTCGTTACGTGACGGCGCCATGGACACCACCAACGCCTCGGGGGAGTCGGTCTTCAACATCTTCTCGACTCTGGCGCAGTTCGAGCGGCGGCTGATCCAGGAGCGGACAAGGGCCGGGCTCAGCGCGGCACGGGCACGCGGACGCAAAGGGGGGCGCAAGCCGATCACGAGCGACGATCCCCGCGTGAAGACCGCCTGCCGAATGCACCGGGAACACGAGAAGAGCGTCGAGCAGATCTGCAAGGCATTGGACATCTCGCGGGCCACCTTCTATCGGCATCTGGCGATGGCCAACGAGCCGGCACCGGCGTCGCGATCGTCGGCGTCCGGACCAATTTGCTTGGAGAAATGACATGACCATGGTCGTCGCGGCCGAGACACCACCCTTGGCAGCTGATGCCTCTGGTGTCTTTCGCGTGGGGAGCTCTCGCGTGACGCTCGATAGCGTCGTCGGCGCCTTCCGTGAGGGAGCGACCGCCGAGGAGATCGCCGAACGATATCCAGTGATCTCCCTCGGCCAGGTTTACGCCGTTATCGCCTATTACCTGGCCCATACCGCCGAGGTGGATGACTACCTCCGGGTACGAGAACAAGGCTCGGCAGAGGTCCGGCAGGCAAACGAGCGGCTCTTCGATCCAACCGGCATACGCGCGCGTCTGATGTCACGCCGAACCGGGCAGGACTCGGCGTGATTCGATTGCTCGCCGACGAGAACTTCAACAACAACATCGTTCGAGGCGTCCGGCTCCGCGAGCCGGGCATCGACCTGGTTCGCATCCAGGATGTTGGCCTCTCGGGCGCCGACGACCCAAGCGTTCTCGAGTGGGCGGCGGAGCATCAACGAGTCCTGCTCACCCACGACGTCGCCACCATCACGGCGTTCGCCTACGAGCGCGTTCGCGCGAGCAAGCCCATGCCGGGCGTCTTCGAGATCTGCCTCAGGGTCGCGCTGCGCTCGGCGATCGACGACATCGTGCTCCTGGCCACCTGCAGCGAGGACGGCGAATGGGAAGGCCAGCCGCTACCTACCGCTGCGGTGAACCTGAGAAGCCGACATGTCACTACAAGAGGATATCGATTTCGAGCAGATGGCGGACCAGGTTCGGGCTGAGAATGCCGCGTTGCTCGAAGGCTTCGGGACCTGGCTGACAGAGAGCGGACTCAAGGAGAAGACCGTCCGCAGGCATCAGGGAAACGTCTCCTTTTACATCGACCACTAGTTGCTCTGGGACGATATCACCCGTCCCCAGGACGGTATGTCCAGGATCGACGGATTCTTCAACTGGTTCTTTCCCCGCAAGGCCATGTGGTCCAGCGTGGCGAGCACGAAAGAGAGTGTCGCGGGCCTCAAGAAGTTCTACCGCTACTTGGTCGAGGTCGAGTGCGTCGAGGCCGATGATTACAAGGATTTCCTGTCAGAGGTGAAGAGCGAGATGCCCGCGTGGCTGGGGCACTACCGCGACTTCGAGGCCTGGTAACCCAGGCCAGGAGAGCCACAACTGAGAGTCGGATTCGCCTTTGCGCAAGTTGTCGTTCCGATGATTGTCACACCCGGCGGTCGAGGCGGTTCTGGATCAAACCGGCGGGGGAGGGGAGGAGTGACTCTTTCGCATGCAAGAAAGTCCCCGAGAGATTACGGCGCCGGCTATCGTGACGAGCTGGAGCACCTCAAGACCGCGATCAACCTCACCGAGTATGCCGCGAGCCAGGGCTACCAGCTAGACGAGCGCGCCAGCTCCCGCAACTCGGTCGTCATGCGGCTTCCTGCTGGCGACAAGGCGGTCATCGCTCGCGGCGAGGATCAACACTGGATCTACTTCTCGGTGCGCGACGATGCCGACAACGGTTCTATCATCGACTTCATCCAGCATCGGCCCCGGTGCAGTCTTGGAGATGTTCGTCGGGAGCTGAGGCCTTGCGTCGGGGGCGCTGTTCCGCGGATCGCACAAGACCGAGGTCAGGTCTTGTCTCTTGCTCCCGGCGAGCGAAGCTTCGGGCATGGCTCGCCCCCTAAGACTCGAGTTTCCCGGCGCCCTCTACCACATCACCTCGCGCGGTGACGCGCGTGAGGATATCTCTCGCGGTGACGGCGACCGGCGGATGTTCCTGGGTCTGCTCGGCGATGTTTGCGAGCGTTTCAACGGGTGGGGGCACGCCTAGTG
>JANQFI010000417.1 GCA_028277905.1 Chromatiaceae bacterium | reverse complement strand
TCGCTCGAAGACGTACGGGAGCGCATGGCCGAGTTGGGCCGGCATCTGGGGCGTGAGAGGAAGGCGGCAGAACTCATCGCGGCGTTCGATGCCGAACTTGCAGCGCTGCGGGGGACTTCAGCGAAACGGTCAGCCAGACGTCCTCGCGCCGCTGTCTACGCGGCAAACGGCTATGTGTCGGGCCCCGAAAGCCTGTCGGGCGCAATCCTCGATGCTGCTGGTTTCGATAATGTGGCCCGGGAAGCGGGAATACCAGTCGGTGCGCGGCTGCCGCTCGAACAGCTCATACTGCTGAACCTCGATCTCGTAGTTTTGCCGACACCCTGGCCTGGTGCATCTCGATCGGAAGAAGTGCTTGGCCATCCCGCGCTCCTGGCCTTGAGGGACCGGACAGCGACGGCACCGCTCACTGATCGCAACTGGATCTGCGGAACGCCGAACGTGCTCGACGCTATCGCGGAGCTGGTCAATGCGCGCAACAAGATTTCCGAGGTGCCGTGACCCGCTATCTCTGGCTCATGACCGGGCTCTCGGTTCTGGTTGCGCTGCTGTTTGTCGCTTCGCTCTTGGTCGGCCCGGCAAGAATCCCGCCCCTTGTCAGCCTCTCGGCGCTGATCGAGGGCGATGCAGGCCCGCTGACCCTGGTCATGCGGGAGATCCGCCTGCCGCGGGCGCTGCTCGGGATCATGGTCGGCGCCAGCCTCGGCTTGTGCGGAGCCGCCATGCAGGGCTATCTGCGCAACCCGCTCGCGGAGCCCGGCCTGATCGGCGTGAGCGGATCCGCGGCACTGGGTGCGGTCATCGCCATCCAGACTGGTCTCACTGCCGCATTCGCGCTCGCATTGCCGCTCGCGGCGCTCGCCGGCGCAGCGATATCGGTTGCATTGCTTTTCGTTCTCGCCGGGCCGCGGGGTGGCTCGCTGACGCTTATTCTCGCCGGTATCGCAATCTCAGCTCTGGCCGGCGCATTCACGGCGCTGGTTCTGAACCTCTCGCCCAATCCCTTTGCGACGACCGAGATTGTGTTCTGGATGATGGGCTCGTTGGCCGACCGCTCCTTCTTGCATGTGGCGCTCGCGCTGCCCTTCATTGTTCTGGGTATGGCCTTGCTGCTGCCACTCGCACGCGGACTCGACACCCTCACGCTC
>JANQFI010000409.1 GCA_028277905.1 Chromatiaceae bacterium | reverse complement strand
CGGGCGAAAAGACAAGCCAGGCGGTATGTTTGTTGACAGAAATCGCCTAAGCCCCCCGCTGATGCCAATGCGGCACGCATGGCTCGCCGTCCGGCACATTCTCGACAAGCTCCGGCGGGTACCGAGCCTGGTCCAGTTGCGCGCCTGGGTAAAGCCCCGCAGGAGCCCTGTGTGCCTGCGGATTGCCGCCGAGCGCTCAGAGGTTGTGAACAATGCGCAGGCCGTCGCGAGGGCGCCCCTGGGCGGGGCCAGCAAGGCGCAGGACGCCGAGAATCGGGACGCGTATTGGGCCTAGGTGATCCGATGCCCGGGCTTCTGCTATGCAGCTCGACGCGCCTAGGGGCGTTCGCAGTAGGTCCGCGGGTTCTTTCACAAGCTCTCATTGGGGGCCAGCAGGGCGGCCACTTGGGAAACTGCGGTGTCGATCTCGTCAGCCGTGGTCGCGCGGCCGAGGCTGAAGCGGATGGCGCCCAGCGCAAGCGCGTCCGGCATACCCATGGCCCGCAGCACCGGGGATGGCTCTACCTTGCCGGCATGGCAGGCGGAACCGGCGGAGGCAGCGATGCCATGAAGCCTGGCCAGCAGCGCCCCACCTTGGTGACCGGTGAAGGTGCAGTTCAGGGTGTTCGGTAGGCAGTAGGCCGGGTCGCCGTTGCGCACGACGCCGGCAGCCACCCGCGCGTGCAGCCCGTCCCAGAGGCGCTCGCGGAGGTCCTCGACCCGCGGCATCGATGACAGGTCCGCGGCCAGCCTGCAAGCGGCGCCGAGCGCGGTTACGAGCAGCGGGCTCTCGGTGCCGGCGCGCCGGCCGCCCTCGTGGCCAGCGCCGTGCAGCAGCGGCTCCAGCGGTGTGCCGCGGCGCACATAAAGGGCGCCAACACCCTTCGGCGCCTGGAACTTGTGCCCGGCCAAGCTCAGCAGATCGATGCCCAGGTCATCGACCCGGGTCGGGATCTTCCCAACCGACTGGGCCGCGTCGGTGTGGAACAGGACGCCGTGCTCACGGGCGATGGCCGCGCATTCGATGATCGGCTGGATGGTGCCGACTTCGTTGTTGGCGTGCATCAGGGTGATCAGCAGGGTCTGCGGACCCAGGGCCCGGCGCAGGTCATCCGGGTCTACTCGGCCGCCGCGGCCCACCGGCAGCCACGTGATCGTCGCGCCGAGGCGTTCCAGGAAGCGCAACGGCGCGCTGACCGACGGATGCTCGACGGCGCTCGTGATCAGGTGCGGGCGGGCCCGTGCGGCGGCATAGAAGACGCCCTTGAGTGCCAGATTATTGGATTCAGTGCCACCGCTGGTGAAGACGATCTCGTCCGGCGCGCAGCCGAGCAGCGCGGCGACGTCCGCGCGAGCCGCCTCGACCATCGCCCGCGCCGGCGCCCCGGCCCAGTGCGCACTGGACGGATTGCCGTAGCCCTCGGTGATCGCAGCCTGTATCGCCGCGGCCACGTCGGGCGCGATCGGGGTGCTTGCGTTGTGGTCGAGGTAGATCATTGCGGTGCTCTATGCCACCCGCGACTACTAAGGCGATTTCTGTCAACAAAGATACCGCCTGGCTTGTCTTGTCGCCCGCCTTCGGCGTCGCGGCAGCGGGCACAGAGCTCGACTATGCGCCCGCTGCCGCTCCTTGAAGGCGAGCGAAAATCCTGCGCCATTCGGTATGT
>JANQFI010000312.1 GCA_028277905.1 Chromatiaceae bacterium | reverse complement strand
GACGTGCAGCTCCACATGGCCGACACGGCCTTCGAGGGCGCGGTCGACGCCGGGACCCTCTATGCCGAGAAGGCGCGGGCGGCCGGCATCAACATCGAGGTGGTGCGCGAGCCCGACGACGGCTATTGGTCCAACGTCTGGATGGCCAAGCCCTGGGTCGGGAGCTATTGGGGTGGCCGGCCGACCGAGGACTGGATGTTCAGCCAGGTCTACTCGAGCGGCGCCGATTGGAACGAGACCTTCTTCGACCACGAGCGCTTCATGAAGCTCCTGGTCGAGGGCCGGGCCGAGCTCGATCAGCAAAAGCGCCGCGAGATCTACGTGGAGATGCAGCGCATCCTGCACGATGAGGGCGGGGCGGTCATTCCGCTCTACATGTCCTACGTCTCGGCGGTCTCCGACCGGGTTGCCTTGCCCGATCAGATGGCCAGCAACTGGGGCTTCGACGGCGAGAAGGCCGCTGAGCGCTGGTGGTACAAGTAAGGTAACGCACCGCCTCTGCCGAGAGGCGGCCCGTAAAGAGAAGGCCCGGCGGCAACGCCGGGCCTTCGTGCTTCTCGCAGGCTGCTAGTTCAGGGAGCGGACGGCGCAGTACTGGCCGGCGGCCGAGAGGTCCTGGCACAGGGTCTCGGCCTCGGCCGTATTCGCGAAGGGAGCCGCCAGGATACGGTAGAAGATGCCCTGATCGCCCAGGTCGACCTGCTTCACCACCAGCGACTTGTCGGCGAAGTGGCCGGGGTAGGCTGCCTTGATGTGATCCCAAGAGGGCTGCACGTTGCTCTCCAGCCCGGCCGAGACCAGGTGCACGCCAATCTCGCCAATCTCGCCAATCTCGGCGGTCTCGGGTATGGCTCGTGACGGCTTTTCCGGTGCTGGCGCCGGCGCGGTGCGCGCCGGGTCCTTGTCGCTGGCCCGGCGGCCGGTCTTGTCCAGAGCCTCGTCGATCACGCCGGCCAGAGGCCCGCGGATCAGCCGGTGCTCCGGCGCCCAGGCTGCGTCCTCGGCGCTGGCCAGCAGCTTGCCCCAGCGCTCGACCGTGGCCTGGGCGCTCTCGTAGCGCCCGGCGGCGAAGTAGGCTGTGGCGAGGTTCTCCAGGATGGTGCCGAGGTCTTGCGGCGCGGCATCTGCGTCCTTGGCCAGCGCCAGGGCGGCCTCGAAGCTCGCCACCGCGCCCGCGTAGTCGCTTTGGCCGAAGGCGGCGAAACCGGCGGTCCTCTGGTCCGGCCAGGTCGCGGTTTCTGGCGATAGGGCCGGCGCCTCGGCTATGGGGATCACCACAGGGGCCGGATCGGGCAGGCGGGGGACGCCGGCGGTCGAGACGCCGCTGGCCCAGACGGCCAGGACAGCGCCGGCACCGAGGATCGGCAGGCCCAGCAGGGCGGCGGCAAAGCGCCTATTTTTCAGATGACGGAACAGGGTTCGCGCTCCTGGCTCCGGTCCCAAGCTGTCCTAAGCCTAGAACCGGGCACCGGGCGCGGGGCACCCCCGAAAGGCACATAGGCCTCATGCGCGAAGCCGCCAGCCCGGAAAGCCGTGGCTGGTCCGATCAGTTTTTCACTGACTGGATGGTCAGGTGCGCGCCGCCGCGCGGCCGTTACGACCCCGAGGCGGAGTCGAGCGGCTGATTGGCGTGGCGGTCCATGAACAGCTCGAGGTCCGAGGGCGCGATGCGCCACTCCTTGCCGAGCTTGAAACCCCGCAGATAACCGTCGCGCAGCCAGCGGGTGACCGTACGTTCGTGGATCTGCAGGCGCTCGGCGACCTGAGCCGGCGTCAGGAGTTTATCTCTAGCCATGTTACCCATCGCACAGTTCTAGGACACAGGCTGCAATGCAAAGACTAAAGCGTGGTTAACCGGCCCTATTTGCAGGGAACGGCGGTTTTGGGCCGATGGCAAGCGGCCGTTGCCCCAGGGTGCTGCCAAAGCGTTGCGCAGGCGCAGTTTGCATGCGGATTCATACGCTTCGATAACGCAAAAGCGAAATAGAGAACAATCTATTACTTTGCGAGTCTTGAGAAAATCTCCTGTGGATAAAGTGTGAATGAACAAACCACTTT
Organism: Chromatiaceae bacterium; assembly: GCA_028277905.1. Classification (GTDB taxonomy): domain Bacteria; phylum Pseudomonadota; class Gammaproteobacteria; order Chromatiales; family Chromatiaceae; genus Thiohalocapsa. Next base: position 199 of record JANQFI010000312.1, on the reverse strand, counting down.
TCCACAAGAAATAACCGGATGGTCTTTTGCTGCTATTCACTCGCCAGACGGTGAAATCTATCATGTCGCTATTCAAGTTCGCTGGCCCGCCATATTGCGTGAGCAGGCATTTCAAGGTCCCGATTCATAAGAAGTTTGGTCCCATGTTTCAAAGACGGGCGCTAACGCCGATCGAAGTGGCTCGACGCCTCCAAGTGAG
>JANQFI010000297.1 GCA_028277905.1 Chromatiaceae bacterium | reverse complement strand
CGGGCGAATGGCTGGCTGAGCATAAGGCGATTTCTGTCAACAAACATACCGCCTGGCTTGTCTTCTCGCCCGCCTTCTTTGTCGCGGCAACGCGCACATAGAACGACTGTGCACGCGCTGCCGCTTCGCGAAGGCGGACGAGAATCCTGCCCCATTCGGTATGTTTGTTTCCGGCAATCGCCTGAGCACTGCGATTGCGCTCACTGGAGGGCCTTCCTCATGTATTCGGGGAAGCCCGCGTCCTTCTCCGCCATGGCCTGCTCATAGCCCAGCTCTGCCTGGAACTTGGCCGCGGCGGCGGCCTCGATGGCCTTGTCGAGCTCGCCGGCGCCCGCGAGTGTTTGGGCGCTCTTGATCATGGCGGCGGTGTCGCGCCACTCGCCGCCGACGGATGCCGCCTGCTTGCGGGCTGCTTCGGCAGCGGCGATAAGAGCCTGTGCCTGTGCGGCCTTGTCGGCCTCGACGGTGGCTTCGCCGCGCTGGACCTGGATCGCAAACTCCGCCTGGCGGATGGCCCAATAGGCGATCATCTTGGCCTTGGTGTATTGCCGCGACGGTAGTAGTAGTTTGGCCTCGTCGATCATCTCGGCGGCTTGGAAGTCCGCGGCGCCTGCGGCGATCGCCTTCTCGTACATGGCCTCCGCCTCGCCGATGGCCGCCTCGGCCTCCGCCCGGGTAGCAGCCCAAGCGCTGCCGAGCGGGATGGCGGCGAGCAGAACGATCAGGATCAGGTCTGTGGCAAGCCTGGTCATCTTCATCTTGGTCAGGGCTCCTCTCGTGCGGTGGCGCCGCCGGTGACAAGCCGGTCCAGACGGCCCGGGCCTAGCTGGCCCCCGGTGCCGGGCCGGCCGGCGGCCGCTCGGTTGGGTCGTGTTACTTGCGCGCGCCCGGACCGTTCAGCTCGAGCCCGTTGTTCATGTACGTCATGAAGTACTCGAGGTTGCGGTATTCCTCCCCCTGCGGTGGGAAGGGCTTGGCGCGTACCTGCTTATTGCAGCCGGTGAAGCGGCGATGCAGCGTGCCCATCTCACCCCACTTGGACCGGTAGACAGGGAAGTGGGTGGTGTGGCCCAGGGCCGGGCTCAGGATCTCGGTGCGCAGGGTGTTGCCGGAGTTGCCGACGTGGCAGCTGGCGCAGCTGAAGTTGAGCTGCCCGCGGCGGGCGAAGTAGAAGTGCTTGCCCTGCTCGTAGGCGGCAAGCGCTCGCGGGTCGTCATCCGGGATCTCGACATTGACGACCTGGCCGCGGGATTCGTACATCAGGTAGGCGACCAAGTCCGCGATGGGGCCTTTCTGGTATTTCAGCGGCTCCTCCCCATTGGCTTGGCGGCACTCGTTGAGCGCCAGCGGCAGGGTCAGGACCCTGCCCGTCTCCTTGTCCCAATAGGGATAATGGCCGGCGATGGCGGGGCCGTCCGGGAAGCAATCCCGATACGTCTTGCCGTTGGCGAATGCGGTGCTCCACATCTCCTCGCCGTTGGAGATGGCAGTCTCATAGGGCGGGAACTCCTCGATGGCCTCCCAGTTCTCGCGGCCGATCGGGTCGATGGCATAGACCCCGTTGACGAAGTCGTCGCGCTCCACCTGCGGGAAGCGCTTCTGGAAATACTGATTCCAGAGCTCGCGTTCTTCCTCCGGGGTGCTGGCGACCAGGGGGGCGGCCAGCAGACCGCCGACGCAGGCGGCAGTGATGGTGGTGATGGTCTTGTTCATGTCGGTGCGGTCTTCGCTTGGAAGCTCGGTAAGGACGTCGCCGATCCGTGGTTACCGGGCCGCCGATGATGGCGGGGTCCTGGCTACCGCTGCGGGTTGTTGCCGTTGCCGCTAAAGGGTCCAAACGTACTCGACGACATCCGCGAAATCCTTGTCGCTCAGGATGCCGTGCTTGCCGAAGGGCGGCATCACGACCTCGGGATTCTTGATGGTCGGATCCCAGATCTGCTGCGCAAGGTCCTGCTTGCTGGGGTAACGGGTCTGCATGGCGACTAGCGCCGGGCCGATCCCACCGGGCGACTCCCCGCCGGGCAGCCAGTGGCAGGCGATGCAGTTGCCGCGGGAGCGATCCATTGCGACCTCCTTACCGGCTTCGGCATCGCCGCTCAGGTCCAACTCCGGCATCTCGGCCGGCGCGGGAGCGCCGGCCAGGGTCAGAAGCATGGCCGCCGCAAGGACGAGTAGCGGCTGCTTGGTGGGCATGGCATACCTCCAGAGGGGTCTTGTAGTTCTGAGTGCTCGTGTGTGTCGGGGCGATATCCTTGCGATGCCGCCTATGCTGCTGCCGTGGCGAAGCAGCCCCCATACGCACCTGCCGCGGTGTGGCAAAGGTGGCTGCTGTCTGTGGTGACCTTGGCTTGCCGGCTCGCGCGCAACCCTGCCATTGGCGGCAGGTGGTGGCCGCCCACTTTGATTATCGTTATCGTCCCGAGTGCGCGGATGGTGCCGGGCGGGTGGTCGAAACGCAAGCGCATGGGCACCAGCGCTCACCGCGCATGCGCTAAGGCGATTTCTGTCAACAAACAGACCGCCTGGCTTGTCTTCTCGCCCGCCTTCTGCGTCGCGGCAGCGGGCACAGTGCTCGACTATGCGCCCGCCGCCGCGTCTTGAAGGCGAGCGAGAATCCTGCGCCATTCGGCATGTTTGTTTCCGGCAATCGCCTGAATGCTGTGATGGCCCCGGCCCATGCGCAGACGGGGCGGAGGTCGGCGCTAGCAGGCTTGCGCCGAATCCCCGCTCTGCCGGGGACCCTGGCGCCTATGGATCCGTCGAAATCAGGATGGGTATCTGTATCGG
>JANQFI010000659.1 GCA_028277905.1 Chromatiaceae bacterium | reverse complement strand
GTCCACGTCGCCGCGCTCGAAGGCCGTGTCGGCCCGCGGGCTGCAGAAGCGGGCGAAGTACCAAGACGATTCCACGAAGGTGTCGAAGGTGTCGGTCTCTCGCTCCGCCGCCTTGCCGCACTTCGGGCAGTTCACGTACTTCCAGGTCGGGTGGTGGACCAGCGGGTTGCCCGGCTGGTCGAAGGCCACGTCCTGGGGCAGCTCGACCGGCAGGTCTTCGTTCGGCACCGGCACGATGCCGCAGTCGGGACAGTGCACCACCGGGATCGGACAACCCCAATAGCGCTGGCGCGAGACACCCCAGTCGCGCAGGCGGAACTGCACCTCGCCTTCGCCGGAGCCGTCTTTCTCCAGGGCTTCGACGATGGCCTTCTTGGCCGGCTCGACGTCGAGGCCGTTCAGGAACTCGGAGTTGATCAGGCTGCCGGGGCCGACATAGGCCTCGTCAGCGATGGCGAAGTCCGCTTCCTCGGCCTCAGGCGGCAGCACCACCGGCACGACGTCCAGGCCGTACTTGCGGGCGAAGTCCAGGTCGCGCTGGTCGTGGCCCGGACAGCCGAAGATGGCGCCGGTGCCGTAGTCCATCAGCACGAAGTTGGCGACGTAGAGGGCGAAGCGCTTGCCCGGTAGCAGCGGGTGATCGACTGTGAGGCCGGTGTTGTAGCCCTGCTTCTCGGCGGTTTCGATGACCTCCTCGCTGGTGCCCAGGCGGTCGCACTCGGCGACGAAGTCAGCTAGCTTCGGATCCTCCGCCGCCAGCCGCGCGGTCAGCGGATGGTGCGGCGAAAGGGCGCAGAAGGACATGCCGAAGAGGGTGTCGGGGCGGGTGGTGAAGACCTCCAGGCCTTCGCCTTCCAGATCCTCGCGGCCGCTGATTCCGAAGCGGATGCGGGCACCCTCGGAGCGGCCGATCCAGTTGTGCTGCATCAGCCGGACCTTCTCCGGCCAGCGCTCCAGCCCCTCGAGGGCGGCCAGCAGCTCGTCGGCATAGGCGGTGATGCGGAACATCCATTGCGGCAGCTTGCGCTTCTCGACCAGGGCGCCCGAGCGCCAGCCGCGGCCATCGATCACCTGCTCGTTGGCCAGCACGGTCTGGTCGACCGGGTCCCAGTTGACCCAGGACTCCTTGCGGTAGGCCAGGCCGGCCGCGAAGAAGTCCAGGAACATGCGCTGCTCGTGGCGGTAATACTCGGGATGGCAGGTGGCGATCTCCCGTGCCCAGTCCAGCGACAGGCCCATGCCCTTGAGCTGGCCGCGCATGACCCGGATGTTCTCTCGGGTCCATTCGCCGGGATGCACGCCCTTGGCCATGGCGGCGTTCTCCGCCGGCAGGCCGAAGGCGTCCCAGCCCATGGGGTGCAGCACGTTGAAGCCGCGGGCCCGCTTGAAGCGGGCGATCACGTCG
>JANQFI010000241.1 GCA_028277905.1 Chromatiaceae bacterium | reverse complement strand
GCGATCAGGTTGCCGATCATCTCGCTGTCGGTGCCGCCCAGCAGGTCGGGCGTCAGGAAGGTGCCCATGGAGAGAATGAAGCTCAAGAGGCAGCCGGAGAGGATGCCCGGCAAGGCCAGGGGAATGGTCACCGACACCAGGGTGCGCCAGTGCCCGGCGCCGAGATCGAGGCTGGCCTCGAGATAGGACTTATCGAGCTTCTCCAGGGTGGCATAGACCGGCAGCACCAGGAACGGCAGGTAGACGTAGACCAGGCCGATCACCACGGCCTTCTGATTGTAGAGCAACTCGAGCGCCTGGAAGCGCCCCATCAGGTCGGGCAGGCCAATGAAGGTGAAGGCGGCATCGAGCTGGGTGTGCACCCACTCCAGGCCGAAGTTGAGGAAGCCCCGGGTGCGCAGGACGGCGATCCATGCGTAGGTGCGGATCAGCAGGTTGGTCCAGAACGGCAGGATGACCAGCAGCAGCAGCGGGTTCTTCCACCTCTGCGGAGCGAAGGCGATGCCCATGGCGAGCGGAAAGCCCACCGCGAAGGTGATCGCCGTGGTGATCGCCGCGATCCAGATCGACTTCCAGATGATGCCGAGGTGGATCCATTCGACGGCACGAATGTAGTTGGCGAAGTTGACCGCCAGAATGATCTGGCCCTGAGGGCCGCGCTCCGCGAAGCTGTAGACCCACATGATGATGAGCGGCACGGTGAAGAAGATCACCAGCCATGCCGTGGGCGGCAGGGCGAGCACCGCGAAGGCCAGCTTGTTTTGCCGCCAGTTTTCCATGGCCGGAGACTCTACGCCGCGCGCGACTCACGATCGAAATGAAAGCGGCCGGCGGCGGGCGGGCGGCCTCCCGGCTAAAGAGACCGCCCCTTGCCTCGGTCCCGCCTCGACCGTCCGGTCAGGCCGCCTGGATCTCGGTCCAGGCCGCGTCGTAGAGCGGCAGGGCCTCGCCCACGTCGGCCAGCGCCTGGCTGCGCGCCACCACCTCGTCCGGCGCGTAGATCGCCGGATTGTTGAGGTCCGCCTCGCTGACGAACTCCCGCGCCGCCTTGTTGGAGGTCGCGTAGTGGATGGTGTTGGCCACCTCCGCGTTGACCTGCGGTTCATGCAGGTGATTGAGGAACTTGTAGGCGTTCTCCTGATTGGG
>JANQFI010000215.1 GCA_028277905.1 Chromatiaceae bacterium | reverse complement strand
GCGGGCACAGAGCTCGACTCTGCGCCCGCTGCCGCTCCTTGAAGGCGAGCGAAAATCCTGCGCCATTCGGTCTGTTTGTTTCCGGCAATCGCCTAAGGCGTCAATCGATGGGAGTGGGCAGGCCCGCCGCACACCTCGTCGCACGCCTCGTGCATTGCTGCGCAAGTTCCGAGACCGGGATCCCCTCGTTGTCGTTGTCGTAATCGTAATCGCAATCGCAATCGAATGTCTGCAGGGTCGAGACCGCGAACACGACAACGACCTGATGCGGTCTCGGGACATTCGCACTGCTGCACTGGTCGCACACCTCGTCGCACGCCTCGTCAGACACAGAGAATGCTCGCTATGCTGCCCGCATGACCACGGTCGTCGTCGCCGAGAAGCCGAGTGTCGCCCGCGACATCGCGGCGGTGCTGGGCGCGTCCGGCCGTGCTGAGGGCAGCCTGCGCGGCAACGGTTGGTGCGTCACCTGGGCACTGGGTCACCTGGTGCACTTCGCCGAGCCGGATGAGTATGGACAGGGCTGGGCCGGTCGCTGGGCGATGGGCCAGTTGCCCATGATCCCGGAGCACTGGCGGTTGCGCACCGACAAGAAGACCGGCGCGCAGTTTCGCATCGTCAAGGGCCTGCTCACCGACAAGGACACCGAGCGTGTCGTATGCGCGACCGATGCGGGGAGGGAAGGCGAGCTGATCTTTCGCCTCATCGTCGAGCACGCCCGCTGCCGTAAGCCTATGGCGCGGCTGTGGATCTCCAGCTTGACGCCGGAGGCCATCCGCGCCGGCTTCGCGGCGCTGCGCCCGGCCGCCGACTACGAGCCGCTCGCCGCCGCCGCCCGCGCCCGCGCGCAGGCGGACTGGCTGGTGGGTATGAACCTGACCCGTGCCTATACCGTGCACAACCGGGTGCTTTGCACCATCGGCCGGGTGCAGACGCCGACGCTGGCAATGATCGTCGCCCGCGACGCGGCCATCCTCAACTTCACCAAGACCTACTTCTACGAGCTCGTCGCGCGCCTCAAGGAGGGCTTCGAGGCCAAGTACAGCAAGGACGGCGAGACACGCATCGACAAGCGGGAGCATGCAGAACGGCTGCAACGCCAGATCAACGCCGCCATCGAGCCGCACCGCACCGGCACCGTCACCGGCGTCGAGACACAGGTCCGCAACAACCGGCCGCCGCCACTCTACGACCTGACCAACCTGCAGCGCGACGCCAACCGCCGCTTCGGCTTGACTGCCGCCAAGGTACTGGAGCTGGCCCAGGCCCTGTACGAGACCCACAAGCTCATCAGCTATCCGCGCACCGAGAGCCGCCACATCGGCGAGGACATGCTGCCGCAGCTCCCGGGCATCCTGGCGCAGCTGGACCACCCGCTGGCCGCCGAGGCCGGCGCGCGGCTCGCCGCCGGCCATCGGCTAGGCAAGGCCTATGTGGACAAGACGAAGCTCACCGATCACCACGCGATCCTGCCCACGGCGCGGCGTCCGCCGCAGGGCCTGTCGGAACCGCTGCAGAAGATCTACGGCCTGGTCGTGGCGCGCTTCATTGCCGTGTTCCTGCCGGACCAGCGTGTCGAGGAGACCCGCGTGGTGCTCGACATCGGTGGCGAGACCTTCGTCGCCAAGGGCGTGGTGGAGCTGGACCCAGGCTGGAAGCGGGTCGAGCCCAGGCGGCGGACCCCTGCCAAGCAGGAGGACGGAGCGGCCGGCGGGCCGCGAGCCGGCGCCCATGGCGAGGGACCGCAGGCAGACCCAGCCCTGTCGGAGCATCGGCCCCTGCCACCACTGAGAAAGGGCCAGATCCTGCACCTGGAGGCGCTGGACGTGGTGGAGCGCGAGACCAAGCCGCCGCGCCCCTACGAGGACGCGACCTTGCTGAGCGCCATGAAGCACGCCGGGCGCGAGATCGACGACGAGGCCCTGGCGGCGGCGATGAAGTCCTCCGGCCTCGGCACCCCCGCCACCCGCGCCGAGATCATCGAAAAGCTGCTGCGCACCGGCTATATCGAGCGCCAGCGCAAACAGCTGCGTGCCACCGACAAGGGAAAGGCCCTGATCGCGCTGGTGGCCGAGCCGCTGCGCAGCGTCGAGCTCACCGCCGCATGGGAGCAGCGGCTCAAGGACATCGAGCAGGGCGCCGCCGACGCCGGCGGTTTCTACCGGGATATCTGCGCGCAGGTGCGGGCGCTGATCCCGCAGGTCGCCGCAGGCCCGGCCATGACCTCGGAACAGGCGGCCTCGGCAAGGGCCGCGGCGCCGCGGGCCACCGGCGGCAAAGGGCGCGGCGCCAGGCGCGGCAGGGCTGGCGGCGGTCGAGCCAAGGGTGCCAAGGGCGATGCCACGGACAAGGCCGCCGGGCTCGGCAGATGTCCGGTCTGCGAGCAGGGCGAGATCGTCGAGAGCTCGAGGGCCTACGGCTGCGCGCGCTGGCGCGACGGCTGCGGCTTCACCATCTGGAAGACCATCGCCGGTCATCGGCTCACCAAGCAAGAGGTTGCCCAGCTGATTGAGCAGGGCCAGACCGCTGTCGTCGACGGCTTCAGATCCAAGGCCGGCAAGCCGTTCGCGGCGCGCCTGCGGCTCGACGATGGCGGCAAGGTCGGCCTCGACTTTGCCAGTCCGCAACCGGGCCCA
>JANQFI010000205.1 GCA_028277905.1 Chromatiaceae bacterium | reverse complement strand
TTGACGCTGCAGGCGATCATTGTGCCGATTACCGTTTCAAGGACATCGAATCTGCTGCGGTCAATCGCCTTGCTGTTCGGCGTGGAGATCGAGCAGTGGCGGTTCTACACGTTCATGGCGTCGGTGAAGCTGCCCTGGCAGGCGCTGTGGCACAGGCTTTGGCAGTTGCTTCCGCAGCCGCTGAGCGACGAACGCTTGGTGCTGGCACGCGACGATTCCATCAATGCCAAGACGGGGCGACAGATCTTCGCCTGTCAGCGCAGCTTCGACCACGCCGCCAAGCCCAACCAGACGCGCTGGCCATGGGCACAGACGATCGTCACCGTGGGGCTGCTGCGGCGCATTCACGGGCGCTGGGCCTGCATCCCCTTGGCGTTCGCCTTCTACCTGCGCCGCGCGACGCTGCGTAAGGGCTGCCTGCGCGTGCGCGGCCGGGCGGTGCGCTTCGAGGACAAGTTCGCCCAGGCGGTGCGCCTGCTCGGTGAGGTGGCTGCAGTGTTTGCCACGGCGCCGATCCTGGCGGTGGCCGACAGTTGGTTCGGCAACCGCGGTCTCATGGTCCCGCTGCGCGCTGCGCTCGGAGCGCGGGTGCACTTGCGCTCGCGCCTGCGGGTCAATGCCGCGCGCTACGGCATGCCGCCCGTGGCGTTGCCGGGCCGGCGCGGGCGGCCACGCAAGTACGGCGAGCGGTTGGGCAACCCGACCGAGCTGGCCGAGACGATGCGGGCGAAGGCACGCGCCTATACGCTGCATCTGTACAGCACCGTACGCGAGGTCGCGGCGGCCGATCAGGTGGTGATGCTCAAGACCCTGCGCTGCCCCGTGCGCGTGGTGTGGGTGTTTCGCCGCCGGCAATGGGTCGCGTTGCTGACCACTGACTTGACCTTGCGCGTCGAGCAGATCATCGAATACTACTCCGCGCGCTGGAAGATCGAATCGGGATTCAGGGAAATCAAGCAGGAGATCGGCAGTGCGCATACCCAAACGCGCAATCCCGATGCGGTGACCAATCATCTGCACTTCTGCATGTTTGCGACCGCCGTTGTTTGGCTGTATGCGATCTATCTCCCGCAGGCGCCGGCACGCCGCTATCGATCGAAAACAACGAGCGAATACACCTTCGCCGATGTCCGCCGGGAGCTGTCTCACTTCATTGCCAAAGGGGGTTTTGGTATCGATTGCGCAGATTGCGCAGAACCGCCGAGAAATCGTCTGATCAGCGTAGTCATGGGCTTGGTGGCCTGATGAAAATACAAAACTTCAGCAGGACAATTTCTCCCTGAGTTTAAGCTTCGCTGGTTACATGGATTGCAGCGCTGGGCGCTGCCCCGGCTCGGCCGCGATCACCGCCCCGCCGCCGTCACCCGAGCGGTGCACCCGCTCGGGCCTGCGGTAATCCAGCGCCTGGTGCGGGCGCTCGGTATTGTAGAACACGAAGTACTCGTGCAGCCCGCGCACCAGCTCGGCCAGGG
>JANQFI010000158.1 GCA_028277905.1 Chromatiaceae bacterium | reverse complement strand
CGGAGTCAAGACTATGCCGAGTAGACGTCGGTCAGGTGTCAGTAAATGCAGGAAAAATCCAATTACCCGGACATAGTCCGGGACTCGGAATAGTGGCGGGCGACATGGGGCGAAACGCGCTTGTCGGCCAGCGACGGGCAGGCGCGCGCGGCCGCCGCCCTATGCTTGGCGAACAGGTACTGCACGGCGTCCGCACTCATGGGTTGACCATGTACTGTCGGGAACAGCCGCTGCGAGTCACCGGGTGGCGGCTCCTTGATCCAAGCACGCAAGACCCGCGCAGTTTGCTCGGTCAGCGGCGTACAGCGCTCTTTGCGGCCTTTGCCGATGCAGCGGATATGCCGGCCGCTTCCCAGGCTGACGTCGGTACGGCGCAGAGCGCTCATCTCCGCGAGTCGCAATCCGGTTTGAAAGGCCACCAGCAGCCAAGCATGATCGCGACGTCCGATCCAGGTCCGGCGATCCGGCGCGGCGAGGAGTGCGTCGACTTCGGCGCGCGTGAGAACGCCGACCAAGTGCCGTTCTTGGCGCTTCGCCGGAATCGACAGGATCTGCTGGATACACCCGGCGTGCTCGGGGACATGGTAGGCCGCATAGTGAAAGGACGACCGCAGGGCGCTCAAGCGGAGATTGCGGCTACGGGCGCTGTTCCTGCGGTGTTGCTCCAAATCGTCGAGGAAGGCCTCGACCAAGCCCACCTTCAAGTCGGGGAATGCCAAGTCGGCCGGAGAGCGGCGGAGTTGCTCGGCGGCGAAGCGCAGAAACAGCCGAAAGGTGTCGCGGTACGCGGCGATGGTATGGGGGCTGGCTTGTCGTTGCGCCATCAATCGTCGGGTAAAGCAGTGCTCCAGCAGGGACGCAAAGGTGTTGTCGTTCATGCCCCGGTCTCCCAATGTTGCTCCAGGCGTGCGACCGCCTGCGCCATCAACGCCGGACAGGCCGACAGATACCAATAGGTGTCGGCGATACAGGTGTGGCCGAGGAATGTCGACAAGACGGGCAGTTGCCGCTCGACCTCCTCGCCGGAGCGAGACCACTGCAACAGCGCTTCGGTAGCGAAGCGGTGACGGAAATGGTGCAGCCGCGGTTCGTCACTGCCCGCCGTTGCCTGCAGGCCGAGTTGGCGGCAGAGCGACCGAAAGGTTCGGCGAACCGTGGCCGCATTGAGCGGTGTACCGCGCTCGGAGACGAAAAAGTGCGGCGAGGCGGCAGCGCCGACGCACGCCTCGCGCCGGCGTGCATAGGCCGATAATGCCTGCACGGTGGAGGCATGTAACGGCACCAGGCGGGACTTGCCGAACTTGCCGGCGCGGATCGTCAGCATGGCAGCGGTCAGATCGACATCGGTGTCGACCAGTGCCAGTGCTTCCCCGATGCGCAGACCGGTCACTGCCAACAGGCCGAGCAGACAGGCATATGTGCAGCCGCGTAAGCCACCGGCTGGCGGCAATGCCGCGGCTGCGCTGAGCAGATGCTCGATCTCCTCTGCGGTATACAGATAGGGTTTGGCTCGTCGGGGGTGGTACGGCACCACTCCGGCTGGTGGTACTTCGGTGCGCGGGTCACTGGCGTGGTGGTAACGGGCAAACAGCCGCACGACCATCAACCGTTTCGCCCAACAAGCCGGCTGTGCAGGCACCGGGAGCATCGCCCACTCGAGGGCCAGCTCAGTCGTGATCACCTCGGCCTGCCGGTCTTGCATGGGTATTCCGACGAAGGTGACCGCCCATTCCGGCGATCGTGACCGCCTTGAGACGCGCGGCGGCCAAGCGCAAGGTCCGGCTCGCGGCGGTGCACGCCGTCTTCCGCTATCTGGCCCTCCTGCACCCCGACCGATTGGGGCTGGCATTGGTGAGTCGAAATGGGGGTGTAGGATGAAGGTGCTTGTCATCGGCGCCGGGGTCACGGGTTGCTTCACGGCTGCGCGACTGATGGACAAAGGGGCGGACGTCTCGGTCCTGGTGCGGGGCGAGAAGGCTGCTCGCCTTGAGCATGATGGCCTTCGTATGCGCGACGGCATGACAGGCGAGGAGGCGACCGTCGGCCTCAACATCGTCCGCGCACCGGTTACGGAGGTGGTCGACGTTGCGATGGTCTGCGTTTAGGCGATTGCCGGAAACAAAGATACCGAATGGCGCAGGATTCTCGTCCGCCTTCGCGAAGCGGCAGCGCGTGCATAGTCGTTCTATGTGCGCGTTGCCGCGACAAAAAAGGCGGGCGAGAAGACAAGCCAGGCGGTATCTTTGTTGACAGAAATCGCCTAAGCAGAGCGGCGCGCGTCGTCATCAGCGCCGAGGGCGAGGTAACGCGGATGCGGCGACAGCAGCGCGTCCGGCGCGCCGAGGGCGTTGGCGCGGTCGCTGGACCAGCGGTAATCGTCGAGATCGGCTAGCATTCCTGCGCGGATGGGGTTCAGCTCGATGTAGCGCTGGCAGAGCAGCAGATAGGTCTCAGCCTGCACCCGCGAGGATTTGTAGCGACCGTTCCAAAGGATGCCGGTGCGTCCGTAGCGATGGTTGATGTCCTGCACATAGCGGCGCCCCACTGAGATCAGCACCTGCGG
>JANQFI010000071.1 GCA_028277905.1 Chromatiaceae bacterium | reverse complement strand
CGGGCGAGCGCCGCTTCGGTCTGTCCGAGCAGCCGCGCGCCCGTTTCCGTGTTCGGCGGCAGAGATTGCGGCTGCGGTCCGGGCCGTTCCGCACGGGGTGGTGCGCCCGGTGTCGGCGGCGGCGGGCGGTTCGTCGCCGGGAGCTTCGGCTCCGCATCGGAGCCTAGCCAGTTCTGGAGCGCGCCGCGCATGCTGAGCAGGTTCGCCTTGATGTCCCTTTTCGGCGACGCCTGGCCCGTGCTTCTCAGAAGCGCACTCTCATAGAGAACGCCGGACCGGTTGAACGCCTGTTTCAGCGCCGCGCCGTCAAGCGGTCTGCCATCCAGTCGCACGCGGGCCGCGAGAAGGTCGGTGCCGGCCTGCGCGACCGGCTTCGGCAGATTGGTGAGTTTGGCGCCAAGGCCGGCGAGTGTCGTGAACAGGGTGGTGATGCTGTCCTGGCGTGCGACGGCGCCTTGCACGGTCTGATGAACCGCTTGTTGTAGCGGTGAAGAACTCGCGGCTGGCTGAGGCGCTGACGCTGTTGTCCCTGCCGGTTTGCCGATCTGGGAAGTCCGTGCGCTCGCTTCAGGCACGAGAACGGGCCGCACCTGCCCGTCTGCCACCTGGCGGTCGAGGCGCAACACGGTGCCCGGCGCAAGCGGCGTCGCCGGACCCGACTGGACCGCTGCTGTGGCGCGAGCCGATGCGGTGGTGCCTGCTGCCGGATTGGGTTGCGGCACCGGGTTCGGGGCATTTGTGGACTGAGCGGTGCCCGGCCCGCTCGCCGTCACCGGAACGGGCCGTGCCTGAGCGGCCGTTGCACCCGCCGCAGCGGTCGAAGCCGGAAGAGGCTGCCCCTGCGCCGCCGGGGCTTGCCGCCCGTTTGCGGCAGACGGTTGCACCGATGAATGCGCGGCCTGAGCCGGTGCAGAACCGACCGGCTGTTGCGAGGACGGTACCGGTGCGGGTTGCGCGCCGGTTTGAGGAGGTGCCGTTGGCTGCGCCGGGGTCGGCAGGACCGTGAGCCGTGTATTGGGTCCGCTTCCCTGAACGAGCAGCCGGATGAGCGCCCCCTCCTGCAGCTTGAGCGCCGCAGAGATGTCGATCGATTGGTTCGCGATGACGATCTGCGCCGTTCCGCCCTGCCCGGATTGTGCGACGCGGGCCTCGACCACCTGCCCGGATCGCAGCGCCAGGGCCTCGAGGATCGAATTGTCCGATACAGGCAGCTGGACAGCCGTCGCAGGAAGGGAAATCGCCACGCACTTACACTCTCGTTACTTCAGGGTGTGATCGTCGCGGATTATGGTTAACGCATGCTGACCGATTCGCAGGTCCGGC
>JANQFI010000051.1 GCA_028277905.1 Chromatiaceae bacterium | reverse complement strand
GAGGTGCTCGACTTCCTGGTCGACCGCTATGGCGACTTCGTGCTGCTGCGCCCGCGCATGACGCCGGCCAACTACCTGCTGTGGTTCGGCCCCGCCGTCCTGCTGCTGCTCGGCCTGGGTGCCGTGGTGCTCTATTTCCGCCGCCGCCGGCCGAGCGCGGCGAACGAGCTCAGCGCCGAAGAGGCGGCGCGAATCGACCGCCTGATGCGCAAGGAGAGCGACCCCGAATAAAGCATCTCCTTGACAGCCGGCCGCATGTCTTTGGATTTATTTAGGCTTTGCAAGCCCGGCAAAGGCGTTTACCCTTTTGCGAAAGAGGTGAAAACACCGATTTAGCAGGGAGACGAGGGGCATAATGGCGGAGGCGGGCAACGGTGCCGGCCGCGGCGACGCGGCTTTGGTGGCCGAGGACATCCACAAGAGTTTCGGCTCGCTCGAGGTGCTGAAAGGCATCTCTCTCAACGCGAAAGACCACGACGTCGTCTCCATCCTGGGCTCCAGCGGCTCCGGCAAGAGCACCTTCCTGCGCTGCATCAACCTGCTGGAGACGCCCAATGCGGGCCAGGTCTTCGTCAAGGGAGAACTGATCCGCATGCGCGAGCGCGGCGGCGGCCTGGTGCCCGAGGACATCAAGCAGGTCGAGCGCATCCGCGCCAAGCTCGCCATGGTGTTCCAGCAGTTCAATCTCTGGTCCCACATGACGGTGCTCCAGAACGTCATCGAGGCGCCGATCCACGTGCTCAAGGTGCCCAAGGCCGAGGCCACCGAACGGGGCGAGGAGGTGCTGCGCCAGGTCGGCATGTACGACCGCAAGGACTACTATCCGGCGCATCTCTCGGGCGGCCAGCAGCAACGCGCCGCCATCGCCCGGGCGCTCGCCATGGAGCCGGAGGTCATGCTGTTCGACGAGCCCACCTCGGCGCTCGATCCCGAGCTGGTGGGCGAGGTGCTGCGGGTCATGCGCAAGCTGGCCGAGGAAGGCCGCACCATGCTGGTGGTGACCCACGAGATGGGTTTCGCCCGCGATGTTTCCGATCAAGTGATGTTCCTCCACGAAGGCTTGGTGGAGGAGTATGGGCCGCCACAGGAGGTCTTCGGCAATCCGAAGTCCGAACGATTCCGTCAGTTCCTGGCCGGGACCTTGACGTGATGGGGGCCGGCGGGTTGCCGGCTACTGGGAACGCTTTATCAAGGTGTAGGAAGAAAGGGAGAAGCAGCGTGAAACGTTTTGTCACAACACTCGCCGCGGCAGCGGTTTTGGCCGCCGCCGCGTTCGCGCCGGCCACGGCCGGCGACAAGCTCCGCATCGGGGTCGAGGGCGCCTATCCGCCGTTCTCGTGGAAGGAAGCCGACGGCACCCTGATGGGCTTCGATATCGATATCGCCATGGCGCTCTGCGAGAAGATGGGCCGTGAGTGCGAGCTGGTGGAGCAGGACTGGGACGGAATCATCCCGGCGCTGCTGGCCAAGAAGTACGACGCCATCGTCGCTTCCATGTCGATCACCGAGGAGCGCAAGAAGCGCGTCGACTTCACACAGAAGTACTATAACGAGCCGGCCAAGTTCGTGGCGCCCAAGGGCTCCGGCCTCGAGGCCACGCCCGAGGCCATGGCCGGCAAGTCGGTCGGCGTGCAGCGCGGCACCATCCACCAGTGCTACATGGAGAAGGTGTTCCCCGACACGGAACTGCGGCTCTACGGCACCCAGGAAGAAGTCTTCCTGGATCTCTCTGCCGGGCGCATCGACGCGCAGATCTCCAGCTCCATCCAGGCCGAGGAAGGTTTCCTCAACACCGACGCCGGACAGGGCTATGAGTTCGTCGGCGGCGATCAGTTCCTCCTGGAATGCCATGGCGAGGGCGCCGGCATCGCCGTTCGCAAGGGCGACGACGACCTGCGCGAGTCCTTCAACGCGGCGATCAAGGCGATCCGCGGTGACGGGACCTATAACGAGATCAACTCCAAGTACTTCAAGTACGACATCTACGGCGCCGATCCGGGTGCCTGATATCCGTTAAGCCCAAGGGGGAGCCCCGCGCGGGCTCCCCCGCAGCTTAGAGACCGTCCAGGCTCGATCGGGGGCATCGGCACCATGGACAACGGCACCATGGACACGGTCATCGCCTACCTCCCCTCTATCTTGAGTGGGACCT
>JANQFI010000015.1 GCA_028277905.1 Chromatiaceae bacterium | reverse complement strand
ATTATCGCTCGCCTTCTAAGGAGCGGCAGCGGGCGCAGAGTCGAGCTCTGTGCCCGCTGCCGCGACGCAGAAGGCGGGCGAAAAGACAAGCCAGGCGGTATCTTTGTTGACAGAAGTCGCCTCAGCCAGCGCCGCCCGACATGGATGCATGCTCGGCGGCTTCACGGCGCCGCATCGGCTTCGGCGTCCGCGGCGCGTTGCGAGTTGCCCCAGGGGCTGCTACTGTCCCCGCGATCGCTTTAGGGGTTACCTATTAGGGGTTTCCCAGGATTCCGACCATCCCCATCGACCGGGTCGGCAACAGATGACTGGCGGGGTCTTGCGAGATGGCGAACCACAGCCGCGCTTGCGCGACACGCCTGACCGCTTACCTGCATGACCTCGAGCGGCGTGCCGGCGCCCGCGCCCTGGCACTGCAGACAAGCGACTCGCGGTCGGGGTGGCGTCGCGGGCTCTTGTGCCAGCTTGCCGAGCACCGGCTGCTCATGCCGCTAGATCAGGTACTCGGCGTCCTGGCTTTGCCACGGACCATCACCGCAGTGCCCGGCACGGCAAGGTGGATGCTCGGCATCATCAACCGCCACGGCGAGCTCTTGCAGGTCTATGACTTGCGGGGCCTGTTGCTCGCGGAGCTCTCGGGCAGTCAGCGGCGCAGCATGGCGCTCGTCATCGCCGGCACCGGGCAGGGCTTCGCCGTGACCGTGGACCGGGTGCTGGGGCTGCGTCGGGCGCACTGGGATGCACCTGGGGCCACGCGCACAGAGCTGCCCCCCGCCCTGGCTGCAACGCTGATCGGCGACTGCGTCATCGACCAGGCGCGAATACCCGTGGTCGATCCGGCTCGCATAGCTCAACTTCCCGGGCTCTCCCTTGGTCTTAAGCCTAGAACGTGCAGAGGGTCGCCGTGAGCGACGCACTGCATGTGGAGCAGAGGCGTCCGCTGCGCGATGTCGCGGGCGGCGATAAGCTCACCGGACCCGGTAGGCTGCAGCGAGTCTTGAACCTGGCCTTGGTGCTCGGGCTGCTCGCGGCAATCGTGCTGTCGTTCGGCAGCCTGCTCGACCATGAGCGCCGCGGACAACGCGATGAGCGCTTCCTGAGGGTCGCAGCGGAAGCCCGGGCTTTGGCGCACCAGCTAGGCGATGCGGCGGTGGCGGCCGCCGGCGGTGATGAACTGGCCTTCGCGCCCATGCACGACCAGCTGACCGGATTGGCGGCGCTCTGCGGCGTCGGGAGCGGGGCTTCGCCGCTCCGGCCCACCGGGCAGGATATCCCGACACACCGGTTTGACGACGCACGAGCTGCATGTCGTGCGCTGCTGGAATCCGCCCGCAAGGTGGCGAACGCCCGCGGCGACCTCCTGAGCTTCTACAGCCTCGCCAGCTCGGTGCAGGCGCAGCTCTGCCACCTCGCCACCGCCTCGGAACGGGCCGCCGAGCTGTTTGCGGAGGCGGAAGCCCCGGCAGCAATGGTGTTGGACGTGGCACTCCAGGTCGCCCGCGTACGGCATTTGTCCGCTGCCCTCGGGACACTGCTGGACGGCGATCCGCAGGTACAAGGCGCTGGTGACGCTGGCACCGCAGGCGCGGATGAGCTCGAAGTTGCATTGGACGCCCTGCGCCACAGCCGGATATCGACCGCACCGGGGCAAGGCGTGCCGGTCGGAGCGGCCACGGCGGCGCTGGACGAGATCTGGCCTCTATACCAGAACATGCGCCTGGACGCCGATCAACTGTTCGCGCTGCGGACCGCGGTGCGGCCGGCCATCGCCGCCGGCGAGGCGGCCAATCGCGAAGCCCGCCGGCTGATCCGGACACTGGACGGCATCGCCCGGGACCTGCGCGATGCCGAGCGCCCGCGGCTGCTGCCCGGGCTCGGTACCCGCGAGGACTCGGCGCTCCTGTTCGGCGGGCTGGCACTGGTCCTCCTCGGGCTGCTCGGCCTCCAGCAACTCATCCACTCGCGGCGGCGAGCCCGGGCGTCGCACGCGCAGAACCTCACCAATCGCCACGCCATCGAGCGCCTGCTGGACGCGATGAGCGGGCTGGCCGACGGCGACCTGACGGTGGAAGCCAAGGTGACGTCCGATGCGACCGGCGCCATCGCCGACACCGTCAACGAAGTCGTGACGGCGCTGCGCGGCCTGGTCACCACCATCAACGACACCTCGGCGCGGGTCAATGACTCCGCCCAGCGCACGCGCGAGATCGCCCAGCAGCTCGCCGAGGGCAGCGACCGTCAGGCACGGCAGATCGAGCAGGCGAGCAAGGCCATCAGCTCCATGACCGGCGCCATCGACAGCATCGCCCGCGATGCCGTCGAATCCGCCGCTGTCGCCAACCGCTCTGTGGAAGTGGCCGGTCGCGGCGCCCAGGCGGTGCGCGACACCATCACCGGGATGGACGAGATTCGCGGCCGCATCCAGGAGACCTCCAAGCGCATCCGTCGCCTCGGCGACAGCTCCCAGGAGATCGGCCAGACGGTCGAGCTCATCGACGATATCGCCGACCAGACCAACATCCTCGCGCTCAACGCCGCCATGCAGGCAGCCATGGCCGGCGAGGCCGGGCGCGGCTTCGCCGTGGTGGCGGATGAAGTGCGGCGGCTCGCCGAGCGCTCGGGCAATGCCACCAGGCAGATCGACGCCGTCGTCCGCACTATCCGCCGCGACACCAATGAGGCGGTGCGCTCCATGGAGGCGAGCATGAGCGGTGTGGACAGCGGCGCCAAGGTCGCCGAGAACGCCGGCACCGCCCTCAAGGAGATCGAGAACGTCTCCAACTATATCGCCGAGCTGACTCGCCGCATCGCCGACTCCGCCGGGCACGAGTCCCGCGAGGCGGTGAAGGTCAACGCGACGGTCAAGTCGGTTCAGGCCATAGCCCGGGAGCATACGGGCGGTAGCCGCGCCACCGCCGAAGCCGTGGAGGCACTGGCCGCCCTCGCCGTGGAGCTGCGCCACTCCGTGGCAGGCTTCAAGCTGCCGCCGGCGGGCCAGCCCTGAGTGCGGTGAGGCGATTGCCGGAGAACAACCTAACCGAAGGGCCTAGGATTATCGATCGCCCGAGATCGCTCGCAAAAAAGAAACCCCGGTGCTCGGGGGAGAAGCCACCGGGGTAACCGTTTCCCGATGTTTCGGGAAAAGGCCCGTCGGGCGGGGGGACCCGGCGGACCTGCGCCGATCGGCGCCCGATAAGTCAGAGTATGGAAGATGGTCTTTAGTTCCGCCGCTTTCAAACATTTGATTGAGCCCGGACGCCGATCATCGGCTCGGAACGACCGATCATCCGACGCCCGCCGGAGTCCGTCGCGCGGTGCGCCCGAGCATGTCCATAGCATGCCGTTGCGCTATGATGCCGCCGATCCCGTGGTGAGCCGCGACATATGCCGTCCGACGCCGGTGGGACGACGCACCGCCATGCCCTGTCTGTCCGTGTCTACTACGAGGACACCGATGCCGGCGGCGTCGTCTATCACGCCCGTTATCTGCATTTCCTGGAGCGCGCCCGTACCGAATGGCTGCGGGCGCTGGGCTTCGAGCAGGATCGCATGCGCACCGAGCAGGGTGTGCTCTTCGCCGTGCGCCGCGTGGACATCGCCTTTTTGCGGCCGGCGCGCTTCAACGACCTCCTGATCGTCGAGTCGCGGCTAACCCAGTGCGGCCGAGCAAGTCTGGACTTCCATCAACGCGTGCTACGCCCGGATGACGACACCCTGACCTGCCAGGCCGGCGTCAACCTCGCCTGTCTGGGCGCCGAGCGCCTGCGCCCTGCCCGTATCCCCGTGGACATCCTGTCCGCCATCTTGTCGGAGACCACCCATGGGCGCTGAGCTGTCGCTGCTGGACCTGGTGCTGAACGCGAGCCTGATGGTGCAGCTGGTGCTGCTGGTGCTGGTGCTCGCATCCATGCTGTCCTGGGCGGCGATCTTCGAGCGCGCGCGGGTGCTGAAGCGCGCCCGCGACGCCGCCGACGACTTCGAGGGCCGGTTCTGGTCCGGCGGCGACCTGAGCGCCCTGTACCGGGAGCTCGGCCAAGGGGAAAGCAAGGGCCTGACCGGCCTTGCGGGGATCTTCCGCAACGGCTTCCGCGAGTACGCACGCCTGCGCAAGAACGATCCCGACGACACCATGGCCGTCATCCTGGGCGCCGAGCGCTCGATGCGCGTGGCCCTGAGCCGGGAGATGGACCGGCTGGAGACCAACCTGCCCTTCCTGGCCACGGTCGGCTCAGTGAGCCCCTACGTGGGCCTGTTCGGCACCGTCTGGGGCATCATGCACGCCTTCCATGCGCTCGGGAACGTGCAGCAGGCGACGCTCGCACTGGTAGCGCCCGGCATCTCCGAGGCGCTGGTCGCCACCGCCATCGGCCTGTTCGCGGCCATCCCCGCTGTGGTCGCCTACAACCGTTACTCGAACCAGGTCGAGCGGCTCAACAACCGCTACGAGGAGTTCATGGAAGAGTTCTCCACCCTGCTGCAGCGCCAGGGTCGCGCCACGGCGAGCCAAGCGGCATGAAGCGCAAGGAGCGCCGAGAGCGGCGCAAGCCCATGGCAGAGATCAACGTCGTCCCCTACATCGACGTGATGCTGGTGCTGCTGGTGATCTTCATGGTCACCGCGCCGCTGATCACCCAGGGTGTCAAGGTCGATCTGCCGCGGGCGGACGCCGACCCGCAGCCCGGTGAGGGCATGCCGCCGGTGGTGATCCACATCGACCGGTTCGGCGACACCTACCTGGACCAGGGCGACAACAAGCTGCTGCCGGTGGACCAGCAGCTGCTGTTCGAGCGACTGGTGGGGGTATTCGACGAGGCCCCGGCGACGCCGATCATGGTGCGTGCCGATGCCTCCATCGACTACGGGCTGGTGGTGGACGCCATGGTGGCGGCACAGGCGGCAGGGGCGCCGAGCGTCGGCCTGGTGACGCGCCCGCCACTTGCCTCGGCAGCGGGCAGCGGAGGGCCTTGACCGGGCCGCCATGTGGCAAATCTGGACCCAGTATCCGAAGGCGTTTCTGTGGTCGATCCTGCTGCACCTCGCCCTCCTCCTGGTGATGCTGTTCGGCGTCGACTGGCTGGTGCGCAACCAGGAGCTGGGTGCCTTCGAGAACATGATCCAGGCGAGCCTGCCGGTGACGCCAGAGATCGAGCAGCGCATCGAGCACTTGCAGGCCAGCGCGGCGCGGACCGGGCCTGAGCGCGAGCCCCAGGCACAAGCGCCGAAGCCCGAGCTGGCAGAACCCGAGACGCAGCGGCCGGAGCCGGACCTGGCGGCCGAGCAGGCACGCCGCGACGCCGAAGCAGCGGCACTGGCCCGCGAAGCTGAGCTTGCCCGACAGCGGCAAGCCGAGCTGGAGCGACAGCACCAGGCCGAGCTCGAACGGCAACGCCAGGCCGAGCTTGAGGCGCGCCGCCGCGCCGAAGAGGAGATCCGCCGCAAGGTCGCCGAAGCGGCCGAGCGCCGCGCCCTTGCAGAGGCACAACGCCGCGCCGAGCAGGAGGCCCGCCGTCGCGCCGCCGAGGCCGAGGCCGCCGCCCGTGCCGCGCGCGAGCGCCGGGAGGCCGAGCGCCGCGCCGCCGAGCTGGCGGCACGGCGCGCGGCCGAGGAGCAGGCCCGCCGCGAGGCCGAAGCAGCTGCCCGCCAGGCGGCCGAGGCTGCACGCAGGGCGGAGCTTGAGGCCCAGCGTCGAGCCGAGGAGCAGGCCCTGCGGGACGCGGAGGCAATGGCCCGTCGCGAGCGTGAGCTGGAGGCGGCCCTGGCTGCGGAGCTGCAACAGGAGCTGGCGCAGGAGAGGGCACGCAAGCAGGCGGCGCGGGCGGCCCAGGAGCAACGCCGCCGCGAGGCCGCCACCCAGCAGCAGCTGGCCTCGGCACGCCGGCAGCTAGGGAGTGTCTGGACACCGCGGATCACGAGCCGCGTCAAGAGCTTCTGGGTAAGACCTTTGGGCAGTCCCAGCGACATCGAGACCATTGTCAATCTCCGTCTGGAGCCAGGGGGTGCGGTGATCCCGGGCAGCGTCCGGGTGGTGCGAGGCAGCGGCCACGGCGCCTTCGATCAGTCCGTGATCTCCGCCGTGTACAAGGCTTCACCGCTGCCGGTGCCGGACGGCGCCGAGTTCGAAGAGATGTTCCGGGATTTCAATTTCCGATTCAGGCCATGAGGACAGCTCTATGCAACCACAATGCGTCCTGACCGCACTGCGATTCACCGCGCTGCTCGCAACCTTGGTCACCGGCACCACTCAGGCCAAGCTCACCATCGAGATTACCGGTGGTGTGGAGGGCGCGCAGCCCATCGCCGTGGTCCCCTTCGGCAATGTCGACGGCGCCAAGCCCAACCTGGACATCGCCGACGTCGTCGCCGCGGACCTCGCCCGCAGCGGCAAGTTCAAGCCCATGCCCCGGCGCGAAATGCTCATGACGCCGCACCGCGAGGAGGACGTGGACATCCGCGAGTGGCAGCTCTTGGCCATGAACAGCCTGGTGGTAGGGGAGGTGGCGCCGCGCAGCACCGGCGGCTATGACATCCGTTTCCTGCTGCTCGACGTCTTCAGCGGCAAAAGGCTGCTGGTCGACACCGTCAGCTCCACCACCAAGGGCCTACGCAACGCCGCGCACCGCATCGCCGACGCCATTTACGAGGACCTTACCGGCGAGCCCGGCATCTTCGCCACGCGCATCGCCTATGTGACTTCCGCGGGACGCCAATCGCGGGTGGCGCTCCGCGTGGCCGACGCCGACGGCTTCAACGCCCAGACCATCGTCGACTCCGCCGAGCCCATCATGTCGCCCGCCTGGTCGCCCGACGCCCGCAAGCTCGCCTATGTGTCTTTCGAGGGCCGGCAATCTGCCATCTATGTGCAGGACCTCGCCAGCGGGCGTCGCGAGCGGGTGGCGAGCTACGAGGGCATCAACAGCTCGCCGGCCTTCTCGCCGGACGGAGGCAAGTTGGCGATGACCCTATCCAAGGACGGCAACCCGGACATCTATGTGCTGGACCTGGCGAGCCGCCAGCTGACCCGGCTTACCGACCACTACGCCATTGATACCGAGCCAGCGTGGTCGCCCGACGGCAGCCAGCTCGTGTTCACGTCGGACCGCGGCGGCAAGCCGCAGATCTACCGCGTCGCGGCTACCGGTGGCGTGGCGCAACGGGTGACCTTCGAAGGCGACTACAACGCCGCCGCATCCTATGCGCCGAACGGCAATGCGCTGATCATGGTGACCCGCGCGGCGGGGCGCTTTCGGGTGGTGATGACCGACCCCAATGGGGGCTCCAGGCGCTACATCAGCAACGGCAACCTGGACGAGTCGCCGAGTTTCGCGCCCAATGGCAACATGGTAATTTACGCAACCCAGACCAACGGCCGCGGAGTGCTCGCCGCCACACCGCTCTCGTCCGGCGCCAGCCACCGCCTCTCGCGCGATGCGGGGGAGGTGCGCGAGCCCGCCTGGTCACCGCTGTTGCGTTGAGCTTGGCTTGCGCGGCGCCCGACCGGCATGCGCGCCTCTATCCGGGGGCGCTTGCGGCGAGCGGGCCGGGGCCGCCCGCTTGGGCCGAAGCCCTGGCCCGCTGTGCCGGCGTACCCGAGATCCAGATCCCGCCCCTCGCCAGGAAGCCATGTCGAAGCCCCGTTTCTGTATCCCCGCCGTGCCCCTGCTCGCGGCGCTGGCCGTCGCGGGCTGCGCTCTGCAGCCACCACCGCCACAGCCTCCGAGCGCCGCCGAGCTGGACGCAATGCGCCCGAGTGGGGACAGGGCCGCGGAGATTCCCGAACCGGCCGGGCTCGAGCCGCGCGAACCTTTGTCGCTACTGGACGACCCCAACAGCCCGCTCTACAACAAGATCGTGTACTTCGACTACGACACCGCCGAGATCCCGGCGAGCGCCAGCGAGCTGTTGCGTACCCACGCCGCCTACATCTACCGCACGCCCGGCGTCTCCGTCGCCCTGGAAGGCCACACCGACGAGCGTGGCACCCGCGACTACAACCTCGCCCTCGGCGATCGCCGCGCCGATGCCGTGCAGCGCTTCCTGGTGGCGGAGGGCGTGCCGCCCGAGAAGCTTCGCCCGCTCAGCTACGGCGAAGAGCGCCCGGCCGAGCCGTCCACCTCCGAGCGGGCCTGGGCCCTGAACCGACGTGTGGAACTGGTGTACTGAGATGCCCGCCCCGAACCGCCTCACAGCCGCCGGCGGGCGCACGCTCGCCGTCGCGGTCCTGCTCGCCCTGACCACGGCCTTAGCAACCGCGCAAATCCGCCGCGACGATCTGCTCAAGCCGGCACCTCTCGGCGGTGCCGCCGATAGCGACCTGGTGGTATCGCCGGCGGCGCTGGCGCAACGCCTGGAGCGGCTCGAGCGCATGCTCAATGAGAAGAGTCTGTCGGACTTCGTCCTCCAGCTCCAGCAACTGCAACAGGAGGTGCAGGACCTGCGCGGCCAATTGGAGATGCAGCAGTACCAGCTACGGCAGCTGAGCCCCGGCCTGCCGCAGCTTGGCCAGTCCTACGCCGAGGCCAAGGCCGCAGCCGAGGCCGCCGCACGCGAGGGCGAGCCTGCTGCGAGCGGTGAAGACGCCGCCGAGCAAGCTGCGGCTGCTGGGGAAGCAACCCTCGGCCAGGCCGGCGCGGAGGCCGCGGCGGAGATGCCGGTCGCACCACCACCCAAGACCGGCGTCGGCGCCCTCGGTGGTGGCGGCAATGCCGGCGGCACCCTCGCGCTGCCGACCCCGGAGACCCAGGAGGGGAGCGAGCAGGACGCCTACCGCAAGGCCTTCGAGCTACTCAAGGATCGCGACTACCATGCCGCCAGGAAGGCGTTCGCCGCGATGCTGGTGCGGTATCCGGACGGCCAGTTCGCGGACAACGGCGTCTACTGGCTCGGCGAGATCGGCTATGTCACCCAGGACTACGCCGCGGCGATGACCCACTTCAATCGCCTGATCGCCGACTACCCCGGCAGCCCGAAGCTGCCCGGCGCCATGCTCAAGCTCGGCTACATCTACCAGGACCAGCAGAACATGGAGCAGGCCCGCAAGATCCTGCATGCGGTGGCCGAGCGCTTCCCCGATACCACCGAGGGCCGCCTCGCCCAGGGACGACTGGAGCAGATGACGCGCGAGGGAGGCTGACCGAGCAAGCCTCGGCATACTGGGACGCCGACTCGGTCACCCTCCGCTACCGCGACAACCTCTGCAAGGGTCCGAACGCGGCCGGCGCGGAGTAGCCCGGCATGCGACGCGAGCGCCGTCGCTGCAGCGCGTCCCCTCTGATCCACGCGGGCGCCGGTTGGCCGAAACCTTGGACCTGTTCTGGATGGACGTTTACTGGCTTCCGGCTTCGGAGCCCAAGATTGGGCCCGGGGAGGATGCCGCGATCAATCCCGGAAGTGCTTCGTCCGAGCTCGAGCCCTATGGAAAAGAGGGGCATCTGAATGCCCTGTAGCCTGCTCTCAAGATCGAGACAAGGGCCAGGTGGCCGCAGACAGGGCGTGACAGTCGATGCGAATACCTGACCCCAGTGCTTTGCTGTGGAAGTTCCGAGACAGGAACCCATCGTTGTCGTTGTCGTAATCGCAATCGTAATCGAATATCCGCACGGTCGAGACCGCGATCACGATCACGACAACGATAACGACCCGAGACGGTCTCGGGACATTCGCACTGCTGCACTAGACAGGTCTAAGGCGATTTCTGTCAACAAACAGACCGCCCGGCTTGTCTTCTCGCCCACCTTCTTTGTCGCGGCAACGGGCGCAGAGCTCGACTATGCGCCCGCTGCCGCTCCTTGAAGGCGAGCGAAAATCCTGCGCCATTCGGTATGTTTGTTTCCGCCAATCGCCTAAGGCAACCTAACCGTTCAGACCCCCCTTCCAAGAATCTGCGCCTGAGAACCAAAGAGTCAGAGGCCTATGGTTGGATTTGCCGAAGATCACTGCGGGGGTCTGAAGGGCTACACGGAAACTGTAGTCCGTCGTTGCTTACGCGAAGGCGCAAAGGC
>JANQFI010000654.1 GCA_028277905.1 Chromatiaceae bacterium | reverse complement strand
TGACAGCCTGTTGCGTGGCGGATGCCCCATCGCCTCGGCGGGCGATGGGGCAGCGGACGCCTCCGGTGCCACCGACTGTTTCGCAAGCAGCCAGGCCGCCAGCGCAACCCCGCCGGTCAGCGCCATGGCGAGCAGATAGGTGCCATCGTAGCCGAGCAGCGGCGGCAGCAGGAAGGCGGTGCTGAAGGTGCCGACCGCGGCCCCGGCCGTGTTGATGCCGTACAACAACGGGATGCGGCGCCCCGTGTCCGCCGGGCGCCGCACCAGCCAGGTGCTCAAAACCGGCAAGGTCCCACCCATGAAGAACGCGGCCGGCGACAGTAGAACCAGCGCGAGGAGCAGCTTGGCGGTGAGCAGCAGGCCTGGCCGGCCCCCCGCCCAGTGGTCATAGAGCGCCGCGTACAGCCCCTCGAACGTCGGTATCAGCAGAAAGCCTGCGGCCGCAGCCACGGCGACACCGATCTCCAGCAGCGCATAGGCTCGCAGTGGACTCGCGACACGGCGGCTCAGGCGCCCCCAGTAGCGGCTGCCGGTGGCGAGTCCAAAAAAGAACGCGGCCAGCGTCGCTGCCGCCGCATGAGCCGTGGCGCCGAATACCAGCGACAGCTCGCGCATCCAAACGACTTGCAGGGTCAGCGCGCTGAATCCGGAAACGAAGAACAGCGCGAAGACGAGACGATTGACCGTGCGCAATCTGTTGTCCGCTTCCAACATGTAGCATTCGTTTTTATTATGATATAACATATCATATTCCTGCGCTGCAGATGAACAAGGCGAGAGTGCGTCCGAGGGTGCATCGACGGTGTGCCGACGACGCCACAAGCCCCGGGGGACCCTGTCATTCGCGTGCGTTCGGGTAGCGGTCGGCGGGTCGTCGCTATCGCAGTCTCGCGCGGGGCGCCTTGCGTCGCCCTCGCGCATCGACCTCAATTCTCAACGAGTGTCTCAATGCAACATTCCCTGTTACCGGGCGCGCTCTGCGCCGCACTGCTGGTCCCTGCCGCGACGGCGCTGGCGGACGACGGAGACATCGCCGAGCTGCGCGCCGAGCTGGAAGCCATGCGCAAGCAGTACGAAACCCGGATCCGCCAGCTGGAAAGGCGCCTGTCGGATGCCGAGCGAGCCGCCCGGACGGCGCAACCGCCCGCCCGCGCCGAGGCCCTGTCGCAGCCGATGTCCGCGCCGCTGGCCCCCTCCGTGGAACAGCCAACAACAAAAGGAGCCAGTGGGGCATTTGGTGCCGTGACCGCCGGCAGCGCCTTCAACCCGCAGATCTCGGTGATCCTGGACGGCAACTACTACCAGGACGATACCGACAACGGCGACGGCGCCGCCCTGGTGGGCGAGGCATTCATGCCGGGCCGCGGGCATGGTCACTCACACGACGCAGAAGGCGATGTCCACGACCATGGCGGCCACTCACATGCCGTCGCCGAGAACGGCTTCAATTTCCGCGAGGCAGAGCTGTCCTTCAGCGCAACGGTCGATCCCTACTTCGACGCGGCCGCCTACATCGCAATCGACGGCGATGGTAACGTCGAGCTCGAGGAGGCCTACTTCGACACCCGGTCTCTCCCTTACGGGCTCAAGATCAAGGGCGGCAAGTTCCTGAGCGACTTCGGCTACGCCAACAATCAGCATCCCCACCAATGGGACTTCGTGGATCAGAACCTGCCGTACCTGAACCTGCTCGGCTTCCACGGCCTGCAGGACACGGGCCTGCAGCTCTCCTGGGTGCCGGCGGACCTGCCGTTCTACGCGAGGATCGGCGGCGAGGCGCTGCAGGGTAACCAGGAGATCTTCGGCGCCACGGTCAGCGACGAGGCGCAGGAAGAATTCAACCTGGGCAGCACCAACACGGGTCCCCGCCTTTACACCGCCTTCGCCAAGGTGGCCCCGGAGCTGGGCCGGAATCATGCCCTCCAGATCGGTCTGTCCTATGCCCATGCGGAGCAACATCAGGAGGTGCACAGCCACACCCACGCCGTGCACGATGAGCACGATGAGCACGATGAGCACGACGAGCACGATGAGCACGCGCATGAAGAAGAAGCTCATGAGCACGAGGACGAGCATGAGCACGAGGACGACCACGGTCACGCGCATGGCGACGGTGTCACCGAAGAGCTGCACCAGACCGGCCTCGGCGGCAACGCAGACCTCTGGGGAATCGACCTCGTCTACAAGTACGACGCCCCCGGCGCCTACGGACAGGGGGATTTCACCTTCCAGACCGAGTACCTGCGCTCCACGAAGGACCTGACCGTCCGCTCCAGCGCGCACCCCGAGCAGATCGGCAGCAGCCGCAAACTGACCACCGATGGCCTCTATGCCCAGGCCACCTATGGCTTCCTGCCCAGATGGAAGGCGGGGCTGCGCTACGACATTCTCGGCCTGACGAACAAGGTCAGCGGCGGGCGCAGCGAGAGCTTCGGCAGCTCCGACCGCTGGACCCTGGATGTCACCTGGAACCTGTCCGAGTTCTCGCGGCTGCGGGCGCAGTACGCCTACAACGACATCCTGGTGGCGGAGAACGAGCGCGAGCGCTTCAACGCCTTCTACGTCCAGTTTTTGATGAGTCTCGGCACCCACGGCGCGCACAAGTTCTGACCGACCCATGGCTCGGCGCCGCTGTTGTCGGCGTCGCCTCGCACAACCGCGAATCGCAACTGGAGAACGGACATGAAACGACGCTCGATACTGCTCGCCGCACTCTTGGCGACGACCTTGGGCGTTGCCCCGGCTTTGGCCCTGGCCTTGGACGTGGTGGCAACGTGCCCGAGCATGGGGGCACTGGTGCGCACCGTGGCGCCAAATGCCAATCTGACGGTCCTCGCCGGGCCGGATCGGGACCTGCACAGCTTGCAGGCCAAGCCGAGCATGATCCGCGCCCTGCGCGGTGCCGACCTCGTGGTCGCCGTCGGCGCCGAGCTCGAGGTCGGCTGGCTCCCGGCGGCGAGCACGAGCGCCGCGAACCCGGCCATCCTGCCCGGCCGGGTCGGGTACTTCGAGGCGGCGGCACAGGTGCCGCTGCTCGATGTCGGCGGCAGCGCAAGCCGGGCACTTGGCGATGTACATCCAGCCGGCAACCCGCACGTGGACTTGGACCCGGTGCGCATGGCCCAAGTCGCCGAGGCGTTGGCAGCGCGCCTCGGCCAGCTCGATGCCGCCGGCGCCTCCCGTTACCGCGCCAACGCCAGGCGCTTCGCCAAGGCCGTCGACCGCCGCCTGCCCGACTGGCAGGCGCGCCTGGCCAGTGCCCCCGGCGTCGTGCTTTACCACCGTGATGCCGTCTATCTGCTCGATCGCTTCGGCGTGCCGCTGCTCGGCACCATCGAGCCTGTGCCGGGCGTGCCGCCAAGCGGGCGGGATCTGCGCAAGCTCACCGGCGAGCTCAGGGGACTTCAGGGCGTCATCGTGCATGCGCCTTACCAGTCGCCGAAGGCGCCGCGCAAACTGGCCCGTGACCTGGGCTGGCCGGTTCGGGTGCTGCCAATGTCGCCCCCGTTGGGCGCCGATGGCAACGGCTATCTGAGCCACATCGACGCCTGGGTGGACGCCATTGCCGTCGCCAACTGAGCCGGAAACCGATCCGGACAGCCAGGCATGGCTGCTGGAGCTCGAAGCGCTCGTTGCGGGTTGGGCGCGCCCGGTCGTGGGCCCCGTGTCCCTGCGCCTCGCCCCCGGTGAGATCGTTGGGCTCTGGGGCGCCAACGGCAGTGGCAAATCGACGCTGCTCGCGGCCATTGCGGGCGGCGCGCGCTGCTTCGCCGGTCGGGTGCTGCGCGCGCCGGGGCTCCAGGTCGCCGTGCTGCCCCAAGCACCGGTGCGCTTCACGCCCTTGCCGGTGACCGGCCGGGAGCTGCTTGCCATGGCCGGGGCCGACCCAAGGCGCACCCCCGGCGCGAGCGCCATGCCGGAGAGCCTGAAACGGTTGCTGCCCCAACGGCTCGATCGCTTGAGCGGCGGCCAGCACCAGCTGCTCTCGGTCTGGGCGGCGCTGGCCGGGCGCGGGCGGCTGGTACTGCTCGACGAGCCCACCAACAATCTGGACCCGACCCACACGGCCCTGCTGGGGGACATCCTGGCGGCCCGCGCCGCCGATCGGGCGGTGCTGCTGGTCAGTCATGAGCGGGCCTTCCTGGATGCCCACTGCACACGGGTGATGGAGCTGGTGTCTGCCCCAGACCGCGCTTGGGGGCTGCCCGAGCTTGTTCCGACCGGTGCCGCCGCCGATGGACCTGTCCACGCTCACTGATCCGATCTTCCGCCTGCCGCTGGTCGTCGGCTTGCTGTTGGCGTGCGTGCTGCCACTGCTGGGCGCGGTACTGATGCTGCGCGGCGAATGGCTCGCGGCGCTCGGCTTCGCGCATCTCGCCGCGGCCGGTACGCTGTTGGGACTCGCCATCGGACTACCTGCGCTCCCTGGTGGACTGGGTGCCGCGGCCGGCGGCGCCGTCGTCAAGGGCGTCGGCAGGATCAGCGGCAACACGGCCTACGGCTTCATGATCCTCGGTGGTTGGGCCGCACTCTTGCTCATTGCCGCCAATTCCGGAAATGGCGAGCAGCTGGGGCACGCGCTCATCGAGGGACAGCTCTATTTCGCTGGCCCCGCGGATCTTGCCGGCGCGGTGCTCTTGGCGGTAACCAGTGCGATGGCACTGCCTTGGCTGATGCCGCGGCTTCTGCATGCGCGACTGCTGCCACACCATGAGGCGGCGAATGGTCTGCCCGCCTGGCGATGGCACCTGGGCTTCGATCTGCTCGCGGCCGGCGGCATGGCCGTCGCGACCGCAAGCATGGGGCTCATGGCCGCCTTCGCACTGGTGCTGGTGCCGGCCTGGATCGCGTTTCGGACCGCGATCGGCTGGCGCCGAACCCTGGCTTGGGCGGTCTTCATCGGGCTGCTCGCCTATCTCACGGGCTTCGCGGCGGCACTGCTGCTGGACCAGCCTTTCGGTCCGACACTCGTCGTGGCTCTACTCGCGTGTGCCCTGGCAAGCCTGGGCCTCAGGACGCGGCGTGTAGGACGAACCGCTGGCAGGACCGTATCGGTCGATGGCGACGGCTGATCGCTAGCTGCCTCGTCATTGGAAGCTTCTCGACGAAACGGATCAGTTCTTTCTTGTGTCGCCGACGACACCCTTCACAACACGGGGATTCTCCCTGACTCGCATCAGCTTTCAGAGCACGCTCCCGTGGTTGCTCAGAGAACGTCGAAAGCCGTGACGGTTATCGGTATCCATGCGTCCTAGAGGATGCTCGGCTGTGACAACGGTCGCTCGCGGAATCCGCTCCAGGCTTGAGCAGATTCCCGATGGAAGGCACTGCGATGTGGACTGCCCCGCCCATGGTGTGGCGTCGCCACATCTGTGCGCGAGCGTTTTGATATGATATAACATTACATGTGCTCTTGAGCAACGCAAGCCACAGACTTTGCACTCTGAGCTCTCCGTTGCCTCGACCGGCGACCCGCCGGAACAGTTGCCGGTGCGCCGCAACAGTTGCCGCTGCACAGGTACGTACGAGGCATGCCTCGACACCCGAAGCTTCGGCATCGAATAGCGTCTAGATGCCTACCAGCTATATGCAATTCATCAATTGCCTTCGTGAAATGCAAGCACCATGCCAAGTTGCCTCTTGAGGTTACCTGTTGTCCCTGAACCCCGTCGGCATTTAATCAGCGAGCAGCCACGAGTTCTGCACCGCATCAGCGAGCCCGATGTCAATCTCAGCCTGTGGCAGCGGACACCACTTGCGAGCGTCGCCCATGAGGTCGCCTCGCTGCGGGTGACCGACCTGCCGGATATCCGTTGCCGGACGTCGTCGGCGACATTCGACGAGGACATCGGGGCACTTCTGAACGGACAGAGCTTGGACCCGCAAACCTACAGCGCCTGGCTCGCCGATCTGCGGCGGCTGGCGGATCTGTTCTTCGCCGTCTGCGCGGGACGTGATGTGACCGCACGCCTGGAGACGACCGACGACGACGGGTGTCGGCGCTTCCATGTCGATCGCACCCATCTGCGGCTGTTGTGCACCTATCGCGGACGGGGCACCGAGTGGCTGACGAACGAGCAGGTCGACCGCAACGCCCAAGGCAGCGGTGCGCCGAATAAGCGCATTGTCCGGTTCGGCCAGCCATCGCGGTTCAAGCCCTTCTGGGTAGGCATCCTGAAAGGCGACGCCTATCCCGGTAACGCCGGCCGAGGGCTGGTGCACCGCTCCCCGCCGATCGCTGGCTCGGGCCAGACCCGGGTCTTGTTTTGCCTGGATTGCTGAGCCTCGAATCAGGGGATAGCCGCGGCGGCCATGACCCCCAGCTGCCCACCCAGTTGCCCACCTGGCGACGGGTGAGCGATCTCGCCGATCTGGTCGAGATCTTCGACCCTGCCGTGCAGGTGTGCGTTTGGCAGCGCGACACGGATGCCGCCATCTCGCATTACCTGACCGGGCTGGAATGGACCGGCACGCTGCAGGCAATCGAAACGTTGCCGGCGACAGGGCGGCCACGACTCCTATGTCTGACCGCGGGACCCGGGCGGGCCGCGTTCATTGACGATGTGTCGCTGCTACGCGAGATCACCTGCGAGCTGTTGGGGTGTCCGGCGGTCGGTCTGCGTCTCGCGCGGTTGGGTCACGCCATGTGTCCCGGCTGGCATATCGATCGCGTGGGGATTCGGTTGATTTGCACCTATCAGGGTCGCGGTACCCAGTGGCTCAACGACCCAGGTATCGACCGTTGCGACCTTAGCCTTACCCGGATGGCAGATGGCGCCTTCATCCAGGCCGCCCCGGGGGAGGTGGTCCTGCTCAAGGGGGCGTTGTGGCAGGGCAACGAACGACTCGGTGCCGTTCACCGCTCGCCCGAGATCGCGGTCGGTGCCAGCGCACGCACTCTGGTGACGCTCGACCCGCTCTGGCAGGGGTAAAACCGCCTAGACCACCGAATGAGGAGAACCCATGTGCGCCCGCAACCCACCGTTGAACAGAAGCTGCCGGTGACGGTGCTGTCCGGTTTTCTCGGCGCCGGCAAGACCACGCTGCTCAACCACATCCTCAACAATCGCGAGGGGCGGCGCGTCGCGGTCATCGTCAACGACATGTCCGAGGTCAACATCGACGCCGCGCTGGTGAACAAGGAGGTCCAGCTCAACCGCGCCGAGGAGAAGCTGGTCGAGATGCGCAACGGCTGCATCTGCTGCACGCTACGCGAGGACCTGCTGGTGGAGGTCAGCCGGCTGGCGAAAGACGGCCGGTTCGATTACCTGGTGATCGAGTCGACCGGGATCTCCGAGCCGCTGCCCGTGGCCGAGACCTTCAGGCACGAAGCGGGCACCAGCCTGTCCGACGTGAATCGACTGGACACCATGGTGACGGTGGTTGACGCGGTCAACTTCGATGTCGACCTTGAGGGCGCCGACAGCCTCCAGGCCCGGGGCGAGTCGCTCGGCGAGAACGATACGCACACCGTCTCCGACCTGTTGATCGACCAGGTCGAGCTCGCCGACGTCATCGTCTTTAACAAGATCGACCTGATTGCCAGCGCCGAGCGCGAACGGCTGCGACATGCCTTGCGTCAGCTCAACCGGCATGCCCGGATCATCGATGCCAGCTTTGGACAGGTCCCTCTTGCCGAGGTGATCGGCACCGGACGGTTCGATTTCGCCCGCGCCGCCCAGTCGCCCGGCTGGCTCGCCGAGATTCGCGGCGAGCACAAGCCCGAAACCGAGGCATACGGCATCGGCAGCTTCCTCTACCGCGCGCGACGTCCCTGCCATCCGGCGCGCTTCGCCGATGCACTCAAAACCGACTGGCCCGGCAACGTGCTGCGCTCGAAGGGCTTCTTTTGGCTGGCGTCGCGCCCCGATGTGGCAGGCGAATGGTCGCAGGCCGGCGGCGTCGTCCGCCATGGACCGGCCGGGATCTGGTGGGCCCTGGCACCCCGCGAGCATTGGCCGACAGAACCCGAGCATCGGGCGCGGATCGAGGCCGAATTCGAGGGCGAGTACGGCGACCGCCGCCAGGAGATCGTTGTCATCGGCCAGAACCTCGAGCCCGAGCAAACCCGCGAGATGCTCGATCGCTACCTCCTCAGCGACGAGGAGATGGCCGCTGGAACCGCCGCTTGGAGGGCGATGGACGACCCATTCCCCAGGTGGTTTGCCGCGAAGAACGAGGGCTGACCCCATGGTCGAGGACACTGAACGCTACGCTGCGGAGCTGATTCCCAGCGACTACGCCAGCTGGCGCTATTGCAGCGAGGTCAAATGCGGTCTGGCGCTGAAACCCGATTTTCTCCAAGCGCGCATCGCCGTCTTGAGCAATTCCGGCCACGAGGAGACGCAACGCTTCGCCCGGCTCTACGGCGACGCGCATCTGAATCGGGTATTGGCCTGGCTTCGGCAGGCCGCCGCCGAGGCGTGAGGTCTCGACCCAAAGGGACCTTCCTCCCTGCCTGCTCTCGTAAGGATCGTTTTCAGCCCCGCATCAGAGTTTCGTCTCGATTACCAGTTCCGCGACTTTGAGGCCCCCGGACTCTCAGGCAGCGCAGCACCCAACCGGAGATCGGCGCGATGAAAACACGCACGTTCCCGACGATGGACCTACTGTTTGACCCGAAGGTGAAAACGCTGTCCTGGTAGAGCCGTTCAAGAAAACCCGAATGACAGGGTGAAAACGCGGTGCAAGACACCAAGCGCGCGCGGCAGGCGCAAGCCCTCAGGTCATCCAAAGGCGCACCTCCCATGGACGACGATTACATGGGGCCGCGCCAGTTGGCCTACTTCAGGCAGAAGCTCCTGAACTGGCGGTCAGCGTTGCTCGTGGAGGCCGACGCGACCATCGCGGAGCTGCGGCACGAAAGCCACCATGAGGTCGGCGACGAAGTGGACCGCGCCAGCCGCGAGGCCGCCCAGACCCTGGAGCTGCGCACGCGCGACCGCCACCGCAAGCTCCAAGGCAAGATCGACGCCGCCCTTGCCCGAATCGATGGCGGCAGCTATGGATGGTGCGAGGAAACCGGCGAGCCCATCGGCCTGGCGCGGCTCGAAGCCCGCCCGGTCGCGACGCTCTGCGTGGAGGCTCAAGAGCGGCGCGAGCTACGCGAACGCCAGACAGGCGCGGGCCGCCGCGGAAACTGAGCATACGCCCTTTTCCGCCGTCCCGAGTGATTTGAGTGTCGAGAACGCGCAACGCTTCGCGCGGCTCCGCGGCAACGCTCGCAGGGCTGCCGTGACCCCCGGCAATCAAT
>JANQFI010000630.1 GCA_028277905.1 Chromatiaceae bacterium | reverse complement strand
CCGCCTGGCTTGTCTTCTCGCCCGCCTTCGTTGTCGCGGCAGCGCGCACATAGCACGACTCTGCACGCGCTGCCGCTTCGCGAAGGCGGACGAGAATCCTGCGCCATTCGGTCTGTTTGTTTCCGGCAATCGCCTTAGCCTGCGGCTGTTACACTGATGGGTCGCCTGCGGCGGCTCCCCCAGACCCGCCCGCGCTCCTGCCCGCCGCAACCCTCGGAGCCCCGATGAACACCGAAGCCGCATCAGCACCCGAGGCCGATCGCCTCGCTGCCCTGCATGCGGTGCTGGAGTCCGGCTCGGTGGTCAAGGCCAAGCGCATGCTCAACGCACTGCATCCGGGAGAGATGGCGCACGTGCTGCAGTCCCTGCCACCGCAGCAGCGCAGGCTCGTCTGGAGCATGGTGGAAGACGGTGCCGAGGGCCAGGTGCTGCTGTTCCTCAACGATGACCTGCGCGACGAATTGCTGCGGGACATGGCACCAAGCCGCATCCTGGCTGCTGCCGGGGGGCTCGAAACGGACGACCTCGCGGACCTCGTACAGGACCTCCCTGCCACTATCACTCGGGAGGTGCTCAACTCCCTCGACGAGCAGCGTCGCGAGCGGTTGGAGACGGCGCTGGCGTTCCCGGAGGACACCGCTGGCGGCCTGATGAACACGGACATGGTCACCGTGCGCCCAGAGGTGACCTTGGACGTCGTCATGCGCTACCTCCGCCGCCTGAAGGAGGGGCTGCCGGACCTCACCGACAATCTCATCGTGGTGAACCGCGAGGGCCGGTACCTGGGCGTGCTCTACCTCACCGATCTGGTCACCAATGACCCTGACGATTCCGTCGCAGAGGTCATGACCCTGCAGGTCCAGCCCATGCTTGCCACGCTTGATGCCAGGGACGTGGCCAGTCGGTTCGAGCAGCTGGACCTTGTCTCTGCCCCGGTGGTGGATGAGGACGGGCACCTGCTGGGTCGCATCACGGTCGATGACGTTGTGGATCTGATCCGGGAGGAAGCCGACCACCAGTTCATGGGCCAGGCCGGCCTCAGCGAAACCGAAGACATGTTCGCGCCCGTGCTGCTCAGCGCGCGGCGGCGGGCACTCTGGCTCGGCGTCAACCTGCTGACGGCCTTGCTCGCCGCCTGGGTCATCGGGCGCTTCGAGGCCACGATTCAACAAGTGGTGGCACTGGCGGTGCTTATGCCCATTGTGGCCAGTATGGGCGGCATCGCCGGCACACAGACCCTGACGCTTGCAATCCGCGGCATCGCCACCGGTCATCTGACGGCCAAGAACATGCGCTGGCTGCTGCGTAAGGAGATGGCCGTAGCCGTGATCAACGGCGTCGCCTGGGCGTTGGTGATTGCGGCCATTGCATGGACATGGTTCGGGAGTGCCCACATTGCCATGATCATCGCCGCGGCCATCGGCATCAACCTGCTAACCGCGACCCTTACAGGTGCGCTGCTGCCGCTGCTGCTGGAGCGTCTAGGCATCGACCCGGCACTCGCCGGGGGCGTCATCCTCACTACCGTCACCGACGTGGTTGGGTTTCTTGCATTTCTGGGATTGGCGACACTCTTGCTGGTGTAAGGGGACGTCGTCCATGGGCCATTCCCTCTCGGATAGCGGAGACAGAATCATCCCAGCACAGGGAGATACGCTCTTCTGTGCCGCGATCTCAGCGCGATAGACCTGCTGGCAGGCGCCACCGACATCCGGCCGGGCCGGAAATGCCGAATATCCTTGCATCAGCCGGCAATCGCAGGGCTGCGCGGAATAAGACGCGCCGCCTCGCGCGCTGGTGCTTCTGCACATCCGTGCATTCTCGGACACCCTGCTGAACCGAATCCATCCTCGGATCGAAGCCGATCCCTAGGTTTGGCTCATACCGCCGTGCCCGGTGGCGGCTGAAGATGATCCTTCCGCGCCAAGGTTAGCCGCTGATGTGAAGGTGACGCGCGATGCTTGTGCCCCTAGGCTTTCTGCAGGCATCAGGTGCTGGGCTGGGCGTCGTTCCTGCAAGTCCAGTTTTGTGAATTGGTCGCCGGAGGTGCCTGATCGGCATTTGTCATAGTGACGCGCGACATGCCGACAGCGCGAAACCCCCGGCGTCGCATTGCGAAGTTGGCTACGCCTATTGACTTTTTTATTTGCTGCTATAAAGTTTCAGGAAAGGCGTGGGTATCTACGCTTCATGCAGCGCGCCGCCGCGGCCCGACAAGCCGGGTTTGCAACGGCGCTAGTTGTGTTCTAGTGGTGGTGACGAGGTCGGGTTGTTCCGACCAGAAACCCTAAAGC
The DNA here is from genome assembly GCA_028277905.1 of Chromatiaceae bacterium. Classification (GTDB taxonomy): domain Bacteria; phylum Pseudomonadota; class Gammaproteobacteria; order Chromatiales; family Chromatiaceae; genus Thiohalocapsa. The sequence continues at coordinate 7,799 of JANQFI010000630.1, read as the reverse complement.
TGGAGGTTATCCTTGGACTACAAGTCCCTAAGCGTCGATGAGTTGCAGGCAGAGTTGCAGCAAATCGAGCAAAACAAGGCGAATTTGGAGAAGGCTCTGTATCAGCGCTGGCATGAGGCCAAGGCCGAGCTTGCGCAGGAGATCCGCGAGATGATCACGGGCCGCGGGTACGACATGGACGAGATACTCGATCTGGTGACGCCGAAGCGCCGACGGGCGTCGGCGTCCAAGAAGGGCAATCGCAGTTACACCCGATACGTCGATCCGGAGAACCCGGACAACGTCTACGTCCGCGGCGTGCTGCCCAAGTGGATGAAGGAGAAGATGGCGGCACAGGGCTATGACCCTTCCGTCAAGGACGACCGCGAGGCGTTCAAGGCCAGTTACTTGCAAGCGCTCACCGATTGACGCTGCTGTTGCCGCGGGTGCTATTGCCCGCGTGCAGCACATCCTGCCGGCGCTGATTCAGTGCGGCTCGCGCGTACGGCGCGCGTCGAGGCGTTGCCGTCGCCACCGAATTGGCGTTTGCAGCGCAAGCGGCGGTGCATTTTGCGGGCGACAATGGCCTTGTGGCTGGTGATGCAGAGCACGCCAGGGCATCCTACTGCTGGGGTGTGAGCCAGTTCCCGCTCCTCACGCCCGACCCCTTCCCCGCATTCACGGCGCTGTCATGCTACTGTGCCAAAGTGATTCGGTAGCGTGCTGCCGGGTCCCTCGACCGACGCCCGGTCGCCACGGCCTGTGCTGCACTGCGTCCGCGGATTGCCCAGGTTTGCCATCGACCCTGAGGGAATCATGCCCAGGATCCCCCGCTTGCTCCGGTTCCCGTGCCTGCTCTGGTTGTGCTTGGCACTATTGAGCTCGCCGGCCGCGATCGCGGCAAAGTACCCAAACACCTGTACCCCGGCCGACGATCAGGTGATCGTGCGTTTCACCTATGGTTCCGAGAAGGCCGGCTGGATCTACGACGTTACCAAGGAGCTCAATGCCGAAGGTGCTCGCACGATCTCCGGCAAGCGCATCTGTGTCAACGCGATACCCAAGGGCTCCGGCGACAGCGTCAACGAGATCAACGCCGGCGCGGCCGGGCCGAACGAGGTCCATGCGACGAGCCCGGCCTCGGATCTCTACATCAATCTGGTCAACCACGAGAGCGAGCAGGAGCGTGGCGAGGACCTGCTCAAGGTCGAGGGCTTCCTGGTGAGCTCGCCGGTCGTCATTGCGGCCTGGGCACCAGTGGTGGAACGTCTCGGCGGTGCCGAAGACGTCGGTTGGAAGGAGCTGTTCGCGCGCGCCGGTGACGGTGGTCTGCGCTATGGTCAGACCAATCCGGAGCGCTCCAACAGCGGCTTGTCCGCGTTGGTTGCCCAGTTCTTCGCAGGCGCCGAGGCCGTGGCAGGCAAGCAGGTGACGCGCTTGTCGCAGGCGAAGGTGGAAGATCCGCAAGTACAGGACTTCGTCGCGAGAGTGCACGAGCACGTCATCCACTACGGCAAATCCACGGGCTTTTACGCCGACAAGATGACCAACGGCGGCCCCGCGTACGCCGACGCCGTGGTGCTCTACGAGAGCGATGTCATCCAGGCAAACCACCACATCCGTGCCCGCGGGCTTGGCTTCCCGCGGCTCGTGGCGGCTTATCCGAAAGAAGGAACCTTGGTCAGCAATCATCCCTTCGCGGTGGTCAAGCGCGACTGGGTGAATGCCGATGAAGAGGAGGCCGCCAAGAAGTATTTTGAATACCTGATGTCACCGGCCGTGCAGGCGCAGGCCCTGCAATATGGCTTCCGGCCCGGCGTCGCGCTCGATCTCGATCAGGAGCTCTACGCTAGGGTCTGGAATGCGGAAAACGGCACCAAGCCCTTCGACAGGGTGCACCGTTTCCTGGCAGCGCCGAGCGGCAAGGTGGTGAAGGCCGCGCGCGATGCCTTTCGTGCAATCAAGAACAAGGCCGTGGTCTACCTCGTCATCGACCGCTCCGGCAGCATGAGCGAGCAGATCATGGATCCAGAACTGGGCAGGCACCGGCCGCGTATCGACATGGCCGTCGAGAGTGCGGAGCTGCTGGTGAGCCGCTTGCAGGATCGCGATCGCCTGGCCCTGTTGCTGTACGACTACTCGGTGGACTACGCCGATGTTACGCCTGAGGGGAAGCCGCTGGCGATGACCGCGGAGGGCAAGGAGCAGCTGCGCCGCGCGCTGGAGCTCATCGACCCCAAGGGCGGTACCGCTATGCGCAACGCCATCGGCCGCGCCTGGACCTCGGTGTGCAAGGAAACCAAGCGCAACCCCCGCGACCGGGCCATCCGTATCATCGTCGTACTGACCGACGGCAAGGACAACGCCTCGGCCATTTCTGCCGCCAAGCTCATCGAGCTAATTGGCTATGCCGCCGCCGATGGGCACGGCGGCTATCACGGCGACGCGTCCTGCAAGATTCCCGTGTTCGGCATCGCCTTCGGCGACTCGGCCGACGCCGAATCCCTGGCACGCATCACAGAGGCCGCCGGCGGTGAGACTCGCCAGGGCGACTCCGCCGAGATCCGCGAGATCTTCGAGCGCTTCAGCGACCTGTTGTGATGGAGCCGAGGATGGGTATGCGAACCGAGCCCTTGCGCCCGCGCTTGCCTGGGTCGTTGCGAGCACCGTCCGGTCTACGCATTCTCGCCGTCGCAGTGCTATGCGGCATCGTGCTGACCGCGACCGCCGCAGAGAAGCTGTTCGATTTTGGCGACCTGAATGTCGACCCGTCGAAGATCCAGGCCCGGCCGGAGCGGGCCCCGGCGCCCGTCAAGCAAGCGCCGGCGCAGCAGCTCGACAGCACCCCCGAGAGCCCGGCCCCCAAGGTGCTGCCCAGGGACGCCGAGATGAGCATCGACGAGACCGTCCAGCGCGAGCGGCTCAAGGTCGCCCCGGTGCAGGTGCCACCGCAGGTCGGCGCCAAGCAACAGGTGGTCTATCCCGTGCCTGAGGACCGCGATGTCATCGAGGTCAAGATCGCCGCCGGCTCCGAGAAGCGCGGCTGGCTCGAGGCCGCCGCCGAGCGCTTTTTGAGCGACCCGGCACGCAGCAACATCGACGGCAAGCCAATCCGGCTCATCATCGACAAGATTGGCTCCATCAAGTCCGGCAGGCTGCTCCGCGATGGCAGATCAACGCAGGACGGCCGTAACGAGTATCAGGTGTGGGCGCCGGCATCGAGCATCTTCCGCGCCGTCGTCGAGGACGCCTTCGACGGCGGCAAGCTGTTCGAGACCGACGACTCGGTGGCGCGCAGCCCCATGGTCTTCGTCACCTGGGCACCTGTGCAGGCGCGCATCGATGCGGTGATTCAGAAATCCATGAGCTTCGACACCATCACGGACATCTTCGCCCGCGAGCTCAACGGCGACGTCCTCGGCCCTGATGGACGCATCTACCAGTTCGGCTTCACCCAGCCGCACAGCTCCAACTCCGGTGCCGTAGCCCTGATCACCATGGCCTATGAGTTCTTCGCCGAGAATCGGCCACGCTACCAGATCCGGCCCCGGGATCTTGAAAGCCCAGATTTCCAGGCGTACTTGGCCTTCATCAAGTACATGTCGGACCAGAGCAAGACCAGCACCGGCAAGCTCGCCGAGCCGCTGATGCAGGCGGGCTACGGCGGCCAGCCCTTGAGCACCATCTACGTCTACGAGAACCTCGCCGTCAAGCTCGCGCACATCCGCGCCGCCAACGACCCCGATGGCGCCAGGCCCATGATCCGCTATCCGCGCTTCAACCTGGTCTCCGACCACCCCTACTATGTGCTCCGCCATGGCAACTCGCGCGAGCAGGTGGAGGCCGCGAAGCGGTTCAAGGACTTCCTGCTGTCCCGCGACATGCAGCTCCTGGCCTTGCAAAGGGAAGGCTTTCGCCCGGTCAGCACCGAGATCACCAACGAGGAGATGAACCAGGTGCTCGGCGACTTCGTCGCCAACAACGGCCTGATTCCGGATTTGATCAAGGCGAGCCAGGTGCTCGTGCCGCGCCAGGACGGCGCCGTGATCCAGGTGCTGATCGAGACCTATGAGCAGCTCGGCGACCCGGAGGGCGCGAACCTCTGACGGCCCGACCGACTGGTGAGGTTACGCCAGAAAGCGCAGAATAACGGTTTATTCTCCTCCGGCAATCGCCTAAGCAGTAGACCTAAGGCGATTTCTGTCAACAAACATACCGCCTGGCTTGTCTTTTCGCCCGCCTGCTGCGTCGCGGCAGCGGGCACCGAGTTCGACTATGCGCCCGCTGCCGCTCCTTGATGGCGAGCGAAAATCCTGCGCCATTTGGTATGTTTGTCTCCGGCAATCGCCTAAGGGCGTGGCCCACATCCCAGTGAATCCAACGGGAGGCAACATGGAGATTACGCAATTTGCGCGCCGAGCCTGGTCCCAGCTGATCGGCGCCGCGCTGATGGCTGTATTGGCCATGCCCGTAGCAGCGGGCGGCGTCGGCGACCTGTTGAAACAGTTCGGTGCCTTCGACTTCGGCGGCAGTGAATTCGACACCGCCGACCTGGAGGGCAATCGCAAGAACTGGGAGGATCGTGATCGCTGGGTCAAGGAGGCGCTGGACAACGCCTACTCGGCCCTTGCACGTGCCGACGACGAGGTCAGCTTGTTCGACTTCCAGAACTATATCAGCGTGCTCGACATTCAGTGGACACCCGAGTACCTGAAAGACCCGGCGAACATCGGCAACCTGAACGCCTACGCCACTTTCACCGAGTATTTGTCACGCTATCTCCGGGTGAAGCAGCAGCTCATCGAGTCTATCGCTGCGCTGAACCGCAACTACGCCATCCTCAACAAGGTGGACCCGAAGCAGCTAACCGGTCCCTTCCAGCTGGAAGCCACTGGCCAGCCGCGGTCGCTCACCGAGCGTGCCGCGGGTGGGGTGGATGCCACCGCCGCGGACATGGCGCTCGCAACCTCGGCCGGCGCGGTGGAGAAGTACACCGGCGAGCTGAACCGCGCCATCGACTATGGCACCGAGTTGGAGGGTTATTTCAGGCGGGCGGCGAATATTCAGTAGGCGCGGGACCGGAGGATTCGACGCCCAAAGCGAGTGTCCCAAACCGAGTGTCCCGAACGTAGTCCCCAAACCCAGTACTTGGAGCCGCCCAGACCCCGCCCCATATCTTCCACGGGCCGAGTGGCGCAACGCCACCGCGCCCAATGACACGCAGTGAGATCAACCCCATGGAGCCAGAAGCAGTCGCAGCCCTCATCCGTGCCGGCCTGCCCGGAGCGGAAGTCAAGGTCACGGGCGACGGTGCCCATTTCGAAGCCGTCGTCGTCAGCGACGCCTTTGACGGCCTCACGCCCATCAAGAAGCAGCGCTTGGTCATGGACACCGTGAGGCCGCAGATCGCGAGCGGCGAGTTGCACGCGCTGTCCATCAAGACCTTGACGCTGGCCCAGGCCGCCGATTGACGCCGCGCCATGGCGACGCCGTACGCCGCTTTCCCTCGGGCCGCTGGCGGCACTGGCGCGAGTCTCGACCGAAGTCTCGTGCTTGTTCCTAGCTCCGCCGATCCTCACGCCATAGGCGGCTGGCCACCGCAAAGCGGCATGTGAAGCAAGTCCCGCGGCCCGGATCGCTGGCGATGCAGAGCTCGGCGTCGTGACGATTCAGCACGTGCTTCACGATCGCGAGTCCGAGCCCCGTGCCGCCGGAGGCCCGTGAGCGGGCCTTGTCGATGCGATAAAACCGCTCGGTGATGCGCGGGATGTGCTCCGGTGCAATGCCTGGGCCGTCGTCACTGACTCGCAACACCGGGCCGCCCGGCTCGTCGTGCCAGACCACCCGCACCTGACTGCCGGTGGACGTATGCTTGATCGCGTTGAACACCAGGTTCGACACGGCGCTTCGCAGCTCCGATGGATTGCCGATCAGCATCAGGTCGGCGTCGGCATCCACCAGGATCTCGTGGTTGCCGTCGCTCAGCGTGCGGGCGTCCGCCACCACATGCTCGATCTCCTGCGGCAGGTTGACCGCTGCCAGGTTGCTCGCCGTGTCGTCCATTTCCAGCCGTGACAGGGTGAGCAGGTCCTCGATGATAGAGCGCATGCGGTTGGTCTGATTCTCCATCAGCTGCAGCGGCCGGCGATGGGGCTCCGGCGTCAGCGCGGAGCACAGCAGGTTCTCGACGAAGCCCGCGATCACGGTAAGCGGCGTGCGCAGCTCGTGGGAGGCATTGGCCACGAAGTCGCGCCGGATCATATTCAGGTGGAAAATCTTGGTGATGTCCCGGCCCACCACCAACCGCTGACGCTTGCGCTCGCCGAAAGGCGCCACGCGGATGGACAGCATGATGGACTGGTTCTGCTCTGCGGCCACCTCCAGCGGGCGGGTATAGTCGCCGCCCTCCAGGTATTCGGCAAGCCCAGGCTGCGCGCATATGGTGGTGAGCGATCGTCCCTCATGGACTGGCCAGCGCACACCCAGGAGTGCCGCGGCGGCCGGGTTTGCCCACTCGATCTCCTGGCTCTTGCTCAACACCACCAAGGCGTCCGGCACCGAGTTGGCGGCCTCGCGGAAACGGCGCTGAAAGCGCAACTGGCGCTTACGACCCTTACGCGCGCGCTGCTGGTAGCGGCCCAGGGCGCGATAGATCTCGCCCCAGAGGCCGGATGGGAAAGGTGGAGCGAGGCGGTGCTGTCGCTGGATGAAGCGCGCGAGTCGCCACAGGAAGTAGAGCTGCCGCAGCAGGTAGAGTGACACCACCAGCAGCAGCACACCCGGGAGCGGCAGTCCGGCGAGCTGCAAGAGGGTGGCCGCGACCGCCCCGGCCAGAAGCAGCCCGAGCTCGAAGCCGATGGCGGCGGCGCGCACGTCAACGCTGCCGCGGCTGGCTCGCGTACCGGCTGGCCTCGTGCAGGGTGCTCACTTGCCCGAGAACCGGTAGCCGACGCCGCGCACAGTCTGCAATAGATGCTCGTGGCCGCTCTCTGCCAGCGCCTTGCGCAGCCGGCGCACATGCACATCCACCGTGCGTTCCTCCACATAGACCCGGTCGCCCCACACCTGATCCAGTAGCTGCGAGCGGCTGAAGGCGCGGTCGGCGTGGGTCATGAAGAAGTGCAGCAGCCGGTACTCGGTGGGCGCGATGTCGATGGGCTCGCCGTTGGCGCTGACCCGATGGCTCACATTGTCGATGACGAGCCCGCCGATCTCGATCTCGTCGGCGATCTCACCCGGCCGGGCGCGGCGCAGCACCGCATTGACCCGGGCCACCATCTCCCGCGGCGAGAAGGGCTTGGTGATATAGTCATCCGCACCTGTGTCTAGACCCTTGACCCGGTCCTCTTCCTCGCCGCGGGCGGAGACCATGATGATGGGCATGCTGCGGGTCTTGGGGCTCTGCTTGAGTTGCTCGGCCAGTTCCAGCCCGGAGCGGCCCGGGAGCATCCAGTCCAGCAGCATGAGATCAGGATTCTCGCCGAGCAGCTTGCGCGCCTCGTCTGCGTGGCCCGCTTCCAGCGCGCGAAAGCCGCTCTCCTCCAGCGCGAAGCGGATCACCTCACGAATGTCGGGCTCGTCGTCGACGATGAGTACAGTGGCCATATCGCTCCCGTGCAAGCTCGTTTCGGCTGGCCGAAGGCCGATCATCCGCGTGGATTCTATTGCCGGACCGTTACAGATAGGTTACGCGGCGCGAACAATCCACGCACCGGCGGTCAGGCTTAGGCGATTTCTGTCAACAAACATACCGCCTGGCTTGTCTTTTCGCCCGCCTTCTGCGTCGCGGCAGCGGGCACAGAGCTCGACTATGCGCCCGC
>JANQFI010000596.1 GCA_028277905.1 Chromatiaceae bacterium | reverse complement strand
ACAGAGCCTATCGCCAAAGGGTGGGTTACGATGCAGCGCCGCGATGCTGAGGCGCAGCCGGCCGGGGATACTGTGTCGTACGCGGATCATCGCGGGCTTACCGGTCCAGCCGTGGCAGACTTGCTAAAACAAAGTAAGAATTATTCGTAAAGCCCCATCCTGCCGCCTTGCGTTCGGTCAACCTCCACCCGCGCGATCAATGCAATTCACCGCGGACCGAGCCCCGTGCCAGGCCCGTTGCGGGAACGGGCCCTTACTTAGCCCTCCGCGCCGCTCGATGGGCCGCGGGTCGAACAGCGCGCGTCATCGCACCGCTGCACCTCGATGTTGAGGTGGTCGATGCTCGGTAGTGGCGTGATCAGGTCCCGATAGACGTCGAGCGGCATCGGTGCGTGGGTCACCAGGGAGACCGTGCAGGCAAGACTCTCGGCGCCGACACGCCATAGGTGCAGGTCGCAGACCTGGGTATCGCCCAACGCCTCGAGTCGGCTGCGAATCTGCTGCTCGAGCCCCTCGGTGTCTTCGGCGTCCAGCAGCGTGGCGGCCGTGTCACGCGCCAGTCCGAGTGCCCAGCGTCCGAACAGGAGCGCCCCGACGATACCCTGGTGCGGGTTGATCTGCACGAGGCGCCCCAGCGCGAGGGGCGGGCGCGCACAATCGCGCAGCAGGCGCTCCAGCCCGGCGCGATCCGGGCCGGCAATGCGCACCGCCGCATCCAGCGAGAAGCCGCCATGCGCCCAGCCGAGCATGTCGCGCGCCGCTTCGGGCTCGAGCAAGCCGCTTCGGGCGAACCACCGCAGCACCCGTCGGCGCACGTGCTCGGTGATGGCCGCCATCTCTCCGTCGTCAGTGCGGGCGCCTGGAGGAAGCGGACCTGGCCGTTTTCGCCGGGATCGAACAGGCCGTCGATGATGCCGCAGTGCAGATGAACGTCTCCCCACCGGGAGCAGCCCCAGCGGGGTGCTACCTAACAAAGATGTGATCATGTGCCATACTTTACTTCATGGTCCATACACGCAGATTTGGAGACCCCCATGGCCGCCGAGCTCATTGCACAGAACGGACATGCAGTGACCCTGCAAGTGACCGTGGATATCAGCGGGACGATGCTCGAGGCCGAGGGGCGGATCCAAGAAGCGTGTCATGAGGTTGGG
>JANQFI010000587.1 GCA_028277905.1 Chromatiaceae bacterium | reverse complement strand
GCGTACGAATCGGTCCGGGAACTCTTGCTCCAGAGACTTCAGCGACTCGTCGATGAGCATGCGGCCGCCTGCGTGGCGCACGGTGACGTACTTCTGCTCCGCCAGCAGATAGAGCACATCCTCGATGAGCACCGTCTGCACGCCACCACGGTAATGGGCGCTCAGGTGGCGGCGCCCTTCGTCCTGCTCATTCCGGCCGACGAGCACCTGCTGGGGTCGCGTCGTGCGCGGCAATCGCTCCAAGGTCGCCGCCAGGCGCTCGCGACGCACGGGCTTGACCAGATAGTCGGCGACACTGTGCTCGAAGGCATCCAGCGCATAGTCCGGATATGCTGTGACCAGCACCACCGCGGGCGGTGGGTCCAGCGCTTCGAGCGCGGCCGCCGTCTCCAGCCCAGACATGCCCGGCATCTTCTGGTCCAGCAACACGACATCGGCGTCACGCGCGCGCGCCACCGCCACCGCATCTGCGCCGTTGGTCGCCTCACCGACTATGATGTAACCGCCGTCGAGCTCCTCGATCAGACGCCGCAGGCGCTCCAGCGCCGGCGCCTCGTCGTCCACGAGCAGGATCTTCATGACTGCCTCCATGGGTAAGGGAAGACCAATCGCACCAGATAATCGCCCTCCACGAGCGAGCGCGTGACCCGCGCCGCCCCCGGAAACATGGCCTCCATCCGCTGCGAGACGTTCGCGAGCGCCATCCCGCTGCCCTGATGCCGGCGCGTCATGTCCGCCGCCGGCAGGCTATTGCGGATGCTCAGGTTCACCGCACCGCGCCGGTAACGGCCGACGATGCGGATCTCACCTGACACCAGGGACGGCTGAATACCATGGTAAACCGCATTCTCCACCAGCGGTTGTAGGATCAGGGGGGGCACCGGGGCGTCGCCGGGCAAGCCCTCGAGATCCCAGATCACATGCATGCGATCGCCGAGGCGCTGTGCCTCGATGTTCAGATAGCGCCGGGCAAGGGCCAACTCCTCCGCCAGGGTGGTACGATCCGCATCGGTCGCAAGCGATGCCCGAAACAGATCCGCCAGGTCTTCCACCACCTCTTCGGCTAGGCGCGGGTCCGTTTGCGTCAAGCTGGCGATCGTATTCATGCTGTTGAACAGAAAGTGCGGCCGGATACGCGCCTGAAGCGTCTTGAGCCTCGCATTGGCCACCGCCTCCACCTGCGCCCGCCACTGCTGATGCAGATAAAGGTACCGTAACAACAGGGCGCCGACGATGGCCGAAATCAGGGCGGCGCGGATCAGGAGGCCAGTTGCACCATCGTCGGGGAAAAGCCCCGCGCCCTCCGCCCAGGGCAGCAGCAAGGTGCACAGGTAGGCAACCAACACCGCACTCGCGACGATGAGACCGAGTGCCACCGACACCGCGGCGACGCCCGGAAGACGACGCAGCGGCGCGCCCAGCACGCACAACAGGCTGGCCGCCACCAGCACCATGCCCAGTACCAGCAGCGATAAGGGCCCTAGCCTCTCCCAGAAGTCGCCGAGCGGGCTGCTGCCGGCCAGCGCTAGCAGCACCGCCAGCAACTCGCCATAGAGGACGACCCCGAGTGCCATGGGAACACTGCAGAAGTCGGGCAGCAAGGTGGGCGCTCGCGACGCCGGGGCATCGACTGGCGCCCGCTGCGGGTGGGGCGGCGACATGCTTGCGGTAGAATCCTTATAAGCCCTTGCCTGTGCCGGACCCTCGGGGTGCGCCGACGGCGTGATTCAAAATAACGGCCTTCCAGGTTACCAGTCTCCAAGCCCCATGAGCGATTCCGCCGCCAAGCCCTGGGCCGGGCGCTTCGTCGAGCCCACCGACGCCTTCGTCGAGGCATTCGCCGCTTCGGTAAGCTTCGACCGCCGACTCTATCGACAGGACATCGCCGGCTCCATCGCACACGCGCGTATGCTGGCGCGCCAGGGCATCCTCGGCAAGGATGAATGCGACGCCATCGTTGCCGGTCTGGAGCGCATCCGCGCGCGGATCGAGGCAGGCAGCTTCCGCTGGTCCGAAGCCCTCGAAGATGTGCACATGAACATCGAGACGGCGCTCATCCGGGACATCGGCGACGCCGGCAAGCGGCTGCACACTGGCCGCTCGCGCAACGACCAGGTGGCCACGGACATCCGGCTTTGGCTGCGCGCCGAGATCGACGCCGTGCTCGCCGGCATCGACGCGCTGGTTGCAGCACTGCTCGACCTCGCCGAGCGCGAGGCCGCCACCATATTGCCCGGCTTCACGCATCTGCAGGTGGCACAGCCCATCACCTTCGGTCATCACATGATGGCCTGGGTGGAGATGCTCGAGCGTGACGCCGGTCGCTTCCATGACTGCCGGCGCCGTGCCAACGTCATGCCGCTCGGTGCCGCGGCGCTGGCGGGAACCAGCTACAGCATCGACCGCCACCAGACCGCGACGGAGCTTGGCTTCGATCGGCCGGCTGAGAACTCCCTGGATGCGGTGTCCGATCGCGACTTCGCCATTGAATTCACCGCCGCCGCGGCCATCGCGATGATGCACCTGTCGCGCTTCTCCGAGGAGCTGATCCTCTGGTCATCGTCGCAATTCGGCTTCGTGGAGCTGTCCGATGCCTATTGCACCGGCTCATCCATCATGCCGCAGAAGAAGAACCCCGACGTCCCGGAGCTCGTGCGCGGCAAGAGCGGGCGCATCTTCGGCCATCTGATGGCCCTGCTGACCTTGATGAAGGGCCAGCCGCTCGCCTACAACAAGGACAACCAGGAGGACAAGGAACCGCTCTTCGACACCGCCGACAGCCTGCGCGGCGCGCTCAAGGTGTTCGCGGGCATGATGCGCCACGTCGACTGCAACCGCGAGCGCATGCGCGCCGCCGCAAGCCAGGGCTTCGCGACTGCGACCGACCTCGCCGATTACCTGGTGCATCTGGGCATTCCGTTCCGCGATGCGCACGAGGTGGTCGGCAAGGCGGTCGCCTACGGCTTGCGCGAGGGCCGGGACCTCGCCGAGCTGAGCCTCGAGGAGTTGCGCCGCTTCTCTCCCAGGATCGGCGACGACGTCTACGAGGTGCTGACGCTGGAGGGGGCCGTCAACGCGCGGGCCCACCTCGGCGGCACCGCCCCGGCGCAGGTGCGGGCCGCCATCGCCCGCAAGCGTGCGGCGCGGCGAGCGCCGCCGGCGGCGTCCGGATAGGCGCGAGCCGACTGTTCTGCGCGCGTTGCACTCCCAGCCATTGAGGCTAGCGATCGAGGGCAGAGCTGGTCCGGGGGAGCCGGGCCAGGGAATGATCAGGGAATAATCAGCCGCATCCCGAGGCTGAGGTCGTCCGGCCCCTCAAGCACGTCGCGATTCGCGTCGAAGATGCGCTGCCAGGCGTTGCCATCACCGTAGACCTTGGCGGCAATGCGCGAGAGCGTATCCTCTTCGCGCACCTCGTAGACCACGGTACTGATCCCTGCGCTGCTATCGTCGGCCGGCGCAACGCCGCCGGCGGCGGGATCAGCCGTCGAGACCCCCAGGCCCGGCAGGTCGCCGGCCGATGCCATCATGCCAGCGCGCGCCGCCACGGTCTCCAGCTGGGTATCCAGCGCAAGCACGCGCTGCATCGCCTGCGCCTGCCGCTCCTTGGCGGTCGCCAGCTCGAGCGACAGCCGCTCGTTCTCGGTGCGCACGCGCGCATGGGACTCGTCTAGGGCCGCGTGCAGCTTCTCGGCCTTGTCGGCCCGCAACACGGCCTCTTCGACGACCAGCTGCTGCTGCTGGAGCCGTGCCTCGAGCTGGGCAACGCGCGCCTCGAGCTTCTCTATGTGGGACTGGGCCGCGGTGAGCTCACGCTGCGCCGTCGCGAGCCGGGCGGCGGGGTCCGCCCCGGCCCCGATGACCGCCTCGGCTTCCGACGCGGCCAGACGCGCCTCCAGCCGCTCCGCGAGCCGGGCGAGGCGCCTTGCCTGGGCGTCCAGCTTTTCAGCGAGGGCATCCTGTGCCTCGAGCCCGCGCAAGCGCGCGTCCAGGGCCGCGTTCTCGCGCACGAGTCGGGTGCGCTCTGCAAGCAGCTCACGCCGATCCGCGGCCGCCGGTGACTTCGCGTCGTCCTCTGGCCCATCTGTCCCCTGCTGGGCCCGGACCGAAACCAGTGCGACGGCGAGCATGGCACATAACAAGACGAGCACCACAGCAACCCGACGCCGGTGTCTGGCTGCCGCGCCGGCGGTTGGAGGCCCGGACGCTGCGCCGGTCATGGTTGGTTGCGCTGCCTTCATGCCCGTTACTCTGCGCTTAGGCGATTTCTGTCAACAAACATACCGCCTGGCTTGTCTTCTCGCCCGCCTTCGTTGTCGCGGCAACGCGCACAGAGAACGACTATGCACGCGCTGCCGCTTCGCGAAGGTGGACGAGAATCCTGCGCCATTCGGCATGTTTGTTTCCGGCAATCACCTTAGGCGATTTCTGTCAACAAACAGACCGCCTGGCTTGTCTTCTCGCCCACCTTCTTTGTCGCGGCAACGCGCACAGAGAACGACTATGCACGCGCTGCCGCTTCGCGAAGGTGGACGAGAATCCTGCGCCATTCGGCATGTTTGTTTCCGGCA
>JANQFI010000584.1 GCA_028277905.1 Chromatiaceae bacterium | reverse complement strand
ACGCGACGGGCGGAAATCCGGCGCAAGCCAGGACTTCCCCGCGCGCCAAGGCGGGCGCAGCACCGGATGCGCAGCCAACCAAGCCTTCAGGCGATTTCTGTCGATCTTCAAGCCAGCGTGCTTGTCTTTGCGCCCGCCTGCTGGGTCGCGCCAAGCGTTGCGTCCTGCGACTATGCGCCTGTTGGCACTCCTAGTGCAGCAGTGCGAATGTCCCGAGACCGTCTCAGGTCGTTGTCGTTATCGTTGTCGTGATCGCGGTCTCGATCGTGCGGATATTCGATTACGATTGCGATTACGACAACGAGGGGATCCCGGTCTCGGAGCTCCCGCAGCAAAGCACTAGCAGGCAAGCGAAAATCCGGCGCAATCTGGTACGAAAACCTCCGGCAATCGCCTAAGCTTCTGACTAGAAAAAAAAAGCGCGGCTGGCGCCGCGCTTGAAGATTACCACCAAAGGAGGATGGAGGAGTGTACCGAAGGACTGCGAACCTTCAGTACATCAATAGTTTCTGATATACCGATCTAACTGTCAACCCCCCAAACCGCCTTTGCGCTGTCTCGCCTGAGCCCAAGGCGATTTCTGTCAACAAAGATACCGCCTGGCTTGTCTTCTCGCCCGCCTTCTGCGTCGCGGCAGCGGGCACAGAGCTCGATTATGCGCCCGCTGCCGCTCCTTGAAGGCGAGCGAAAATCCTGCGCCATTCGGTCTGTTTGTTTCCGGCAATCGCCTAAATCCGAGGCTTCTCTGGCGGGGTCTCGAGCATGACCAGCCGAAATCTGGATGTCTGCAGGCGTTGCCCTGCTGCTGATTGCGAAAGCGCAATCCACCCCACTGCGTCAAGGTGCTTCATGCGGCGGCAGGATAGCGCACGCCGCACCCGCCGTGACCGCAATAGCCGCGGGGGTTCTTGGCCAGGTACTGCTGGTGGTAGTCCTCGGCGTAGTAGAACGCGGGTGCCGGCATGATCTCCGTGGTGATAGCCGCGTGACGCCCGGCGGCGGCGAGCGCCCGCTGATAGCGGGCACGACTCGCCTCGGCGACCGCGAGCTGCGTCTCGTCGCTGCAATAGATGCCGGAGCGGTATTGCGTGCCCAGGTCGTTGCCCTGGCGCATGCCCTGCGTGGGGTCGTGACCCTCCCAGAAGGCCGCAAGCAGGTGATCGTAGTCGGTGGCTCCGGGGTCGTAGACCACCTGCACCACCTCGTTGTGCCCGGTGAGACCGGAGCAGACCTCCGCATAGGTCGGGTTCGGCGTGTAGCCCCCCGCGTAGCCTACGGCAGTGCTGAATACCGAGGGCAACCGCCAGAACAGCCGCTCCGCGCCCCAAAAGCAGCCCATACCGAACAGGGACAGTGCGAGGCCGTCCGGAAATGGGGGCTGGATCGGATTGCCGCTGACCTGATGGCGGTTGGTGACCGGCATGGGCGTGTCGCGGCCGGGCAAGGCCTGCTCGGCCCTCGGCATCTCGGTCTGCTTAGGGTACAAGAACATCGCGTGCCTCCATCGGTGGATTGCGGGGCCTTGCTGCACGGGCTCTCGCGGGTACGGGGCGACCTGGCTTTCGCCCGCCCGCGCTCGCGTGCAGAATTGGGCGCCCATCCAGGCTTTACCAAGGCAGCGTGCTTGATGCCATCAGCGACCCCGAGCAGCGCCCGCCCGAGCCCGGTGCGGCTCATCACCATCGATCTTGACGACACCCTGTGGCCCTGTGCACCGGTGATTCAGGCCGCCGAGGCGGCCGTCTACGCCTGGCTCGCCGAGCGAACCCCAGGGCTCACCGATCGCTTTGACACGGGCGGCCTGCGCACCCACCGCCGGGAACTGATGCTCGCCCGCCCTGATATCGCCCATGATCTGACCGCCGTTCGGCGGCTGTCGCTGCGGGCCTTGCTCGGTGAATTGGGCTATGACCTGGCCTTGGCCGACGAGGCGGTGGAGGTCTTTCGCCGGCACCGCAACCGCGTGGAGCCCTTCGCCGATGTGCCCGATGTGCTGGCACGCTTGCGTCCACGCCATCGGCTGGTGGCGGTGACCAATGGCAACGCGGAGGTGCAGGCAACGCCGCTGCGCGATGCCTTTCACCACAGTGTCACGGCCGCCGAGGCGGGCGCCGCCAAGCCCGACCCGGCCGTCTTCGAGCTGGCCATGCGCTGGGCCGGCACGGCGCCCGCCGAGACCCTGCACCTGGGTGACGATCCGCTGCGGGACATCGAGGCGGCGCGGCGCATCGGCATCGGCGCCGTCTGGGTGAACCGCAATGGCCAGCTCTGGCCGAAGGACTTGCCGCGCCCACTGCTGGAGGTCCGCGACCTGGTCGATCTGGAGGCATGGCTTCAGGCCGCGCCAAGCGGCTGGCCTACCGGGCCGAGCGGGCGGGGCGACGGACCGGGAGCCGTGGATGCGGTTTGAGCTGCTCGCCACCGATGGTGACGCCCGCCGCGGCCGGCTCAGCTTCGCCCGCGGCAGTGTCGAGACACCCGTCTTCATGCCCGTGGGCACCTACGGCACGGTCAAGGCCATGACGCCGGAGGAGCTGGTCGAGGTCGGCGCCGAGATCCTACTCGGCAATACCTTTCATCTGTTAGGCCGGCCCGGGGTCGCCATCATCGAGGCCCACGGTGGTCTGCACGGCTTCATGCACTGGGATCGCCCCATCCTGACCGACTCGGGAGGCTTCCAGGTCTACAGCCTGGGCGGATTGCGGAAGATCACCGAGGACGGTGTGCGCTTCCGCTCACCGGTGGACGGCAGCCCCGTGTTCATCGGGCCGGAGGAATCCATGGCAGTGCAGCGCGCGTTGGGCTCGGACATCGTCATGATATTCGACGAGTGCACGCCCTACCCGGCAGACGCCGACACCGCCCAGGTCTCCATGGAGCTGTCGCTGCGGTGGGCCGAGCGCAGCAAGCAGGCCCACGGCGACAACCCGTCCGCGCTGTTCGGCATCGTCCAGGGGGGCATGTATCCAGATCTTCGCAGCCGCTCGTTGGACGGCTTGATGACGATCGGATTCGACGGCTATGCGGTCGGCGGACTGTCGGTCGGCGAGCCTGAGTCGGAGAGGCTCGCGGTATTGGACCAGTTGGCGGATAAGCTACCGGCGGATCGCCCCAGGTACCTCATGGGCGTCGGCACGCCGGCGGACATCGTCAAGGCCGTCATGCGCGGAATCGACATGTTCGACTGCGTCATGCCCACCCGCCATGCGCGAAACGGCCATCTATTCACCAGCCGGGGCAGGGTGCGCATCAGGAACGCAGCGCACAAGGCGGACACCGGCCCGCTCGATCCCCACTGCTTCTGCTACACCTGCCGCAACTACAGCCGCGCTTACCTGCATCATCTTGATAAATGCAACGAGATCCTCGGCAGCCGGCTCAACACCATCCACAACCTGGCCTTCTACCAGGCACTGATGTACCGGCTGCGGGATGCCGTCGAGGCGGGCACGCTGGCGCGCCTGGCCGCCGACCAGCGCGACGCCTGACCTCCCAGCGACGGGGCAAGCACGATAAGGCGATTGCCGGAAACAAACAGACCGAATGGCGCAGGATTCTCGTCCGCCTTCGCGAAGCGGCAGCGCGTGCACAGTCGTGCTATGTGCGCGTTGCCG
>JANQFI010000544.1 GCA_028277905.1 Chromatiaceae bacterium | reverse complement strand
TGTCACAGCTGCGCCAATGCTAGCCGCCGCTCGATCCGCCCGGCGCGGCGGCCGAGGTCGTCGAAGCGCCGGCGGCTGCCGAGAAGACCTCGCCGCGGCGTTGGACGCCCGCGCCGCGGCCCAAACTTCCGGGTTCGTTAGGCGATTTCTGTCAACAAACATACCGCCTGGCTTGTCTTTTCGCCCGCCTTCTGCGTCGCGGCAGCGGGCACAGAGCGCGACTAGGCGCCCGCTGCCGCTCCTTGAAGGCGAGCGAAAATCCTGCGCCATTCGGCATGTTTGTTTCCGGCAATCGCCTTAGTGTGTCCGGCGTGCCATGCAACCCAAAGACAAGACAAAGAACCAGGCTTTCAAGGGCTTCACCAACCATGAGTGCCCCTTTCTGCCCTGCCACCCGGGCGTGAAGCGGGAATTCAACTGCCTATTTTGTTATTGTCCGTTGATCGCCTACGAGTGCCCGGGGCCGTACCTGGTCTTCACCGACGCGAACGGCCTGCGCCGCAAGGACTGCTCCGCCTGCACACTGCCCCACGACGGCTATCAGGCGTCCTGGGCCTTCATCCAGAAGTGGCTGGCAAGGCCGGTGCTCTGGGATGGGCATGAGCAGGACGCGCGGTACCTGCATCGGCTGCGACGGCCTGGCGCTCGCTGAGGGTGCAGAGCGATGGCGGATGCGCGTCGCCTATCCGCCCTGCAGCTTGCGCAGACGCCCTTGATCGCCCCGGCGCGAAGCGCGCGCCGCGCTTCCCGCACCCAGGTTTCCCGCCGCGACCGCCGACCCCTGCGGCGCGCATCGACCTTGTAATGCCATGACCGATCGCACCGTCCTCCTCCACCACCAGCTGGCCGAGCGCATCCTGATCCTCGACGGCGCCATGGGCACCATGATCCAGCGCCGCGGGCTCGACGAGGCCGACTACCGCGGGGAGCGCTTCGCGGACTGGCCGTCGGATCTCAAGGGCAACAATGATCTCCTGGTGCTGACACGGCCGGACGTGATCGCCGACATCCACGGCGAGTACCTGGCCGCGGGTGCGGACATCATCGAGACCAACAGCTTCAACGCCACCCGCATCGCCATGGCCGATTACGGCATGGAGGGGCTGGTCTACGAGATCAACGTCGCGGCAGCCAGGCTCGCCCGCGAGAGCGCGGACGGCTACAGCACGCCGGACAAGCCGCGCTTCGTCGCCGGCGTGCTCGGGCCCACCAACCGCACCGCGTCCATCTCGCCGGACGTGAACGACCCGGGCTTCCGCAACGTCGATTTCGATACCCTGGTCGCGGCCTATACCGAGGCCACCAGCGCCCTGATCGAGGGCGGTGCCGACATCCTGCTGGTGGAGACCATCTTCGACACCCTGAACGCCAAGGCGGCGCTGTTCGCGGTGCGGCAGGTGCTCGATCGGGACGGCGTCGCGCTGCCCATCATGATCTCCGGCACCATCACGGACCAGTCCGGCCGCACCCTGACCGGCCAGACCACCGAGGCCTTCTACAACAGCCTGCGGCACGCCGAGCCGCTCAGCATCGGGCTCAACTGCGCGCTCGGACCCGCGGAGCTGCGCCAGTACGTGGAGGAGCTGACGCGCATCGCCGAATGCCCCATCTCCGCCCACCCCAACGCGGGCCTGCCGAACGAGCTGGGCGGCTACGACCTGGGACCCGAGGACATGGCGCAGGAGGTCCTGGACTGGGCGCGCCGGGGCTGGCTCAACATCGTCGGCGGCTGCTGCGGCACCACGCCGGCGCACATCAAGGCGATCGCCGCGGGTGTCGCCGGCTTGGCGCCCCGGCAGGCACCGGTGATCCAGCCTGCCTGCCGGCTCTCTGGCCTGGAGCCCTGCAACATCACCGACGACAGCTTCTTCGTCAACGTCGGCGAGCGCACCAATGTCACGGGCTCCGCGCGCTTCAAGCGGCTGATCAAGGAGGGGGACTACGACAAGGCGCTCGGCGTTGCCGTGGAGCAGGTGGCGAACGGCGCCCAGGTCATCGACGTCAACATGGACGAGGGCCTGCTCGACGCCGTCGAGGCCATGCGCAGGTTCCTGAACCTGGCCGCCGCGGAGCCCGACATCGCCCGGGTGCCGGTGATGATCGACTCCTCCAAGTGGGAGGTCATCGAGTCTGGGCTCAAGTGCGTGCAGGGCAAGGCCATCGTGAATTCCATCTCGCTGAAGGAGGGCGAGAAGAGGCTCATCGAGCAGGCCCGGCTGTGCCGGCGCTATGGTGCCGCGGTCATCGTCATGGCCTTCGACGAGGCGGGCCAGGCGGACACCCAGGCACGCAAGGTCGAGATCTGCACCCGGGCGTACCTGGTGCTGACGCAGCAGGCCGGCTTCCCGTCCGAGGACATCATCTTCGACCCGAACATCTTTGCGGTCGCCACCGGCATCGAGGAGCACAACAACTACGCCCTGGACTTCATCGAGGCGACGCGCGCCATCAAAAAGACCCTGCCGAACGCCCTGATCTCCGGCGGCGTCTCCAATGTGTCCTTCTCTTTTCGGGGCAACAACCCGGTACGCGAGGCCATCCATGCCGTGTTCCTGTACCACGCCATCGAGGCCGGCATGGACATGGGGATCGTCAACGCGGGTCAGCTCGCCATCTACGACGATCTCGATCAGGAGCTGCGCGAGGCGGTGGAGGATGTCATCCTGAACCGCCGCATGGATGCGACGGAGCGGCTGCTGGACCTCGCGCCCAAGTACAAGGGCGAGGGTTCTGCCGCCGAGAAGGCCGAGGACCAGGCATGGCGCAGCTGGCCGGTAGAGAAGCGGCTGGAGCACGCGCTGGTCAAGGGCATCACCGACTTCATCGAGGGAGACACCGAGGCCGCCCGGCAGCAAGCGGAAAAGCCCTTGGAGGTCATCGAGGGCCCGCTGATGGACGGCATGAATGTGGTCGGCGACCTGTTCGGCGCCGGCAAGATGTTCCTGCCGCAGGTGGTGAAGTCTGCGCGGGTCATGAAGAAGGCCGTCGCCTACCTGTTCCCGTACCTCGAGGCCGAGAAGGAGGCCTCCGGGATGGCCGGCACGAGCAACGGGAAGCTGCTGATCGCCACCGTCAAGGGCGATGTCCACGACATCGGCAAGAACATTGTCGCCGTCGTGCTGCAGTGCAACGGCTATGAGGTCGTGGACCTGGGCGTGATGGTGCCGGCCGAGACCATCCTGCAGCGCGCCCGCGAGGAAGAGGTCGACATGATCGGCCTGTCCGGGCTCATCACGCCGTCGCTGGACGAGATGGTGCACGTGGCCAAGGAGATGGAGCGCCAGGGCATGGGCATGCCGCTCCTGATCGGCGGGGCGACCACGTCCAAGCTGCACACGGCGGTGAAGATCGTCCCGCAGCGCAGCGGGCCGACCCTCTATGTGGTGGACGCATCACGCGCCGTCGGCGTCGTCGGCAACCTGGTGAGCAAGGCCCAGCGCGAAGGCTATGTCGCCCAGATCGCCGCCGAGTACGAGCGCATGCGGGCCGAGCGGGAGGGCAGGGGCAGCACCCGCAAGCTCATGCCCCTTGCCGACGCCCGCGCCAACAAGGTGGCCATCGATTGGGCCGCCTACAGGCCGCCGCGGCCGGCGATCCTGGACGACGACAGCGCCCTGCCACCCGGCATGGACCTGGACGCCAAGCTGGAGCGC
The DNA here is from genome assembly GCA_028277905.1 of Chromatiaceae bacterium. GTDB lineage: Bacteria > Pseudomonadota > Gammaproteobacteria > Chromatiales > Chromatiaceae > Thiohalocapsa. The sequence continues at coordinate 1,114 of JANQFI010000544.1, read as the reverse complement.
GCAGGCGGCGGCATCATCGTCACCGTCGACGGCTTTCCACTGGATGATCTCAGGCACTTCATCGACTGGTCGCCCTTCTTCAACGCCTGGGAGCTCGCCGGCAAGTACCCGGCCATACTGGGCGACGAGATCGTCGGCGAGGAGGCCCGCAAGCTCTTCAATGATGCCCTGAGCTTCCTGGCGACGATAATCCAGGAGCGCTGGCTCAGGGCCCGCTGCGTCTGTGGCTTCTTCCCGGCCAACAGCGTCCGCGACGACGACATCGCCCTCTACACCGACGAGAGTCGGGGCCGCCGGGCCTTCGAGCTGCACATGCTGCGCCAGCAGATGTTCCGCAGCCTTCAGAAAGCGGGGGGCAAGGGTCAGCCCAACATCTCGCTGGCCGACTATGTGGCCCCGGCGGACAGCGGCCAGCCGGACTGGATCGGCGCCTTCGCAGTCACCGCCGGCGCCGGCATCGACCTGCACCTGGCGCGCTTCGAGGCGGATCACGACGACTACAGCGCGATCATGCTCAAGGCCCTGGCGGACCGCCTCGCCGAGGCCTTGGCCGAGCGCCTGCACCAGCTGGTGCGCATGCACCTGTGGGGCTACACGCCGGACGAGCAGCTCGACAACCTTGACCTCATCGCGGAGAACTACACAGGTATCCGCCCCGCCCCTGGCTATCCGGCCTGCCCGGACCACACCGAGAAGGGGACGCTCTGGCAGATCCTGAAGCCGGACCAGCGCATTGGCTTGACCCTCACCGAGAGCTACGCGATGCTGCCGTCGGCGGCCGTCTCCGGCTGGTACTTCTCGCACCCCGAGTCGCGCTACTTCGGCATCGGCCGCATCCAGAAGGACCAGGCGCAAGACTACGCCCGCCGCAAGGGCATGCAGCTTACGCAGGCGGAGCGCTGGCTGGCGCCGGTGTTGGGCTATGATCCCGAGTAAGGCGCGCGTGCAACGCCTGAGAACCGCGCCGGGGCCTAAGGCGATTGCTGTCAACAAAGATACCGCCTGGCTTGTCTGTTCGCCCGCCTTCTGCGTCGCGGCAGCGGGCACAGAGCTCGACGATGCGCCCGCTGCCGCTCCTTGAAGGCGAGCGAAAATCCTGCGCCATTCGGTCTGT
>JANQFI010000543.1 GCA_028277905.1 Chromatiaceae bacterium | reverse complement strand
CGCCCCCTGCGGCCCGACGTCTGTGGCCGGCTGCGCAGCCGCACCACCGGGCTCGACTTCGGCACCGAGCCCGGCCGCCGCGGCGTCGTCATCGTCGATCTGGTAACCGGCGCGCCGCTCTTGGACGCCGAGGCCCTCGAAGACCTATGGCAGCAGGAGGCGCAGCGGCGGCAGCAGGAGGCGCAGCGGCGGCAGCAGGAGGCGCAGCGGCGGCAGCAGGCCGACGCCCGGGCCGACCGCTATGCCAGGCGCCTGCGGGAGCTCGGCGTCGACCCAGACTCGATCTCCGATCAGTAGCGGGTCGCTCGCAAGGGCAACAGAAAACCGGGACAGACAGCACAGGTCGACAGCCCGCGTTCTCACAGGCGCCGGCACATTAAGGGGGCTCGACTGGGCGATCCCGGTCCAGGCTCACAATATCCTATCAAAATAATCGGCTATACTGGCGCCCCAGGAGCCTTTCGCGGTAGGTAAGGAGGACACTTTCCCTCTGCTCGAGGATGTTCACCATGAACGTCTCAATCCTCTCCGCTTGTAAACCTCGCATTATGGGACTGCTCGTTGGGGCTTTGCTCTTGAGTATCTCGGAATCCGTGACCGCCGGCGATGTCGACGCACTCTATGAGGCTGCGGGCGCCGGCGATCGCGCTGAGGTCATAGCACTCCTCGATAGCGGAGTTGACGTCAACGGCCGGAGCAGCAATGGCAGCTACGCGCTGAACAATGCCGCCGTGGAAAATGAAGTCGAGGTCATGCGAGTACTGCTGCATCATGGGGCAGACCCGAATGTCCAGAATAGCCAAGGGGACACGCCGCTGATTTGTGCGACCAAGTACGCCGGCGGCCAAGCACCGACCGTGAAGATGCTCGTCGAGGCTGGTACGGACCTAGCCGCGAAGGATCATAAGGGCAACACCGCTATGGACTATGCAAAGGCAAAGGGTCAGCAGGACGCTATTGCGCTGATGGAGCAGTCCGACAGCTAGTGCAGCGATGCAGAGATTCCGCGACCATCGTAGATCATTGCGCGCGCCTGTCCCATGTCGCCCTGGAGGGCGACACGTCGTCCGGTCGGACCGCCTGGGCCTGTCGCCCTGCGAGGCGACACCGACGCGCGTTGCGGAACCGAGGCGATTGCTTTCGAGCCGTTCGCTTTGTCGTGGCGACGTGCTGGATCCCCTTGCCGTAGCAAGGGCTGTTGCAGGACACACAAGGGGCGCTTGCGGGCGCACATTACGCGAGCGGCCAGCGCGCCGGCGGCAGCGCCGATTGCAGCGACGACCGGACGCCCTGACCTTGGCAGTCATGCCCGAGCAATGTGCTCCGTCGCCGACGCCGCGCCCGCAACGACCCGACAGGACCAGCCATGGCCGCCATCGCGCAAGGCACCGCCATCACAGGCGAGCCGATCCCGCCCTTCGAGCACAGCTACGCTAGACTCCCGCAGCGCTTCTACACCCGCGTCGAACCGACCCCGGTGCGTGCGCCGCTGCTGCTGCGCCTGAATCACGCTCTGGCCGAGGAGCTGGGGCTGGATGCGGACTGGCTCGCCAGCCCGGACGGTATCGCGATGCTCGCCGGCAACTGGACGCCCGACACGGCGCTTCCCATCGCCATGGCCTATGCCGGACACCAATTCGGGCAATTCGTGCCGAGCTTGGGCGACGGCCGGGCCATTCTGCTCGGTGAGGTCATAGACCGCCAGGGTCGGCGCCGGGACCTGCAGTTGAAGGGCGCCGGGCGCACGCCCTTCTCGCGCTCCGGTGACGGCCGTGCCGTGCTCGGGCCCGTGCTGCGCGAGTATGTCCTCGGCGAGGCCATGCACGGCCTGGGCATCCCCACCACCCGCGCGCTGGCCATGGTTGCCACCGGTGAGCCCGTGCTCCGCGAGCGCCCGGAGCCCGGGGCCATCCTGACCCGGATCGCCGCGAGCCACATCCGGGTGGGCTCCTTCGAGTACTTCGCCCGCCGCGGTGACATGGAAGCGGTCCGTACGCTGGGGGACTACCTGATCCAGCGCCATTACCCGGCACTGGTAGACGCCGACGACCCCTACGCCGAGGTCCTCGCCGCCGTCGCCAGCCGCCAGGGCGAGCTCATCGCTGGCTGGCTCCTGGTAGGCTTCATCCACGGCGTCATGAACACCGACAACATGGCCCTATCCGGCGAGACCATCGACTACGGCCCCTGCGCCTTCATGGACGAATACGACCCGAGCCAGGTTTACAGTTCCATCGACCGCTTCGGCCGTTACGCCTACGGCCAGCAGCCGAGCATCGGCCTGTGGAACCTCACCCAGCTCGCCAACTGCCTGCTACCCTTGCTGGATGACGACATCGAAGCGGCCAAGGCCCGCGCCCGCTCGGCGCTGGATGCCTACGGCAGGGCCTTCGAGCTGGCCTACTATGGCGGCCTGCGCGCCAAAATCGGCTTGCTCGTGGAGCCCGGAGCCGACAAATCCGCCGACGACGAACTGGTGCAGGATCTCCTCAGCCGCATGGCCGCCCATAAGGCCGACTACACCAACACCTTCCGGCGCTTGAGCGGCGTCACCCTTGAGGATCCGAGCACGCTGGAAGCCATTCGTGCCAATTTCACCGAGCCCGCGGCATTCGACCAGTGGGCTGAAGAGTGGCGCACGCGCCTCGCCCGGCAGAAGGAGCCCGACGCCGCGCGCCAGACCCGAATGCGCGCCCAGAACCCCACCTACATCCCCCGCAACCACCGCATGCAGCAAGTCATCGATGCCGCCACCGAGCGCGGCGACCTGAAACCTCTGGAGGGGCTGCTGGCCGTGGTGTCCTCGCCTTACGACGACCATGCCGAGCTGGCGCAGTACCAGAAGCCGCCGGAGGAGCACGAGGTGGTCCGGCAGACGTTCTGCGGGACTTGACGAGCGGGTCGCTGTTTTCTTAGGCGATTGCCGGAAACAAACAGACCGAAGGGCGCAGGATTTTCGCTCGCCTTCAAGGCGCGGCAGCGGGCGCATCGTCGAGCGCTGTGCCCGCTGCCGCGACGCAGAAGGCGGGCGAA
>JANQFI010000475.1 GCA_028277905.1 Chromatiaceae bacterium | reverse complement strand
CTGGAGGACCAGCCCGCCCAAGCCGCCTTGGCCGCCAATTTGCGTCACCCGGATTATGCTCGTGCACGCTGCGGCTCTCTGGATCCGCTTCCAATCGCGCTAGCCGAGCTCGATGAACAAGCACTTGGACGAACCACTCTTTTGTGCAGAGGCAAGCGAGCTGCTCTGGGAGGAGCTACGCCACTGGCGCGTGCGCCGAGTGCTCCACAATCCGCGCTACGCTGGCGCCTTCTGCTGCGGGCGCACACACACGCACAAGCGCCCGGGCGAGCGCATCGAGATCGAGGTGCTCCCGCGCGCGGAGTGGATCGCGCTGTTTCCCGACACGCACCCGGGCTACATCACGTGGGAGCAGTTCGAGTCCAACCTCGCCCGGCTGCGCGACAACGCCCAGGCCCACGGCTCCGAGCGTCGCAAGAGCCCACCCCGTGAAGGGCCCGCGCTGCTTCAGGGCCTGGCGGTCTGCGGCGTCTGCGGCCGGCGGATGACGGTCCGCTACCACACGCGTAAGGGCAGGCAGTGGCCCGAGTACCTGTGCCAGCGCGAGGGCATCGAGACCGCCACGGCGAAGTGCCAGTCCATCCCGGGCTTAGGGATAGACGAGGCCATCGGCATGCTGCTCGTCGAGACGGTCACCCCCGTGACCTTGGCGGTCGCGCTCCAGGTCCAGGCCGAGCTCGAGGCACGTGCCGACGACGCCGATGCCTGGCGCCGCCAGCGGGTCGCGCGCGCGCCACGAGGCCGACCTCGCCCGCCGCCGCTTCATGGAGGCCGACCCAGCCAACCGCCTCGTCGTCGATGTGCTCGAGGCAGAGTGGAACGAGAAGCTGCGCGCCTTGCACGACGCGCAGGAGGAGCTCGAGCAGCGCCGTGCCGAGGACCACCTGAAGCTCGACGACGGGCGGCGCAAGGAGATCCTCGCCCTCGCCACCGACTTCCCGCGGCTGTCGCACGCCCCGAAGACGCCGCAGCGCGAGCGCAAGCGCATGGTGCGCCTGCTCCTCGAGGACGTCACGCTGACCAAGGGCGATGAGATCGCCGCCGGCGTGCGCTTCCGCGGAGGCGCCAGCTAAAGCCTGACGCTGCCGCTCGCGCAGCCCGCGTGGCAGCGCCGTCAGACCTCGGCTGACGTCGTCGCCAAGATCGATGCCCTGCTCGATGACCACACCGAGGGCGCGATCGCGCGCATTCTCAACGAGCGCGGCCGCGTCTCCGGGGAGGGCTTGCCCTTCCATGCCTTCATGGTGCAGCGGCTACGGCGCGACTACCAGCTCAAGACGCGCTACGACCGCCTGCGCGAGGCCGGCATGTTGACCCTCGACGAGACCGCCGACCTGCTCGGGGTCTCGACCCAGACGGTAAAGATTTGGCGCCGGCGCGGATTGCTTCTCGCCCACGCCTACAATGACAAGAACGAGTGCCTGTACGCGCACCCCGGCGACGATCCTCCGGTTAAGGCGATTTCTGTCAACAAACATACCGCCTGGCTTGTCTTTTCGCCCGCCTTCTGCGTCGCGGCAGCGGGCACAGAGCTCGACTATGCGCCCGCTG
>JANQFI010000422.1 GCA_028277905.1 Chromatiaceae bacterium | reverse complement strand
TGGGCGGCCCGGCCATGCGGGCGTGGCCCTCCTCTGGCGGGGCTCCGGCGGGGGGCGCTATGGTCGAAGATGACACGGAGGGCGCCTGCTCTGGGGCGGGCTGGGGGGCGACCTCGGCGAGGGCCTTCTGACGAGCGGCCTCACGGCGGGCGGCGCGCCAATCGTCCCAGGCGTCCTGGACGCGCAGCCAAAGCGGGGGCAGCCAGCGGAAGAGCTCATAGATGGGCACGTCAAAGGTCATGGCAATGCCGACGAGCACGCCAGCGGCGAGCAGGATGCCCAGCCCCCAAATGCCCAAACCGTTGCGCAGGACGACAAAGGTGAAAGCGCCGAGGTAACCGCCGCCGACCTCTTCAGCAGCGAGGGCGTAAGCGGCGGCAGTGGTGAGGGGGTTGGCGAGCAGGTGCAGGAAGGTGAGCAGCACCAGGAAGACGAGGGACATGCCGAGCAGGCGCTCGAAGGAGACGGTGGGGATGCGCTCAAAATTGCGCAGAATGAGCCAGGCGCCAAGCGCCAAGAGGATCAGGGGCAGCACGTAAACGCCCCAGCCGAAGGCCTGGCCCAAAAAGGAAATCCAGGCGCCGGTGAAGCTGCCGCGGGTGGGGGAGAGCAGGCTGAGGACGGTCAGCAGGCCGACGAGGACGAGGGAGACGCCGGCGATGTCCAGCTTGCGGTCGAGGGAGAGACCGGCGGCAAGCGGCCTGGGCGCGGCCTGGCGGCGCGAGCTGGTGGTCTTTTTGCGCGCAGGCGACTTGGCCCGCGAGCGGGTGGACTTAGAACGGGAGGTTTTCTTCTTACGGGCGGCCATTGCTTATCTAGGGTGCAAAAAACGTTCCCTGTGCCATTATAGCACAAATGGTCTGGTTTCGCTGTTTCAGGCTAATTTTAGCCGCGACCCCAAAAACCGGCAGGCAATGGCGAGGCGCAGCCTGTGGAGGTGGCTGATTTGTTTTTACAGTACAATAATTTCCTACAGAGAGGAGCGAGGCAAAGTTGTTCGAAATTATCTTCCTGGGCACCTCGGCGTCGGCGCCTTCCGTGCGGCG
>JANQFI010000412.1 GCA_028277905.1 Chromatiaceae bacterium | reverse complement strand
ACCCGGTGGGTGTAGCGGCCGAGATAGGCCAACACCTGCTCGGGGCCACCGAAGGGGCGCTTGGCATAGACGACCCATGCCAGCCGGCGCCACGACCGGAGATGCGCGACGAAGACGGCGGGATCGCCGAGCCTCGCCAGGCTGCCGAAGAAGCGCAGCGTCCCGGTGGTGAAGGCCGCCTCGAGACGCTCGAGGAACAGGCGTCGGTAGAGACGGGCGAGGACGCGCACGGGCAGGAAGAAGCCGGGGCGGCATGGGACCCAGCGGGCGCCGTCGGGCGCGATGCCGCCACCCGGCACGATGCCGTGGACATGGGGGTGATGGCAGAGCGTCTGGCCCCAGGTGTGCAGCACCGCGACCACCCCGATCTCGGCACCGAGGTGCCTGGGGTCGGCGGCGATCGTGCGCAGCGTGTCGGCCGTCACCTTGAAGAGGAGGTCGTAGACGACCGCCTTGTTCTGGAACGCGATCTCGGCAATCGGCGCCGGCAGGGTGAAGACGACATGGAAGTAGGGTACCGGCAAGAGCTCGGCCTGTCGGTCGGCGAGCCACTGGGCACGGGCCAGCCCCTGGCACTTCGGGCAGTGCCGGTTGCGGCAGGAATTGTAGGCGACGCGCACCAGGCCACAGTCCGTGCACTGCTCGACATGGCCGCCCAACGTCGCCGTCCGGCAGGCCTCGATCGCCGCCAAGACGCGATGTTGGCTGCGGCTCAGATGGTCAGCGTGGGCGGCCCGGTAGGCAGGGCCGTGGTGACGGACGATGTCCGCCACCTCGAGCACAGGCCGCACCGGCCGGGCTCAGGGCGGCGGCATGACCCGCAGGCTCAGCCGATCGAGCGGGCTCGTGGTGGCGGCGACCACGCTGGTCGCGACCTGGGTATAGCGGGCCGTCGTCGACACGTGGGCGTGGCCGAGCAGCACCTGAATGATCCGAAGGTCGGTGCCGGCTTCGAGCAGATGGGTGGCGAAGCTGTGGCGCAGCGTGTGGACGGTCACCGGCTTGCTCAACCTGGCCTCGCGGGTGGCGCGACGGCAGGCCGCCTGCAGCGTCGCCACGTTGACCGGCTGAGCCAGGTCGCGGCCGGGGAACAGCCACCGGCCCGGCCGGGCGATCCGCCAGTAGGCCCGCAAGATCTGCAACAGCTGCGCGGACAGCATGACGTAGCGGTCCTTGCCGCCTTTGCCGTGCTCGATCCGGATCACCATGCGTGCGCTGTCGATGTCGGTGACCGCGAGGCGGGCCACCTCCGCGACCCGCAGACCCGCGCCGTAGGCCGTGGTCAGCGCCGCTCGGTTGCGCAACCCAAGGACCGCCTCGAGAAACTGGACGATCTCGTCGGCGCTCAGCACCACCGGCAGCTTGCTCGGCTCGCGGGCGCTCACGATGCGCTCGACCGCCTCGCGCTGGCCGAGCGTCACGCCATAGAAGAACCGCAGCGCACAGGACACCTGGTTGATGTGCGACCACGACCGCTTCAGCCCCGCCAAGTGGACCTGGTAGGCACGCACGTGCTCGACCCCGAGCCGATCGGGTGAGCACGCGAAGTGGCGGCTAAACCGGGCGACCGCGTAGATGTAGGATTGCTGCGTCGCCGGCGAGAGATTGCGGACCGTCATGTCCTCGATCATGCGCCGGCGCAGCGGGCTCATCGCAGCCATCGTGTCCTCCTGCTCGAAAGGTTGGGCTTCGCTCACCCACATCCTCTCGGGCAGGAGGCTCGCTGTCCCCCTCAGCCGCTCATCCCGCGTCAGCGGGTTCGTTCGAATCGCCGGCTGTCGCTAGCCAAGTATCGCGAGACGCCTCCCCGTAGTGTATTTTATCCATGAAGGACCCGTTCTTGATGTAATTAACCAAGGAAGCCGCCAAGAAGGGAAGGCGGTCCCTCTCGCCTACCGAGACAAGGGTTCGAACATCGCTCTCGAGTTCCCTCTGCGCTTGGGGCGGGCTCTTGAGACACCAAGATCAGGTTGCCTGATCTCTACATCTTGTCAGCCGGGCTGTCAACACCAAGTC
>JANQFI010000629.1 GCA_028277905.1 Chromatiaceae bacterium | reverse complement strand
CGGTCAGGGGCTGGGTGCGGTAGAGCGCGGCTCTGGCCTGCGCAGCCGGTCCGGCGCGCCGAGGGCGTTGGCGCGGTAGCTGGACCAGCGGCACTGCGGGGGATCGGCGACCAGATCGGCGCGGACAGGATGCCGCGCGCTGCCGCTTCGCGAAGGCGGACGAGAATCCTGAGCCATTCGGTATGCTTGTTTCCGGCAATCGCCTAAGACCAGCACCTGGGGCACCCGCTCGGCGTGCTCCGGTGTGAGGGGCAGCTGGACCTGGTCGGTCATCAGCACCTAGCAATTGGGCCTGGCCCCTTTTTCGGACACCTGTTTCGGACATGCTCCCTGGGCGTCCGGCGGGTACGACTTCCAAAGCTCACGCAAGCCAGGCCGACATCGAAAGCCGAAGCAACGAATCGCACGCGAGCAGCCAGACGCCGACAGCGGCACGCAGACGCAAGCGCGGCACCGGCGCCGGCCGGCGCCGCCCCAGGCACGGACTTCGTCGCCTGTGACTGGTCTCGGGAGAGCAGGGTGCTCAGGCGCTGCGGTTGCCGAAGGCGGCGAGCCAGAGGCCCATCAGCAGCAGCACCACCACCTGGAGCTCCATAGCGCCCATGGGATGGCTCTCGGTGGCGCCGAAGCTCCATTGGCCCCAGTGCACCATGGCGATGGCGCCGAGCATCACCGGCACGATGGCGAGGCCGGCGAGCCGGGTAATCCAGTCGCGCTGCAGCAAGGGGCCGACCAGCACACCCAGGCCGGCGGCGAGCTCGGCAAAGGTCACCAGCCAGGCCGCGGCCAGCGGCAGGCTCATCATCTTGGCGAAGCCGGCTGGGTGGCCGAGCTTGCGGGCACCCTGAAACAGGAACACCGACGCGAAGGCGACCCCTGGCAGCCAATGGGCATGGCGGGCAGCCAGATCGGTTAAGCGCCTGCGCTCGTGGGCCCTAGCGCCGTGACGGCTATCGAGCGTGACTGTGGTCATCGCAGGTCTCCAGTCAGGTTGCGTTGTTGACGCTGTAGGAGACCCGTTCGGGCCTGCGCCTTTCTTGTCACAGGCCGCCACGGCGCCGCTGCCATCCTGACACCGCGGTGGCGCCGCGACATGACGGGAAGCCATCCTCGTCCAGGGTTTCGGTGTACCGGCTGGGGCCATGCCTAGCTGCTCGCCCCCGGCTACATTGAGCTGGCCCCCGGAGCGCGCACGGATGCTTGCCGCACCGTCGGATTATCCCTGGTCGAGCTACCGGGCCAACGCGCTCGGGCATGCCGATGCGGCCATGACGCCGCAATCGCTCTACGCCCTAGGTCCCAGTGCGTCAGTCTGGATTTGGATGCCGGCCCGCAGGTGCGGTAGTGCCGTTCGAGCTCCGGGGGTCGCTCGCTCTTGACCCGGAGACACTCGGCCTCCGGACCGACTGGGGCCGGCATGGGCGCGGCGCTCGACGGCTCTGCAAGCTGCGTTGGCGGCGCACCGGGCTCAGAGCAGCCTGACCAGTGCCG
>JANQFI010000302.1 GCA_028277905.1 Chromatiaceae bacterium | reverse complement strand
TGGTCGACGTGCGGGTGCCGACCACCGACGGGCGGGTCCTGATCCTGCCCCGCTATACCCAGCCGGAGGCCGATCAGCAGCTGCTTCTCGCGCAACTGACGCTCACGCTGCCTGACCAACCCCCGCCGCGTATCCAATCACAAACGGCCCGGGTTGCCTGAGCGAGAAACCGGCTGGTAGTGAAGACCTTTCGACCTCCGATTTCAGTTTATCAACCAGTTACGATCGCCTATACCCCTGAGTTGCGGAAGTAGGGCTAAGGTGTTGGTGTATGACCCAGCCGGCGGCCTGATCCGAGAGATTCCGGTGCCTCAGCGCGAGGGGGTTGCGCAGCAGGCGATGTCCTGGGACGGCCAAGACGAGAGTGGCCAGCCAGTCCCGGACGAGGCCTACACCTTCGTGGTCGAGGGAGCCGACGGCAGCATCTACGACCCAACGACATTCTCCGGTGGCGAGGTCCAGGACATCCGCGATGCGACCTTCGAAGACACCGGGACCGTCAGCTACAAGTTGCCGGCGCCATCCCGGGTACTCATGCGCCTCGGCATCCGCAACGGTCCCATGTACCGCACCCTAGTGGACTGGCAGCCGCGCCCGGCGGGCAAGGTGATCGAGCACTGGGACGGCTTCGATGCCGACCAGCTCGTCAAGCTCCTTGATCGCGAGGACTTCACCGCCCTGGTCACCGACGTGACGCTGCCCGAGGCGACCGTCATCACCTACGGCAACGACGCCGAGACCTATCGCGAGTACAAGCTGGGGCGCGGCAAAGACCGGCCCCAGAAGCCCGAGCGGCCGAGCGACGACGAGGCCGGGCAGCGCTTCCGGCCCGACGCGCTGGTGCCGCCGGCCTGGGCACGCGCCCCGCGGGTGGAGATGACCTTCCCGGACATCCCGGAAGCGGGCGCGGTGCCGACCGTGAAGCGCGCGGTGAACGTGCGTATCGATGTTGCCGAGGAGGACAAGCCGCGCTTGATGGAAGACCAGTTCGAGGTCCTGCTGTTTGTTGACGGTCAGTTCTTCGCCGAGGCCGAGCGTGGCTATCTGCCGCTGAACTGGAAGTGGGAGCTCAACCAGTTCCCGCCCGGTGAGCGCATCCTGACCGTGAATATCTCCAGCTTCAGAGGGCAGGTCGGTGTCAAGAGCAGAAAGATCCTGTTGGAGCCGTGACGGATGAGCGTCCGGTTGCAGAGGCCCGCGGTGACGCGCAAGGCCAACTCCGGCATCGCGCTCGGTCTGGTCATGATGCTCACGATCATGGCCGCCGCCGAAGCCGGCATCGTCTGCTCCGCCCTCCAGGATGGCCTTTGGCATCTCTATCACCAATCCGATCCCGCCGCCGAGCCCCAGCCGATAGCGACCCCTGAGATCGCCGGCGACAAAGGCGCGCCGCGCTTCTCTCCAGACGGCACGCAAGTCGCCTTCGAGGTCACCGGCGGCGGACTCCATGTTTGCCCGGTCCTGGGGAACGGCACCTGCCACACCGTCGTGGTGGAGGAGGGCTCCCCCGTCCGACCCGCTTGGAATCCACGAACAGGGCAGCTCCTCTGTGCCCATTTCACCTTCAAGGCCGACGAGGAGCAGTCGACCTTGACCCGGGCCGATAGCGCTTGGGCGCACAGCGAGCCCGTCATCGAGCAGACCGGCATCCAGGACTTCCCGGACATCTCCCCCGACGGCACGCACCTGGCCTACACCTCCTGGCTCACCGTCATGCCCTACCGGGGCGGCGTGAGCGTCGTCCAGCAGCTTTGGACCCTCGACCTCACACGCGGTCGAGCGCGGCAGTTGCTCCTCGCCAACGCCAGCGACATCCATCCTCGTTGGTCGCCGGATGGCAGCCGGCTTGCCTTCTCGTCCAACCGGACCGGCCGCTACGAGATCTGGGCCGTTGCCGCCGACGGCAGTGATCCGCGCCAGGTCACCGACGGCCCCGGCGACAAGACCTGGCCGGCCTGGTCCCCGGATGGCGCGTGTATCCTCTTCTCCCACACCCAAGGCGGTCGCGTGGGCCTGTCCCTGGTAACCGTGGGCAGCGGTGAGATAACCCCGTACCAACCCTTCGGCCCCGACGCCGACATCCAGCTCAAGGATGCCGATTGGCGCGCGGGGACCGAATGACCCGCTAGCGTGTCCCTGCGCCGGGGAGAAATCACTATGATGCGCTTGTTCTCAGCCCTGCTGTGCCTGGTTGCGCTGGAGGCATGGGCCGAGCTGTCAGCGCCGAGCTGAATCTGTAGGCATCCGGCCGAGTGCAGGGAGATAGTGCTGAGCACGGGTGAGACCAGACCGCCTGGCGGCGTCCCTTCGTCGCTGGCTGTGAGCACGCCATCTTCCATGATGCCGGCCTGCAGGAACCGCTGGATGATCCGCCGTAGGTTTGAGTCCCCTCCGAAAAGCCCCCCCAGACCCGCAATCCCCAGGTCGGCGCTGGTAGAATACCGCACAGCGAGTCCATGCCCAGCGAAGCCCGCCAGACG
>JANQFI010000287.1 GCA_028277905.1 Chromatiaceae bacterium | reverse complement strand
GACCCAAGTGTAGCGCCATTTAGTGTGTTTTCAACACTAAGGCGATTTCTGTCAACAAACAGACCGCCTGGCTTGTCTTTTCGCCCGCCTGCTGCGTCGTGGCAGCGGGCACAGAGCTCGACGATGCGCCCGCTGCCGGTCCTTGACTGGTGAGGCCCTGCCACTCACCGTCCTGGAGGGCCGTCGCGTCCTGGGCGGCCAGGAGCACGGGCATACCGACGAGGATGGCGACGAGACGAGGATGGCGACGAGGTGATGCTTGATGGCGTGATTTCTCCCCAATGTGCGGCGAAGGCGGCCTTCGCCGGAAGGACTGCTCGGAAAAACCCTCAGGGGCCGGGTCCCTGAGCATGCTCGGGACCCGACCCGGAGAAAGGGTACCGAATGTGCAAAATTGGACCTTGACCCGGACCGGCCGCGTGGTGGAATTCTGGATTCCTTGGGGTCACCGAAAGCTCAAGCTCGCGGGGTCTGGAGGCTCGGTCAAGCTCCCACCAAAGGGCTGGCGGACCTCGCGGCCGGGGCCAGGACAGGCTATGCCGAGCCCTGGGACGAGATCTCCGGGCGTAGCGGACCGAGGCGAGACGGGGGAGACCCCAGCCTCTCGTGCGCGACGCGGCGGCGACCCGGACGATAGGCTGATCGAGCTCCAAGTCGGCCTGGGCTTGGCCCTTGGGCCGCAGAGAAGACCCCATATTCCCCGACCATGGACCTGTTCAGCCCTGCCACGAACCGCTGGTTCCACCAGAACTTCCTAGGCCCGACCGACGCCCAAGCCGGCGGCTGGCCAGTTATCGCCGCCGGCCAACACGTGCTCATCACCGCGCCCACGGGCAGCGGCAAGACGCTCGCGGCCTTCCTGTGGTCCATCGACAGGTTGATGCGTGGGGAGGCCCGAGTCGCGTGTGGCGGGGTCCGAGGGGCCGCGCGGCCCGAGGCTGCCGCAGCGACGGGCGCAGGCGAGCCTGCGGCTGGTACCCAGGTCCTCTATGTCTCCCCGCTGAAGGCGCTCGTCTACGATATCGAGCGCAACTTGCGGGCG
>JANQFI010000176.1 GCA_028277905.1 Chromatiaceae bacterium | reverse complement strand
CGGCGCGGATCATCGTGGGGCCGGGGCCATCGGACGCCGATCGAGCGCCCCGATCCAGGCCGGCTCGGGTCGAAGCAGGCGCCGCTCGACGATCTCCCCGTGCCAGGGCAGAAAGGCTCCAGGGCGGCCCGCTGGGCGCTCGAAGCGGCGTCCTAGCAGCCTCCGGCCGTCATGCCGGCCGTCATTCCGGTGGTTGTTGGCGACTTCTTGTTTGTCATGCGATCAGCGACGAAGTCGCGCTTCGCTCAGGAAGGTCTCGAGCGTGCCTGCCGCCAAATGCTTCTTCTCCGTTTCGTCGTCGAGCCGGACGGTTCGCGTCCCCATGGTGAGACCTGTCGAAGGAGATGAATACAAAGCGTAATACTGCGTCGAGATTCGCGCAACGCGGCCACAGCAGTCTTGCGTCCACCCGCGACACCGGGCAGGGCCGCCTCGGTGCCGCACCAAGGTCACCCAGCTCCCCGCAGCCCGACAGCTGCAATGCGGCACGGAACCCGTCGCCGCCGCACCCATACCAGGGAGCAGACCCATGCGGCGTCTCATCCCCTGCTACTCCATCGCGCTGCTGGCCTACCTGTTGGCCGTGCCGGCAGCCTATCCTGCTCGGCAGGCGGTGACGCCCGAGCCGCCCATGGATGCCGGGGAAATCACCAAGCAGGCCGAGTCCGCGGTGCAGAGCGCCGAGGCCCAGCTGGCGAAGGCACAGGCCAACTACGAGCCTGCCCGCAAACTCGGCAGCCAGGCCATCGCCAACCGGCCGGCCCTGGCGGACGTCGCCAGCGACTGGATGCACGGCTTCTTTCGTGAGACCCTGGCCGCGCCGCAGGATCGCCCTATCCGATGGTCGGTCAGCGCTACAACCTGCGCGATACCGGGCCCTGGGGGTGGGATTCGCTCCGCTCGCAGCAGGTGCTGATCGCCGCCGGCGGTAGCATCGGCGAGGCCGGGCTGCAGCGGGCCTTCGACGGCTGCCTCGGCATCGGGGACGAGGCCGGCCCCCCGGTGCTGCGGCTGAGCCGACGCCTAAGCGTGGCGGCCCCGGCGCAGGATGCGGAACAGGGAGCGCGTACTTCGGGTGGAGCGCGAAGCGGCTCCGTGGAGCGGTGTAGAGGCCACCGGTGACCGTCACATGGCGGATCGCCCGATCCGGCATCCGTCCGACGCCCGCCCCAACCGATCCGGCTGTCTGTCGGCATACGGCCGGAACCTTGAATGGAGACACGACAATGGCGACAGCGAGCTGACCTGGCAGGTCTTTGGCGGCGTCGGATACCGGTTCGATCGGGTCGATGCCGTCCTCGGCCGCCGGCCCATGGAATGGCGGTCTGACGACAGCCCGGTCTTCGACGACGTGAATCTCAGCGGCCCCTTTGCCGGGGTGAAATTCCTCTTCTGAGCACAGAGTCCTGCTCGGTCGCGGGCTCAGAGCCCTCGCGCCGTCCGCGGCAACCGATCAGGGCGATGGATTCGGAGCAGTCACATGCACAGATGTCTCGTCACCGCGCTCGCGAGCCTGGTGGTCGTCCTGATCGCCAGCGGGTGCGCCAGCGCCCCGGAACGCCCGCTGTCGCGTGAAGGGTCGCGCTATGCGTCCCTGCCCAATGGCAAGGATCCGCTCGATCCGAGCCGCCCGGTGGGGCGCCACTCGGTCGCGCACGCCAGCGCCGCCGAGGGCGTGATCCCGCACTTTGAGGCCAGGCGCGGACATGCGCTGCAGATCCTGGTGCTCTCCGGCGGCGGCCAGAACGGTGCCTTCGGCGCCGGCTTCCTTAGGGGCTGGCGGCAGCGCGGCGACCGGCCCGAGCTCGACATCGTCACCGGCGTCAGCACCGCCGCGCTGCTCGCGACACACGCATTGCTCGGCACGCCGGCCGACGACGCGGTGCTGGAGAAGATCTTCACCCACGTCGGCGACCGCAGCATCTACCGGACCCGCCCCTGGATCGGCCTGCTGTTCGGCAACAATTCGATCTACGACACCTCGCCGCTGCAGGAGCTGCTGGATCGGTACATCACCGACGAGGTCCTGCGCCGCGTGGCCGCCGCCTACGACGACGACCGGCGTCTGTGGGTCGGCACCACCAACCTGGACTACGAGCAGACCTGGGTCTGGAACCTGACCCTGATCGCGAAGGAAGGTAAGCTGGACCTCTACAAGAAGGTCCTGCGTGCGTCGGCCTCGCCGCCGGTCGCCTTTCCGCCGGTCGAGATCGACGGGCATCTGTTCGCCGACGGCGGTGTCCGCCAGAACATCGTCGTCGTCGGTCTGACCGGGCGGCAGCGCCCCGCGCCACCGCGCTTCGGGGCGGGCACGGTGTACGTGATCCAGAATGGCAAGGCAAGCAGTCCGCCCGCGCCAGTCAACAACGATCTGCTCGGCGTCGCCGGGAGCAGCCTGGACGTGATGCTGACCAACTCGATGGAGTCCCTGCTGGTGCGCGCCTATGTCGCCGCCCAGGCCCATGGCTACCGCTTCAAGACCGTCGCAATCCCAGAGCGGGTCGACATCGGCCACAATGCCCTGGCCTTCGATCCGAGCCAGATGCGCGCGGCGTTCGACGCGGGCCTGGCGTTGGGCCAGCAGCCCGATCCCTGGCTCACCGACCCGCCGTTCCTGTCGGATCTGCCGCCATGGGCCCTGGAGCTGATTCGCGCCCCGCGCTAGTGCAGCAGTGCGAATGTGCCGAGATCGTCTCAGGTCGTTGTCGTGATCGCGGTCTCGACCCTGCGGATATTCGATTACGATTGCGATTACGACAACTAGGGGATCCCTGTCTCGGAACTTCCGCAGCAAAGCACTAGGGAAGCCCTGACCCATTCTCCGGTTCCTGCGGCACAGGCATGTGCCGCGGTTTTCGGGCACGTAAGCGGCTGAAAATGGAGCAAGGCGGAGACCGCGTCTTCGCATCGCGAGCTGATCAGATGTCAGGATGGGATTTGATCAGAATCCCTAGCGAAACGCCGGTCGGTTCCCTTTCCCTGAAGCCACCGGACACTACTGATCCTAGCCCGCGGTGACGGGCGTCGGGTCTGGCGACTCGCAACCAGCAGGAAACGACGGCGAGCGGGCTCCTCGGAAAATCCAAGGCGCCGTTGCTGGCGAAGCCGCCGCGCGGAATCGACGCACGAAGGGATGCGCAATACAATCACACCGGAACGAACAGCGGTGAGCTCTGACCTTCCAATCGCGTGCCATCGACTCGAGCGCACGCACTGATCTCTCGGCCGTCGACGCGGCAATCCTGCCGCGAATCGCCCAGCCCCCGGGCCGGCGCCTCTGCTCGGGCCGCGTTGACCGTCGCTCGGCGGCCGGTTACCCTGCAATGACCCTCGTTCGGGGCGATCGACTGCCCGAGCACCTAGAACACGCGAGCAGGACAACGACATATTGGTCAAGCGCGAGCTCCCTTACGGCATCTATCTGGGCGCTATCCAACGCCATAAGCGGCAAGTCGGTTTCTCGGCGATGCTCGAGGCCGAACGCCTGCAGCCGCGGCGACCCCGGCTGCGCGCTGTCGATCTGCATCGTCTCCTGACCCCTTATGTTTCGGCCCGCTTGGCCGAGCAACTACGCGCTGTGATCCCGTTGGCATTGATGCTGATCGGGTTCCAGGCGCTCGCGCTGCGCAGCACATTGCTCGACACCCAATCCATTGCGCTCGGTATTCTCGCCGTCGTCATCGGGCTGATGTTCTTCATGGAAGGAGTCAAGGTCGGCCTGATGCCCTTCGCCGAGAACGTCGGCTTTCAGATGCCCGGCAGGATGCATCCCTCTGTATTGCTCTCATTCAGTCTGCTATTGGGTGTGGCAGTGACCTTTGCCGAGCCGGCCATCAGCGCATTGCAGGCCGCGGCGACCGCGCTGACGAGCGATCGCGCGCCATGGTTGGGGCAATTGCTCGGCCCCTACGTCTTCTGGCTCGTGCTCGCGATCGCGACCGGAGTCGGCCTGGCCGTCAGCATCGGGATGCTGCGCCTGATGTTCGGCTGGCAGCTGAAGACCTTGGTGCTGCTGATCGTGCCGCCGATCCTCGGGTTGACCTGTTGGGCCGCGCAGCAACCGGAGCTGGCACCCGTCATCGGCCTGGCCTGGGACTGCGGTGCCATTACGACCGGACCGGTCACCGTGCCGCTCGTGCTGGCGGTCGGCGTCGGCGTCGCCGCGTCCACGGGTCGCAGCGACAACCCGCTGTCCGGCTTCGGCATCGTGACGCTTGCGTCGCTGTTTCCGATTCTCGCCGTACTCGGCGCGGCGATCTACCTGACCAGTCAGGGCGCGGAAGCGCTGCGGCCGGTCGAGCTGCAGGCGCCTACTGGCTGGTATCGGGAAACACCTTTTGCAGAGATCCTCGGCGCACTGCGCGCGATCGTGCCCCTTCTCCTGTTGCTGGTACTGGTCCAAACCCAGCTGCTGCGCCAGCGCATCCGCCGGCGTAATATCTTTGTTTACGGCGTCGGGATGGCCGTTGCCGGCATGGCGCTGTTCAATCTCGGTCTGACGGCCGGACTCGTGTCGCTCGGCGAGCAGGCCGGCGCGAATGTTCCGTGGGCGTTCTCGCCGCACTGGCAAACGGGCGCTCCGCCGCTCTATCCGTTCGCGCTCGGAATCGCCGTGACCCTGGTCTTCGCTTTCTCGATCGGGTACGGTGCAACGGTCGCCGAGCCCGCGCTGAACGCCATGGGCATGACCGTCGAGAACCTCACCGACGGTGCCTTTCGCAAGCGCATGCTGCTCCATGCCGTCGCGGTCGGGGTCGGGTGTGGCGCGACCCTTGGCGTCATGCGCATCCTCTTCGACCTGCCCTTGTGGATCCTGTTGCTGGTCGGCTATGCCGCCGCGTTGGCGCTGACCGTCGTCTCGCGCGAAGAGATCGTCAACCTGGCCTGGGACAGTGCGGGCGTCACGACGGGTCCGGTCACGGTACCACTGCTGCTTGCATTGGGGATCGGCCTGGGCCGTGTGGTCGAGGCCTCCGACGGTTTCGGCATCCTGGCCATGTGCTCGGTCGGCCCGATCGTTTCGGTGCTCGCCACCGGCGTTTGGATCGATCGCCAGACCCGCGCCCCCTCGAGAAGGAGACGACCTTGAGCACCGGTAATGAGCTCATCGTACTAACCGGCGTAACCCTGCTCACCGCCGTCGTTCAACGGGGCGCAGCGGATCTGGTGGTGCAGGTTGCAATGGAGGCCGGAGCCCAGGGTGCGACCATCTTCCATGCACACGGCACCGGGGTCCGTCAGAAACACCTCGGAATCCTCGGCCTGACGGTCAATACCGAGAAGGAGATCATCTACATCGTGGTTCCGGATGAGCAGGCGGATCACCTGTTCGAGCGCGTGTTCGTGGCCGCGAAGATGGATACGCCGGGCATGGGTATCCTCTGGCTCACACGTCTCGAAAAGATGGCGACATACATCCCGCACGAGATCGCGGCCCGGTTTGGCGTTCACGCGGACGCTCGCGAATGAGCGTACTCGGCCACATTGGATACGGTGTCGAAAAGAAGCTGATCACCGCAATCGTCGTCAGCGGTCGGGCATTGACCCTGATGGAGCTCATCGACGACCACCCCGGCGTTCTCTCGGTAACCCACCACCACGCGCGCGGCACCGATCGCCGGCGTCCGCGACCCGGCCGGATTGTCTGGAGCGAAAGGGACCTGTTGATGGTGCTGGTAGAGGCGCCCCAGGCCGACGCGGTCTTTTCCTTGCTCTTTCATGCCGGCGAGCTTGGCGAGCCGCATCAGGGCGTCATCTTCCAAGAGGAGGTCTGCCGTGGGCACCCGATGATGCCCTTCTTGATCGAGCCTGATGAGGGTCCGCAGCCGCAATGACCCATGCGCACAGCGCCGACCCAACCCCCAGTGCGCGCCGCGTACGGCGCCCGGCTGCGTTGCCAGTCGTTGCAGTGGAGCCGCTAGGGAAACGCTGATTTATTGGGAGGAAAAGAGGAAAAGAGGAAAAGAGGAAAAGGGAAAAGGGGCCAGGCTCAATGACACATCATGGGTGGTTCGGAGCTTCGACGAGCCATGGCTCCAATCACGACCGGCGATCGACAACCTGCTCGCCGTCGTCGATGCGATGTTGCCGTTGAAGGCCAGCTAGCCGAGGGCGCCGGAGTAGATGTCGCGCGCGACCGGCCCCAGCTCGTCGATGATCTCCATGGCACGGATCTTCGGCGGCGTCGGTTACCGGTTCGATCGGGTCGATGCCGTCCCCGGCTACCGGCCCATGGCATGGCGGTTTGACGACAGCCCGGTGTTCGACGACCGGAATCGCAGCGGCCCCAGTGCCGGGGTCAAATTCCTGCAAGGAAAGCGGTCCGCCCGCGCCAGTCAACGACGATCTGCTCGGCGTCGCCGGGAGCAGCCTGGACGTGATGCTGACCAACTCGATGGAGTCCCTGCTGGTGCGTGCCTATGTCGCCGCCCAGGCCCATGGCTACCGCTTCAAGACCATCGCAATCCCAGAGCGGGTCGACATCGGCCACAATGCGTTGGCCTTCGATCCGAGCCAGATGCGCGCGGCATTAGACGCGGGCCTGGCGTTGGGCCAGCAGCCCGATCCCTGGCTCACGGACCCGGCGTTGCTGTCGGATCTGCCGCCATGGGCTGCTCCCGAGCCGAGGCCGGACTGGGACCTCTTCGGTCAGCCCGAGCCCGACGTCGAGCTCGATCAGCGCCCTGCCTGGTCGCCGCCGTCTCCCGCAGGCGAGGGTGCAGCCGCCCCTGTGCCCCACCTGTCCGCTGTGCCCCAGAGCCCCGCCCCGGTGCCCGGGAGCGCGCGCTTGCACTGTTCGCGACCTCCGTCAGCCCTGCCGCTGCGTGTCGCCCGAGCACGCGCACCCGCTCGCCTCCTGTCTCAGGCCATAGCTGGGCTCTCAGGGTGGCTCGGATTTCCTATCCGTTATCCGTCCTCCCTCCCGCAGTTCCCGCACCCTGGGTGGGTGTTCTGAAGTTCGTGAAGTTCGGGTGCTGAAGTTCGGGTGGTAGGTGACCTTGCCGGTGACCAGATACAAGAGCGGCGATCAGGGTCAAGGTGCCATGGCGGATGTACTCGAGCTCGCGGCGCTCAACCAGACCGGAGCGAACCGGCAAGGTGGGTGCAGCGCGTTCCAAGGCCTGTACACCGGTCATCTCATCGATGCTGCGCGTCTCGACGCCGGCGGCGGCGCGCGCGCTCGCCAGTCGGTAGGTTTCACAAACATCTTGGCACTTCTCATCGAACGGCTCATCGCGCGGCGTGTTGATCCAGCCGCGGGCGCTGGCTGCCTTGAGATCGGCCTCGCGCAGAATGCGCCCGATGGAGCCAGCCGAAATGCACTCGACGAGGCCCCGGGCAACGGCCTCCGCGGCCAGATCGC
>JANQFI010000112.1 GCA_028277905.1 Chromatiaceae bacterium | reverse complement strand
AGTAGCCCTCCAGCACGCCGAGCCTGGTGCGGTCGAGGGACAGCGGGATGACGGGGTAGGTCTTGGCGCCGCGCTCGCGCTGCCGTGCCAGGGCCAGCTTCAGCTCCTTGCCGACCCAGGCGGATTGCAGGGCGGCGGGGCTGACCAGGACCAGATAGGCGTGGGCGCTGCGGATCGCCTGCGCGATCTCCGGTTGCAGCAGGTCGCCGCCGACCAGCTCGCGGGCATCGCTCCAGACGGCGATGGGCGCGTCCGGGGTGCCCTGGCGCTCCAGCGCGCGCTGGAGGTCGCGGACGACGGCGTCATCCTCGGTGGCGTGGGAGAGGAAGAGCTTGGGCATGGGGCTGTCCTTGGCGGGTTTCGGGGTGGTCGGCTGGGGCTTGTCTGAATGGTAACGCGGGAGCGACGCAGCGACATCAGGACGCCACGTGCTGTCGCGACAGCGCCGAGACGCAAGCCCGGCGAGGTCGCTTGGGCCAACAGGCCGGGCGCGGGTGGGGAGTCCAGGCCGATGACTCGGCCCCGCGCGAGCCCCTGCGGGAGGGGTCTCCGGCCGCGACCGACGACGGACAAGCTGCGCGCAGCAGATCGCGGCGGCCCAGGGTTATGACGCGGCGCGGGCTCGGTTGACCGAGCATCATGGCGCAGGTGCCTGAGATCCCTCATGCGGGGCTCGGCAGGGGTACCACCCAAACGGCGCGCCTGCGAGCCCGGGGGCGCTGCCCGGCGCCGACGCAGTCGCTTGTGAGCAGGATGGGGCCGGGCGACTGATCTGCTCGCTTCTGCCGCCCTGCACGCCCTAGGCATCTGCCTTGCGCACCACTTCCGGATCATCGGTGCTGCGCACCGGCAAGGGCATGCCGCTGGGGCTGATCGGCGTGACGGCGTTCGGCCTCACGTTGCCGGCGACCCGGTTCGTCGCGCCCTCCCTCGACCCGCTGTACATCGGCCCGGGCCGTGCGGTGGTTGCGGCGCTGGCGGCGGCGCCGGTGCTGGCCTTGACCCGGCAGCGCGTGCCGACCCGGCCGGAGCTCATGCGCTTGGCGCTGGTGTCCCCATGCGTGGTGGTGGCGTTCCCGATCTTCTCGGCGCTGGCGATGGAGCGAGTGCCGGCGGCCCATGGCGGCGCGGTGCTCGGGGTGCTGCCGCTGGCCACGGCCCTGGCCGGGCGCGTGATCGCCCATGAGCGCGCCTCCGCCGGGTTCTGGCTGGTGGCCGGGCTGGGCGCCTTGCTGGCGGTGGGCTATGCGGCGTCCGAGGGCTTGGGCGGGCTCGGCGACGGCGACTTGGCCCTCCTCGGGGCGTTGGTGGCCGCCGCCGTGGGCTATGCCCTGGGCGGCAAGCTGTCGCAGACCTGAGCGGCTGGCAAGTGATCTGCTGGGCGCTGGTGATCGGGCTGCCGGTGGTGCTGGTGCCGGCCGCCGTTTGGACGCCCGTCTGGGGTCCGGGCTGGGCTGGCGACGGCCCGCCAGTCATGGGCCTGGCTCGGGCCGCGGCCGTCCCGGCGGAGGTTTTGCTGACGGTTCTGTACCTGGCGCTGGTCAGCCAGCTCATCGGGTTCTTCTTCTGGAACGCGGGCCACAGATAACAGATAGGCAATCCAAGCCACCCTGAGCGCTCAGGTCTGGGCCGAGACAGGAGGTGAGCGGGGGCGGGATACGCGGCCAGCACGCAGCGCGGGGCTGACGGGCGTTGCGAGCGGTGCAAGCACGCGCTTTGCCGAGCGCTGGCACGGGGTTGTGCGGTGCAGCGAGCCGCCGGGAGACGAGGGCGGGTGCACCGTCCCCTGCGGGAGAGAGACGGCGGCTACCAGGCGATGCGCTGATCAAACTCGACGTCGGGCTCGGGCTGGCCGAGGAGGTCCCAGTCCGGCATCGGCTCGGGAGCATCCTCCCAGGCGGGCGGTTGAGGTGCGATGGAGCAGCGAATGCCCAAGCCAGGACGGTTTTGGGCTGGTACCCCAGCGGAGCATGCCCATCGAACCGACTGGGGCAGCGCCGGGGCGGGCGGGCGCGATCGGAGGCGCGCGTGACGGCTCACCGATGTGCCCGAGAATCCGCTCGACGGGCACGGCGTCGGTGACCAAGGCGATGCGGCGCTTAGGCGCCCCGCAGTTCGGGCAAACCAGCGGCAGGGACTCGAACAGGCCGGTTTGCTCCCATCAAGGCAGCATGGCCCAGAGATAGCGGGCCGGGGAGCGGGCGTTGCGGGCCGGAGCAGCGGAAGGTGGGTTCGCCTCGGCGGAGGCGCTCGGGTCGTCAGCCGCATCACGCCCATAGGCGGTAGCGGCTGCCGGCTGTGCCGAAAAGGCTAGCACAGGCAATCGAGCCGGATCACGGCATCGGCCCGTCAGAAAAGGCGGAAGCAGAGCGCGGGTCCGGCGGGCTGGCGGTTCCACCGCGCAGTACCTGATGTAAGCCTGGTGGAACGGCTCGGCCCCGGCACTTCGGCCCCGGCGGCTCTGCCGCACGGATCCGACGTGGTGATCGGGTGTGCCCTGCTGCATCTGCGGCAGAGCCACCAAGACTGGGTGCCGAGGCAGAGCCTCGACACCGGATGAACGTTGCGGACGTCGGGCGGATAAGCGAATCGCATCCACCGCAGGCAACTACTGCTTCCGCGCCTCGATCTGGGCACGCAGCCGCGCAAGCTCCGCTTCGGCCCGCTGGCGCGCGGCGGCCTCGGCCTCGGCGCGCTGCTCGGCCGCGGTCCAGCCGGGCAGGACGAAGCCGGCATAGACCGGGTCGGCGCGCATGCTGTCCCAGTCCGGCTGCTCGCAGAGGTCGCTTTGGCGGAATTGGAAGCCGGGTAGGACCCGCGAGCGGACCAGTCCGTCGGTCACGGGCAGCGGCACATAGAGGCCGGATGCGTCGAGGGTGTAGAAGGTCTGGTGCTCGCTGTGGTGGGAGAGGATGTAGTACTCGGGCACGCCGCCGCCGGCGTATTCACCGCGCTTGGTGACCGTGTCGCGCCGAATGTCCTTCGGGCGCAGGTCGGACAAGGCCTCGATGCAGAGGTCGAAGGTGCCCGGATAAGAGACGATGCCGGGGCGCAGCGGATGGGGATTGTCGTGACGCACGACACCGAGATCGGGCCGGCGGATGACGACGCGCTCGGCGAGCGCCAGACGAAAGCCCATCTCCAGCACGACCCAGTCGGCAATGGGGTGGACCTTCAGAAAGTGCTCCAGCAGACCCATGAGCCACTTGTAGACGGCGATGGTCTCGTAGCTCGACACGGGCTTCTCCTCCAGGAGGCCGTTGTTCCATTCGTAGCAGACATCCGGGGCGTCGTAGTACTCGGCCCAGTAGGTCGCTTCGGAGACCCGGCGGCCGTCCTCGGAGCGGGGCGAGACCGCATCGTCCGCAGCCGGACAGGGCGTGCTGCGGACCGGTGCGGGATCGGTCGCTGCGCTGTGGGTCATAGCGGTACGAAGGCTGGCGGCTGTGCCAAAGAGCCTAGCACAGGCTATCGAGCCGGATCATCGCCTAGGCCTGTCAGGACAGACGGGAGCGGAGCGCGCGTCGGGCGGGCCGGCGGTTTCACCGCACACTACCTGATGTAAGCCCGGTGCCGCGGCTCGGCCCCGGTACTTCGGCCCCAGCGGTTCCGCCGCACGGGTCTGAACCGGTGATTGGTTTTGCCCGGCCGCATCGGCGGTAGAGCCGTCAAGACTAGAAGATGCTCGGGCTGGGGCTGCACGTATCCTGGGCCTTTTTGGCGGCCATCTGGCTCTATCTGGTGCTCGGGTTCATCCGTCCGGTCATGATGGGCAGCTGGCACCACGCCGTGCCCTTCGGTAGCTTCCCGCGCTGGACTGGACCAACTACTTCTCCATTGAGTGGGGCAATCTGTACTGGAATCCCTTCCACGGCCTTTCGATCGCCTTCATGTACGGCTCCGGCTTGCTGTTTGCGACGCATGGCGCCGCCATTCTTGCCCTCGCCCAGTTCGGCAGCGAGCGCGAGCTGGAGCAGATTACGGACCGTGGTACGGCCGCCGAGCGTGCGGCCCTGTTCTGGCGCTGGACCATGGCCTTCAATGCCAACATAGAGTCGATCCATCGCTCGGCCTGGTGGTTCGCCATGTTGACCTGCATCACCGGCGCGATTAGGATTCTGATCGACGGTACCGCGGTGGACAACTGGACCCTGTGGGGCATGAAGCACGGCATCGTCCCATACGACCTGAGCTGGTCGCCGACGATACCCAGCTAACTCGAGTCCTCCTGGTGACACTGAGCGGAGAGGCGAGATGCGGTCTTGCGCACGTTACGGTTCGGCTCATGAAGACGAGACGGGTCAACAGGAGCTCTCACTTAAGGAAAGCATTCTGGGTGGCCTGCCGCATCCGGGGCTGCCGGCACCGCTGCCGCAGGGCGAGCACATCGTCTGGCAAGGGCTGCCCCGCTGGCATAGCCTGGCGAGGCAGCAGTTCCACACGCACATCATAGCGGCCTGTTTCGCGGTGCTCGCTGTGTGGCAGGTCGCCGCCTACCAGGAGGGACACACGGCGGCGGAAGTCGTGTTCGCGGCCGTCCGTGTCTTGGGCGCAGGGGCGGCGGTCATTGGCCTGCTCGAACTGTTCGCCTGGCTGAGTGCACAGGCAACCATCTATACCATTACAAACCGTCGCATCGTTATGCGTGTGGGTGTCGTGCGCATCGACACGGTGGATATTCCCTTCAAAGGGATTGCTGCACTCCAGGTGAAGGCCGCCTCGAACGGGGTCGGCAACATCTCCATTGGCCTCAAGAGCGGCGCCAGAATTCCGTACGTCGTTCTGTGGCCACACGTCCGCCCCTGGCGTCTGCGCCAACCCGAGCCCATGTTGCGGGCCTTGCCCGAGGTGGGCGAGGTGGCAAGCCTGCTGACGTCGCAGATCGAGGCCGCCGAGCGGGCCGCCGACCTCGGCGCCGAGGACCTTCCCGCTCCGGAGCCGGCCACCCAGAGTGAGCACGAGCCCGAGCAGGCTCCCGCAAGTGCCCCACCCAGGGAGAGCCGTCCCCTGCTCATCGGCGCGGCGGCGCTGATCCTGCTCACCCTGGTGTCGGTGGGGTGGATCCGGCTCAGCGAGCCGGTCACGGAGCGGTCGGCGAGGCAAATGCCTCAGAGGGTCTACGAGCTGAGCTTCAATGATCTCGGGGATGATCGGCTGGCCGTCGTTGACGCCGGCTCCGACGAAACCCTAGGAATCATCGAGCCGGGAGGGGAAGGGCTGATTCGTGGCGCGCTGCGCGGCCTCAATCGCACGCGGGACCGTCGCGGGCTGCCGGTCGCTGCGCCTTATCAGCTGGTGGTCTGGGATTCGGGTCGGGTGACGCTCTCCGATCTGGAAACAGACCGGCATGTTCCTCTGGATGCCTACAGTCTGAGCGCGGATGGTGTTCTTAGTACGCTGGTGCGGCTGAAGGACGCTGGTGCGGCTGAGGACGGGGAACGGATACGGATAGGAAGACCGACCGACTCTGCACGTCTGGCGACGCCCAGGGATCCTGGCTAGCGGAGGTTCGACGACCGGTCAAGGCGCCATCTGGGCGCTCAGCGGTCTCAGGATGGCGTAGAGATTCCGTGTTGCCGGGCGCTGGAACGCGGCTCTCGGGCGCAGCCGACAGACGGGACACGAGGGCGGCAGCACCCCCGCCTGCTGGAGACGGGGGGAGGCGGTGGCTACCAGGCGATGCGCTGATCAAACTCGACGTCGGGCTCGGGCTGGCCGAATAGGTCCCTATCCGGCATCGCCTCGGGAGCATCCTCCCAGGCGGGCGGGTGAGCTGTGATGGAGCCGCGAACGCCCAAGCCAGGACGGTTTTGGGCTGGTACCCCAGCGGAGCAGGCCCATCGAACCGACTGGGGCAGCGCCGGGGCGGGCGGGCGCGATCGGAGGCGCGCGTGACGGCTCACCCATGTACCCGAGAATCCGCTCGACGGGCACGGCATCGGTGACCAAGGCGATGCGGCGCTTAGCCGCCCTGCAGTTCGGGCAAACCAGCGGCAGGGACTCGAACAAGCGCGTCTGCTCCCATCAAGGCAGCATGGCCCAGAGATAGCGGGCCGGGGAGCGGGCGTTGCGGGCCGGAGCAGCGCACGGTGGGTTCGCCTCGGCGGAGGCGCTCGGGTCGTCAGCCGCATCACGCCCATAGGCGGTGGCAGCTGCACGCAGGGGTGAGTTGGGGGCGAGCACGCCGTGGTAGCGATGGCGGTGCCGCCTGGGCGGCGGCCAATCTCTGAACAAGCTGCGCCGCGAGCTGGTCGATCAGCAGGCTTGATTACAAGACTGGCGGCGTGAGCGTCAGTGCCGTGGTGCCATCGCGCTGGCCAATGCAAGCGGGTAACCGATAGACGACGCGTTCGGCGTCAAGCAGATTCAGACGCTTGAGCGCGAACGGGGGCGGGCACAGTCGCGCAGCGGGCGCTCCAACCCGGCGCGATCATGCGCGGCAGCCGTGTTCACACATTGGGCACCGCGGCGTCGAGGGAGAAGCCGCTGTTGGCCGGGTGGGCATCTTGGGGCTCGCATCTCGCGGACATCGTCGGGCTCGATCAGTCCGCTGCAAGCGAGCCAGCGCAGCGCCCGCACGCGCACCTGCTCGGCGATGGCAGCGACGGCCCCTGGTGTCAGTGCCGCTGCGGGCCAGAAGCCTATGGCTTCAGAGACACCGGCGGCATCGTCGACCGGCTCGAACACGCCGTCGATGACGCAACAGCGGTAATGGATATGGCAGTTGAGGGAGGCACCGAAGCGATGGATGAAGCTCACCGCCCCGAAGCGGGCATGCGAGCTGTCGCCGTCCGACCTAGGCCCCCTGCACCACAAACCAGCATGACGCTCCGAGTCACCCCCGACATCGCCATCCACGAGGACGAGCTTTCCGAGCGCTTCGTCCGCGCCCCCGGTCCC
>JANQFI010000076.1 GCA_028277905.1 Chromatiaceae bacterium | reverse complement strand
GCCGGAAACAAACAGACCGAATGGCGCAGGATTCTCGTCCGCCTTCGCGAAGCGGCAGCGCGTGCATAGTCGTTCTCTGTGCGCGTTGCCGCGACAAAGAAGGCGAGCGAGAAGACAAGCCAGGGGGTATGTTTGTTGACAGAAATCGCCTTAATCTCCGTTGCGGTCCGGCTGGCGCCAACGCCGGATCCGATCTTGCCCCCCTCGGCGGCCATGGCCGCTGCCTCCTCGGCGACGGCGATCGGCGGCTCATCATGGGCGCAGCGCCGCGGCCCCTGCCTGCTGCATGGTGCACCGGCCAGCGCGTATTGCTCGCATTTTGGACGACCTGAACTGCGTTGCAGCCAACGAATGGTACTAGACTAACGCCAACTCGATTTCTTGGGGTATCCGCCAAGGGCCGGCACCAAATTATGGGATCGGACCGACCAGCTTCGCCCGACGCACGCGGCAGCAGTTCGCCACCCGCGGCCTTGCAGCGCATGCTCGGCCACTGCACAGAGCGTCTACAGCACGAGCTGCCGCCCTTGGTGGACGGGGCGCTGCAGCGCGTGGACGATGCGCTCTCCGAGCTCGCGGACAAGGCCGAAAGCGATCGCAATTACGCCACCTACTTCGAGGCTCAAGGCTACCTGCGCCACCAGCGGGCCAACCTCAAGCGCCGTTTCCTACGCAACCTCGGCGACACGGCGGCCCTTTTCCAGGACGCCTCACGCGACCTGAGGCCCGCCGCGGAGCGCAGCTTCGACCCAGAAAAGCTGCAGATCCTCGGCGATAGGGACCTCGAGGAAGCGCTCGTCCTCGGCAATATGGTCTCCAAGGCGGAGACCCGATACATTCGGCCCCTGGGGGACCTGACGCGCCACTTCGCCCACCTAGTCGGACGGACGGACCTGAGCCAGCGCGATATCCCCATCAGTCCAACGGCCATCGCCAACGCCTTCGCCGCCGGGGTGCGCGCCATGGATGCGTTGGAACTGTCCACGGTGCTGGTGGTGCACAAGATCTTCGACCAACAGGTGATGGATCACCTGGATGCCTTCTATGCGGACTGCGTCGAGTTTGCCGTAACCCAAGGTCTGGTGCCGACCTCGCGCCGCCGCGTGATCGTCAAGGACGCCGACGACGCATTGCGCGACGGCACCAGAGCGCTGCCAACCGACACCAACGGCGTGCCCGCCGCCGCGGATTCGACGCGCGCCAGGGCCAATTCCGAACCGGCGGGCGCAACGGCGATAGCGTCCGGCGTCGGCGCCTGCACCTTCGAAGCACTCAGACGGATGCTCGCCGGCGCGCGTCCGATCAGCGACGCCGGCCCATCCCAGGCGATGCTGGCCACGCAGGAGCTGATCGCACTGCTCTCCCGGGTGCAGCCCGAAGCGGCAGAGCAGGCGGCCGACACCGCACTGGCGCCCAAGGTCTTGCGCCACGCCGTGGGCGACTGCCTGCGGGCGAGCATGGAAGCGGCGCAGCCGCCTTGCCTGGCGCCCGACGACGAGGACACCATGGATCTGGTCTTCCTGCTGTTCGAGCAGTTGCTCTCCGGTGCGGACATGCCGAGCCCAATCAAGGCCCTGGTGAGCAGGCTGCAGATCCCCTACGTCAAGGTGGCACTGCTCGACCGCGGCTTCTTCGACGAGCCCCAGCATCCCGCGCGAGCCTTCCTGAACCGAGTCGCGGAAGCGAGTATCGGTTGGAACGAGAGCGACCTTGACCAGGGCGACGAGCTCTACGCACGCATCGACCACCTGGTGCAGCGTGTCGTCACCGAGCTGCATACCGACCCAGAGCTCTTCACCAAGCTGGAGCGCGAGCTGGCCGACCATGTAGACGGCACGCAGGCGCGCGCCGCGAGCGCGGAGCAGCGCGTGGTGCAACAGGCCGCCACGCGCAACGCACGCCGGAGCGCGCGGCGGCGGGCGCTCCTGCTCCTGGACCAGCGCGTGCGGAGGCGCGCCGACTTGCCACGAATCGTCCGCATCATCCTGGAGGACGGCTGGCTCGAGGCGATGGTGCAGGCGGATGCCGACGGTGGCGAGCAGGGCCACGGCTGGCGCGCCGGCGAGTGCGTCCTCGACGACCTGCTCTGGAGCGTCGCACCCAAGCGCGACGCGGCAGAACGGCGCGAGCTGCTGCGGCGCATCCCCCAATTGCTGCGTGATCTGCGTGCCTGCCTGGGCGCAGTGATCACCGATCAGCAGCGCATGGCCCGCTGGCTCAAGGAACTGCAGACTGTCCACATCGCGGTGCTGCGCGGCCACGCCGATTCCGGTCAGGCTGGCGAAGAACCCGAGCATGCGGTTGGCCGCGCCGGCGCCAGCGAGACCGCGCCCGATGTCTCGCGCAACGACGCAGACGCCTTGCCGATCGGCTGCTGGCTTGGCGTCGCCCGCGACGACGGCAGCATTCAGCGGTTCAAGCTCGCGTGGCGCGGTGAGGTCGGAGACCCGCTACTCTTCGTGGACCGTCTGGGTCGCAAAGGCTTCGAACTGCCGAAGCCCGACCTGGAGGCTCTGATCGCCCAGGAGCTCGCCACCGTCATCGGCACAGGCGCCAGGCCCCTCGTGGACCGCGCGATGGAAGCAGTCCGGCAGTCGCTGAGCATCCGCTGAATCCCTGCGCCCTGTCCTGCCCTTGGCGTTGCGGCGGCATCCTCGGAGCATCCTCCCCAATCGAGCCCAGCTCACCATGTCAGACCCGTCACCGAACCCGCGAGCGCTCACCGAATCCATGCCGCCGCCGGAGCACGTCCGCGTCCATGTGCAGCGCAGCCTCGAGGAAGACCTGGGCAGGGGCGACCTCACCGCCGGCCTCCTGCCGGCAACGCAAACCGCTAGGGCCGAGGTGGTCACGCGGGAGGCGGCGGTGCTCTGTGGTCAGGCCTGGTTCGAGCTCGCCTTCACACTGGCCGACGCGCGCGTCGCCGTGCACTGGCAAGCGGCCGATGGCGAGCTGCTGGAGCCGGGCGCACGGCTGTGTCAAGTTGAGGGGCCATTGCGGGCGCTGCTGAGCGCAGAGCGCACCGCGCTCAACTATCTCCAAACGCTATCCGGCACCGCCACCCGCGTGCGCCGCTACGCCGATGCGGTGGCGGGGCTGCCGGTACGCATCCTGGACACGCGCAAGACGCTGCCCGGCCTGCGCCGGGAACAGAAGTACGCGGTGCGCTGCGGCGGCTGCCACAACCACCGTATGGGCCTCTTCGATGTGGTGTTGATCAAGGAGAATCATATCGCTGCGACGGGCTCTATCGCCGCGGCCGTGGCCCTGGCGCGGCGGCAGGTACCACCAGGGGTGCCGGTGGAGATCGAGGTGGAGTCCATCGCCCAGCTGGAACAGGCGCTCGCGGCCGGCGTCGAGCGGGTGCTCTTGGACAACTTCGGTCTCGGCGACTTGCGGCGCGCCGTAGCCCTGAACAAGTGTCGGGCCCGCCTGGAGGCGTCGGGCGGTGTCACCCTGGACCGGCTGAGGATGATCGCGGAGACCGGGGTGAACGACATCTCCGTGGGCGATCTCACCAAGAGCGTGCGCGCCGTCGATCTCTCCATGCGACTGCGGGACGATAGCCAATGTCTATCATGAAAATTCCAATCATAGTAAAAAGCGATTATGTATTTTAGAAATTTCTAATATTATGATGGCCGCTGTCGCACAGAGCGCAGCGCTTGCCAACCCAGAATCTCAGGAGAAACAGATGAAAAAGCTTGCAACCGCCGCCGCCGTCGCCGCCCTGCTCGGCGTTTCCGCCTCCGCCAGCGCCTGGTGGGGCCCAGGTTGGGGTGGACCTGGCTATGGCTCCGGCTGGGGCGACGGCCTCGGTGACTGGTTCAGCGATATGTTCGGCGACGGTTACGGCGACTTCAACATGAGCATGTCGGGCGGCGGTCGCGGCTGGGGCCGCGGTCGCGGCTACGGCTATGGCCGCGGCTACGGCTACGGCTACGGCCACCCGTATTACGGCTACGGCTATCCGTACCATGGTTACGGCGTCCCCTACTATGGACACGGCTTCCCGGGCTACGGGCCTTACGCCGCGCCCTATGGTATGCCGGTTGCTCCCGCGGCGCCTGCTGCCCCGGCCGACACCGAGGCGAAGTAAGGTCCTCGGGGTGTCCCGCATCGAGCCGTCGCCGGGCGGCCCGGTGCAATCTGGAGGCGCGACTCACCGCAAGGACGCGCCCTTTTCCTAACGGCTGTCTCGACCGGCTTTCTCTTCTGGCTTTCTCCAGGGGCTCGCGCACCCGGCAAGGGCCATGTCACTCAGGCACTCCGTCCTGACGGTGCCTGACCTACGGCATCCATCCGTTGCTCGACATCCTTGGCCCGGTGGCGACGCCGCAGTTCGGCGAAGCGCTCCTCAAGCCCCTCCATGACCACGGACCAGCTCAGGGACTCGGCCGTGCGTCGGGCCGTCGCGCGCATGCGCTCCAGCTGCCTTGGCTGCTTGGCTGCCGCAAGGGCGGCGGCGATGAAGGCATCGCTGTCGCCGCAAGGCGCCAGCAGGCCATTGCTGCCATGGTGGATGTGCTCGTGTGCAGCGGCGTAGTCGAAGGCGTTCACGACCAACCCGCTGGCCATGGCCTCCGTGACAACATTGCCGAAGGTCTCGGTCAGGCTCGGGAACAAGAAGAGGTCGCCGCTGGCATAGTGTGCGGCCAGTTCCTCACCCACCTTCGCACCGGCGAAATGAAAGCCCGGATGCCGGCGTGCCAGGCGGCCACGCTCGGGTCCGTCGCCAACCAGGACACAACGCAGGCTCTCGAAGCGGACCCTGAGCACCTCCATGCAGGCCAACGCCAAGTGGATGTTCTTCTCCGCCGCGATCCGCCCCACGTAGAGCGCGGCCAAGTCCCCGGGACGGCAACCCCAGGCGCGACGCAGCGCCTCGCTGCGCCGGGCGGGGTGGAACAGCACCGTGTCGACACCTCGGCCAAAGACGTGCAGATTGCGAAAACCGACCTCGTGGAGCTGCGCTCGGAGTGTCGAGGTGGGCACCAAGGTCGCGTCGGACCTGTTGTGGAAGCTCCTCAGGGTGTTGACAATGGGCCGCGTGAGCAGGCCGAGCCCATAGTGCCGGCTGTACTGATGGAACTGCGTATGAAAACCGGTGACAACAGGAACGGCTACGCGCTGGGCGGCATTGAGCGCGGCATGACCCAGGGGCCCCTGCGTCGCCACATAGACCAGGTCTGGGCGTAGCTCATGCCATAGGCTGCGCAGGCGCCCATAGACAGGCATGCCGAAGCGCAGCCCGCGGTAGCCTGGTATGGGCAGCCCTGGCACCAGGACTTGCCCGTGCGGCGCGCGCCCGCGGCGGTCGGCTGCCTGGCGCGGGCGCACCAGCAACACGCGGTGTCCGCGGCCGGCGAGTCCCCCCACCAACTGGTGCATGGTGTTTGCAACGCCGTTGATCTCCGGAGGATAGGTCTCGGTGACCACGGCGATGCGCATCGGGTCGGCGCTCTGCATCGGATCTGCCCTGAGCGCGCGGTCGCCGCCTATGCCCGACGCGCGAGCATGCCGGCCTTGTGACGACCGGGCAGATCGGCTCGGGCGGCTGCGGCCTCGCCCCTGTGCCCGGCAAGTTGGGTGGCGATCGCGGCTCGTGCAGATTCGGCCAGCTGCCGCCGACCTTTCCGGCCAGCATCCAAGGGCGGCAGAAAGGTCACGGTGACCGCCAACCTCGGATGGCGCAACACACGCCACAAGTGCGTCAACAGGGTGTCGTCGCCGACGAAGGGCGCGGTGTCGTCCGGCTCCAAGCCGTGCCCATAGCGAATCGCCACTGGCTGGACCGCAGCGCCGTCGTGCTCGGCCGAGGCGAAGAGGCGGGCATGGAAGCGCCGCAGCTGACGTCCATCCCCGGTCGTGCCCTCGGGGAAGATCACCACGCTCGCCCCTTCCTGCAGATGCCGCCTGATGCGGCGCGCCATCCCGGTGGCCTCATGGGCGCCCCGCTGCATGAATAGGGTGCCCGCGGTGGTGGCCAACCAACCCACCAGCGGCCATTGGCGTACCTCGGCCTTGGAGACGAAGCGCAGGGGCGCCAGGCCGCCCAGCACCGGGATATCCAGCCAAGAGACATGGTTGGCGGCGAGCAATGCTCCTGCGACGGGCGCCCCCCGGCAGGACAGGTCGAGCGCGAGGCAACGGACCAATCGCCGGTACCACCAGCACGCCAACGCCGGCAGCCAGGGCCGCGGCACCCGCAGCAGGCCCAGCAGGGTAACGCCAGCGGCCAAGAGCACGCCGGTCACCAGGTGCTCCAGGACCCTGAGCCCTCGCCACAGTGGAACCAGGCCCGGAATCGATCCCGGGATCGAGGAGGCCCGCGTACTCAATGCTCGCCGACGCGCTCCAGGAAGTGTCTTGCGTAGGCGGGGTTGAGCTCGCTCAGGTCTAGCAGCATCAGCACATCTCCCACCTCGAAATCCGGGTCCCGGCAGGCTTCACCGCAGGCGCGGGCGCCGAGCCGCACATAGGCCTTCAGCAGCGCCGGCAGCGGCGCATCGAGGACCCCCTCCGGCGCCTGGCTGCTCGAGCGCAGCGGCACCTTGGGCGTCACCCGCAGTGCCGGTGGCGCCATGGCCTGCCGGCGCAGGCGATTCATAATGGCCGCGGCCTGCAGATCACCTTCGCCCAGCGGGACCGAGGCACAGCCGAACAGGTAATCGATACCGTGCAGCCGCACGTAGCCGGCGATGCCGGACCACAGCACCGCGATGGCCGCCCCCTGGCGGCACTCCGCCGAGATGCAGGTGCGCCCCACCTCCAGCAACTTGCCTGGGAGCCGCCGGACGGCGCCGAGGTCGAACTCGCTCTCCGAGTAGAAGCCACCTGTGCGGTGCGCGTCCTGGCCGTTCAACAGCCGGGTGCAGCCCACCACGGCGCCGGTCTTGGTCTCGCGCACCAGGAGGTGATGGCAGTAGGCGTCGAAATCGTCGACATCGAGCCCGGCGTGCCCGTGCTTCAGCTTTGCGCCCATCTCCTCGCCGAAGACACGATACCGCAGCGCCTGCGCCTGGCGGACGGCGTCCGGGCCAGCGGCCAGCTCCACGAACAACCGTTCCCCCCTTCTTACGGGAAGCGCTGACACGTTGCCCCCCATGACTCAACCCCGTCGCTGGATCGTCGGCGAATTGAGCAAAATAACTCAATCCCAATGCAAATTCATGAGAAAAAAAATTACAGCAATGTGACCAGTCAAGAGTGACCACTCATCGGCTACCAGGCGCCGCAACCCCATATCAGCACGCAACATCACGCAGCGAGATCAGCGGCCAGCCGCGCGAGCGGGCCACCTCGGCCAGCAGCGGGTCCGGGTCCACGGCCACCGGCGTGTCGACGCGCTCCAGCAGTGGCAGATCGTTGCTGGAATCGCTGTAGAAATGGCTGCCGTTGATGCTGCTGCCGTGCTCCTGGACCCATTGCTGCAAGCGGGCCACCTTGCCCTCACGGAACGCCGGTATGCCGGCGACACGGCCGGTGAAGCCCCTGGCGTCGCGCTCCGGCTCGGTGGCGATGAGATGCGGGATGCCGAAGCGCTCGACGATGGGGGCGGTCACGAAGGCGTTGGTGGCCGTGATCACGAGCAAGGTATCGCCGGCGCGACGATGCCGCTCCACGAGTTCCTGCGCGGGGCGACCGATGAGGGGCTCGATACGGCTCGCGACGAACTCCGCACGCCAGGCAAGGAGTGCCTCCGGCCGGTTCTCGCGCAGGGGCCGCAGGGCAAAGGCCAGAAAGGCGTCGATATCGAGTCGGCCCGCCTTGTAGTCCGCATAGAACAGCGCGTTCGCGGCCTCGTGGGCGGCACCATCAACCACGCCGAGCTCCACCAGATACTGGCCCCACAGGTAGTCCGAGTCGCCGGAGAGCAGGGTGTTGTCGAGATCGAAGATGGCGAGCGGCATATGCAGAACGGCGACCCCAGCGTACGGGTGACGGATCAGACTAGCGAAGCACCGACCCATCAGCAAAGACTGAAATGCTTGTGGATTTGCCCCGCCCCTCGGGGTTATGGAAAAATGCGGCCGGACTCAACGAGGTACGCCGCCTTGATCGATCCGGACGGTTTTCGCGCCAACGTCGGCATCATCCTGAGCAATGAGCAGCGCCGACTGTTCTGGGGGCGGCGCATTGGCCAGAACGCTTGGCAGTTCCCCCAAGGCGGCATCAAGTCGGACGAGACACCACTGGAGGCCATGTACCGGGAGCTGGAGGAAGAGGTCGGCCTGACGTCGGACAAGGTAACGGTTCTCGGCTGCACCCAAGGGTGGCTCCGCTATCGACTGCCGCGGCGCTTCATCCGCCGCCGCTGTGGACCCGTCTGCATCGGGCAGAAACAGGTCTGGTTCATGCTCCGCGTGGACTGCGGCGAGGGTGAGTTCTGCCTGAATCGCTCCGCCAAGCCCGAATTCGATGCATGGCGTTGGGTGCGCTACTGGTACCCACTACGCGAGGTGGTCTACTTCAAACGACACGTGTACACCCGGGCGCTGGAAGAACTGGCGCCGTTGCTCTATCCGGAAGGCGCACCGCTGCGTGACCCCCCGCTGCCTGATCCGATCAACGACGGTGACGCCGGGGAGCGCATGCCGGCCGACCGGGAAGACCCAGGGTGCCATGCCGCACCGGCACGGCTGGCGGGCTCGATGCGCCAACGCCGTCGCTGACAACCTCCCTCTCGCCCGCTCGGAGCCCGGGCCAGGGCCATGCTCGCCACGCTGCGCCGTATCATCGAGGCCGTCGACAAGGCGCCGACGCTGGACGCCGCCCTGTCGGTGCTGGTGCGGGACGTCAGGTTGGCGATCGGCGCAGATGTCTGCTCCGTCTATCTCACCGACCAGGAGCGCCGCGAGCATGTGCTGATGGCCACCGACGGCCTGCCGGCGGGCGCGGTCGGCCGCGTGCGCATCGCACTGCATCGCGGGCTCATCGGCCGCACCGCGGAGCGCGCCGATATCATCAACCTCGACGACGCCACCACCCATCCCAGCTATCTCGCCGTCACCGGCAATGGCGAGGAGCCGCTGCACGCCTTCCTCGGCGTGCCCATTATCCAGCACCGCAAGGTATTGGGGGTGCTGGTGCTGCGCCAGCGCGCCCCGCGGCGCTTCGCCGATGACGAGGTGACCTTCGTCGTCACGCTCGCGGTGCAGCTCGCGGCGGCCATTGCGATCGCGCGCACGACCGGCGAGCTCGCGGACCTGCAATCCGGTCCGCGCCTGCCCACGCGCTACCTGAAAGGCATCGCGGCCGCCCCAGGCGTCGGCACAGGCACCGCCTATGTCGTCTATCCACCGGCCGACCTGGACGCTGTCCCGGACAAGCCGGTGACGGACCCGGATGCCGAGATCGTCGCGTTCCGCGCCGCCGTCGGTGGCGTCGCCAAGGACATCGCCGGGCTCGCCGAGCGTCTGGCCGATGCCCTGCGCGGCGAGGATCAGGCCCTGTTCGAAGCCTGGCGCCTGATGCTGGAGAGCGAGACCTTCGTTGCGGAAACCATCGCGCGCATCCGCGCCGGCAACTGGGCGCAAGGCGCGCTGCGGGATACCGTCGCGGAGCTGTTGGCGGAGTTCGACCGCATCGACGACCCCTATCTGCGCGAGCGCGGCGCCGACGTCCGCGACCTCGGCTGCCAGGTGCTGCTGCGCCTGCAGCGGGGCGCGCCCATGCGCACGGCCTTTCCGGCACAGACCCTGTTGGTAGGCGATGAGATCAGCGCCATGCAGCTCGCTGCCGTGCCACGCGACTCGCTGGCGGGCATCGTCAGCCGCCGCGGCTCGGCGTCCTCGCACGTGGCCATACTCGCCCGCGGCATGGGCGTGCCCGCGGCGCTGGGCGTCCTGGAGCTGCCGGTGAGCCGGCTCGAAGGCCGCCCGATGATCGTCGACGGCTACCGCGGGCGCGTATACATGCAGCCCTCCGCGGCCGTTGTCACCGAGTACCGCCGCCTCGCCGAGGAGGAGCGCGCCTTCTCGGCGGAACTCGAGACCTTGCGCCACCTGCCCGCGGAGACCATCGATGGCTTCACCCTACCCTTGTACCTGAACACGGGCCTGGTGCTGGAGCAGCGACCACTCGGCATGGACGAATCCGCCGGCGTCGGGCTCTACCGCACCGAGCTGCCCTTCATGGTGCGCGACCGCTTCCCCGGCGAGGAGACCCAGCTACGCGACTACCGCCGCGTGCTGGAGACCTTTGCGCCACGGCCCGTAACCCTCCGCACCCTGGACGTGGGCGGCGACAAGCAGCTGCCCTATTTCCCTGTAGCCGAGTCCAACCCGTTTCTCGGCTGGCGCGGCATCCGCATCACCCGCGACCATCCGGAGATCTTCATGACCCAGGTGCGCGCGATGCTGCGCGCTGCCATCGGTCTCGATAACATGCAGCTGTTGCTGCCAATGATCACCAGCGTGGACGAGCTGGACGACGCGCTGACCCTGATCCAGCGCGCCTGCGACGAGCTGGCCCATGAGGGTCACGCCGTGCGCCTGCCGCCTGTGGGTGTGATGGTCGAGGTGCCGGCGGCCGTGTACCAGGCCGATCTGCTGGCGCGCCGGGTGTCCTTCCTGTCCGTAGGCACCAACGACCTGACGCAGTACCTACTGGCGGTAGACCGCAACAATGCCCGCGTTGCCGCGCTCTATGACGAATTCCACCCGGCGCTGTTGCGCGCGCTGCTACAGGTCGTGGAGGGTGCCCGTGCCCATGGCCGGGAGGTGAGCATCTGCGGCGAGCTGGCCGGCGACCCGCGGGCGACGCCCATACTGCTCGGCATGGGCGTGCACAGCCTCAGCATGGGCGCCGGCAGCCTGCTGCGGGTCAAAGGCGTGCTGCGCAGCATCAGCCGCGCCCGCGCCAAGGAGGTGCTAGGTCGCGCCCTGCTCTGCGAGAGCGGCGCCTGTGTGCACCGGCTGGCGATGGCGCTGCTCGAGGAGATCGGTCTAGGCAGCTTGGTCCGCCCTGGCCGCTGACCGCGGCGGCGCCAACAGTGGTCGGACATGCGCCCATGGCTCATCGAAGCCGTCCATCAGCCAGCACGGGTGCGGCACCGTCCGGGGCGAGATCGGGTGCGACGCTTCCGAGACGCCGGCGCAACCCGTCAATGTGCCGGCCTCCGAGCTAGGCAAGACCGAGTTACCTTCGAGTCCACCTCGCGACGCCGGAGGTCGCCTTCGAGGTCGACTGACGACACGGACAGGATCGCGCGAGCTCGCGCTGCGATCGCCCTGGCTCAGGCCAGCACCGGATAGGTCAGCTCCACCTGCGCCAGCGGCCGCGACGCGCCGGCCGGCGACAGCGGTGCGTAGCGCTGAACCCTGGCAGCGTCCATGCGCCCGGCCACAAGATGCAGCTCGGTGAGCCGCGCGCCCTGGCGCACCAGGTAGGCGAGGTAGGTGTGGCGCAGCACCTCGGGGGTCACTTCGGTCGCGTGGGCGAGCCCGGCGTCGAGCGCCAGGAGCGGAATACGCCCGGCGAGCTCGTCGGCCTCTGCTGCCGATTGCCACACCGGCAGCGGTGTCCTCCCGGTGAGCAGGACCTGCAGCCCGGGCGGCAGCGGCACCCGGCGGCCGTCCGCCGGCGCCATGACCACCCCGGCGTCCAGATCGAAGCTGGCGGCCTTGAGGGCGCCGATCTCGGGCAGATCGAGCCCGCACAGCAACAGGCCCAGCAGCTGCCGCTCGGCATCATCCGCGAGCTCCCACAGGGCCTCCACCTCGCCACTCATGAGCTGGCGCGGCGCGGCGCCGGGCAGCGCCGCGGGTGTCGGCTCCAGGTGCCCGAGCCGGCCACCGATGGCACCGCCGGCAAGCTGTGGGCCGCGCCGCTCCGCGCCGCCGTCGTCCCAGATGCGCACGCCCGTCATGGGCGCACCGCGGCGCGGGCGCCGGCTCGCATCGAACAGCATCAGCCCCGCCAGCACCAGCAGACCCGCGGCGCCGGCGCCGACGACGGACAGGCCCAGGTCACGCAGGTAGTGCGGACGCACGGGGTCCCGCGGTGGATGGGCGGGCTCGATGATCTCGATTTGCGGATAGTCGTCGATGGCCTTGGTTTCCACCTCTACCCGCTCGTTCTGGGTCTGGCGCTGCAGCTCGTCGAGGGCGGTAAGATCGGCCTGAAGGTCCTGATAGGTTTCGAAGTCGGCGCTGAAGCGCGACGCGATGCGCTTCTGCTCGGTGAGCTCGCGCTGCAACCGGAACACCCGGTCTGTGGCGGTCTCCGCTTCCCGCCGCGCCTCCCCCAGCGCCGCCTGGGCACCTTGCTGCCGCACCGCCCGGATGCGCGCCCGCACCAACTCCAGCTGCTCGGGCAGGGCGCGCTTGTCTGGGTCGTTCTGGATGAACATCTCCGTATAGCGCTTGCGCAACTGCCGGACCCTGACCTCGAGCTCAGACGCCTCCTGCTCGAGCTCAGCGAGCTGCGCCGCCTGTCCCTCGGCGATCACGGGCTCACCGCCGGCCAGCGCCGCCTCCACCGCGGCGAGCTTCGCCTTGGCCTGGATCTGGGTGTCTTCGGCGTCCGCCAGGGATTCCTGCAAGGTGTTGAGTCGCTGCAGCGCGCGGTTGCTGTCGCGCTCCAGCGTCACGATGTCGTGCTGCTCGCGAAAGCGCTTCAAGGCCGCGCGCCTGGCGGCGATCTTCGCCTCCAGGGCGTCGCCCTGCTGGGTCAGCTTGGTCAGCTCCGTGCCGACGCGCGCTTCGATCTCGCGCCGGCGCAGGGCCTCGTAGGCGTCGAGCCAGGCGTTCACCAGCTCGCCGAGCAACAGCGGCCGGGGCCCCACGGCGCTCAGCTCCACGAGGTTGGTGCCAGGCAAGGCGTCCACGGCGAGCATGGGCCCCAGGTCGTCGGGCGTCGGCGGCGCATTGCCGCCGGCGACCTCGACACGCGTCAGGGTATCCGTGAGCAACTGGCGACTCAGGAGCAGCTGGCGCTGGATGGCTACGTGCTGGAAGTCGGCCTCGCTGTCGCCGACACCGCTGCGCTCGGCCGGCACCGTGGTGAGCACCGTGGCCGTGGCGCGATACACGGGCGGTCGGCTGAAGTTCCAGAGCGTCGCCGGCACCAGCAACAGTGCGAACGCGGCGAGGAACCAGAGCGCCCACGACAATGGACTGCGCCGCGGCAGCTCCGCTCGGGGCTGCTCTGCGCCGGTGAGGACCTCGATCCGTGGCGGAGCGCCGCCCATAGCCGGAGCCGGCAGCTCCAGCGGGCCGGGGCCGTCCATGGGGTATTGCGGGTCGCGCACCATGGGCTCTCGGGGTCGAGCGCAGGCGACCGCGCAGCTCAGCTGGCGGCGTGGTAAGGTCGGCTCAGCTCGTGCACTGCGGCCACCATGGCCGCCGCGTGCTCGGGGTCGGTATCCGGGTGGATGCCATGGCCGAGGTTGAACA
Source organism: Chromatiaceae bacterium (assembly GCA_028277905.1). Classification (GTDB taxonomy): domain Bacteria; phylum Pseudomonadota; class Gammaproteobacteria; order Chromatiales; family Chromatiaceae; genus Thiohalocapsa. Next base: position 6,693 of record JANQFI010000076.1, on the reverse strand, counting down.
CATGCCCGCTGCCGGCACCATAGCTCGCCAGCACCCGGCCCACCTCGCGGCGGATGCGCTCCGGCGATGCGTAGAGCGTGCAGGGATCCAGGTTGCCCTGCAAGGCGACCTTGTCCTTCACCAGACGGCGGGCGTCGGAAAGCTCGATGGTCCAGTCCACGCCCAGGGCGTCGCAGCCGGTCTCGGCCATGCGATCCAGCCACTGGCCGGCGCCCTTGGCGAAGAGCACGACCGGCACGCGGCGGCCGTCCGCCTCGCGGGTGAGGCCCTCGACCATGCGCTCCATGTAGCGCAGCGAGAACTCGCGAAAGTCCCCCGGTGTCAGCACGCCGCCCCAGGTGTCGAAGACCATGGCCACCTGGGCGCCGGCGGCGATCTGGGCGTTGAGGTACCGAGTCACGGCGTCCGCCACCTTGCCGAGTAGCGCGTGCATCAGGTCCGGGCGGTCGAACATCATCGCCTTGCTGATCGCGAAGTGCTTGGTGGTGCCGCCCTCGATCATGTAGGTGGCCAGGGTCCAGGGACTGCCGGAGAAGCCGATCAGGGGCACCCGCCCGCCGAGCTCGCGACGGATCCTGCGCACGGCGTCCATGACATAGCGGAGCTCGTCCTCCGGATCGGGCACGCGGATGCGCTCCACGTCGGCGCTCGAGCGTACCGGCTGCTCGAAGTGCGGCCCCTCGCCCTCGGCGAAGTAAAGGCCGAGCCCCATGGCGTCCGGCACGGTCAGGATGTCCGAGAACAGGATGGCCGCGTCCAGCGGGAAGCGGTCCAGCGGCTGCATGGTCACCTCGCAGGCGAGCTCCGGATTACGGCACAGGTCCATGAAGCTGCCAGCTCGGGCGCGCGTCTCCCGGTACTCGGGCAGGTAACGGCCGGCCTGGCGCATCATCCAGACGGGTGTGTAGCTCACGGGCTCGCGCAGCAGGGCGCGCAGCAGGGTGTCGTTGGTCAGTTCGCTCACGGGGCAGGGTTCCGTCGGCTCGGCGCTCTAGCGATGATTCTTGTGCCGCGCAGCATACTACAGGGCCCTACCCCGCGAGCAACGCGCAACGCCATGGGCTCGCGAGGCCCAGCCGGCCGCCGCGGGGTGCTACGCCGTCGCGCCATGTCAGTACAATGACGGCATGGAAGACGTATCGTCCATCCTAGACAACCTGAATGAGGCCCAGCGCAAGGCCGTCACCGCGGGCGCCGGCAATCGCTTGGTCCTCGCCGGCGCCGGCTCCGGCAAGACCCGCGTTCTGGTGCACCGCATCGCCTGGCTGATCCAGGTGGAGCAGGTGCCGCCCTGGTCGCTGCTGGCGGTGACCTTTACGAACAAGGCCGCCCGGGAGATGAAGCAGCGTATCGAGCAGATGCTGCGTCAGCCCATCGGCGGCATGTGGGTGGGCACCTTCCATGGCCTGGCGCACCGCTTCCTGCGCGCCCACTGGCAGGATGCGAAGCTACCGCAGCAGTTCCAGATTCTGGACTCCGACGACCAGTATCGGTTGCTGCGTCGCCTCTTGAAGGAGATGGACCTGGACGAGGCCCGCTGGCCGCCGCGGCAGGTGCAGGGCTTCATCAACAGGCACAAAGACGAAGGGCGCCGGGCGCAGCACCTGGACGGCGGCGGCGACTTCTACCAGTACCAGATGATCGACATCTACAAGCGCTATCAGGACACTTGCACGTCATCCGGTATGGTGGACTTCGCAGAACTGCTGCTGCGCGCGCATGAGGTGCTGCGCGACCGCCCGGACATCCTGCACCACTACCGCGAGCGCTTCCGCCATGTCCTGGTGGACGAGTTCCAGGACACCAACGCCATCCAGTATGCCTGGCTGCGTCTACTGGCAGGCGAGCGCGACAACCTGTTCCTGGTGGGCGACGACGACCAGAGCATCTACGGCTGGCGCGGTGCCAAGGTGGAGCACATCCAGCGCTTCCAGCGCGAGTATCCGAACACGGAGGTGGTACGTCTGGAGCAGAACTACCGCTCCACGGGCAATATCCTGGGCGCCGCCAACAGGCTGATCGCCAACAATGCCACCCGGCTCGGCAAGGATCTCTGGACCGAGGACGGCGCCGGCGAGCCCATCCGCGTTTACGCCGCCTTCAACGAGGTGGACGAGGCGCGCTTCGTGGTCGAGCGCATCCGCAAGTACTGCGTGGACGAGGGCATGGCGCGCGCGGAGTGCGCCGTTCTTTATCGCACCACGGCGCAGTCGCGGCTGTTCGAAGAGGCGCTGATCCAGACCGCCATCCCCTACCGGGTCTACGGCGGCCAGCGCTTCTTCGAGCGTGCCGAGATCAAGGACGCGCTCGCCTATCTCAGGCTGCTGGTCAATGTCCACGACGACGGCGCCTTCGAGCGGGTCGTCAACCTGCCGCCTCGGGGCATAGGCCCACGCACGGTGGACCTGCTGCGCGAGCAAGCGCGCGCGCAGGGCGGCTCGCTGTGGTCGGCGGCGCGCGACCTGGTGCAGCAGAACGCCCTGCCGCCGCGGGCGTTGGGGGCCGTGCGCGGCTTCATCGATCTCATCGTACAGTTGCGCGTGCGGACCCAGGGCGCGGCGGATGATGGCCCTGTCACGACGCCCGTCGATCTGCCCGATCTTGTCCGGCAGGTGGTGAACGCCGCCGGACTGCCCGCGCTGTACAAGAAAGAGCGCGACGGCCGCGGCGTCGATCGCATCGAGAACCTAGAGCAGCTCGCCGAGGCCACGCGGCGCTTCGCCGCCGAGGCCGCGGACGACGAGGGCGACCTGCTCGGCAGCTTCTTGGCGCACGCGGCGCTGGAGGCCGGCGACGCCCAGGCCGACGACATCCAGGACGCGGTGCAGCTGATGACCCTGCACAGCGCCAAGGGGTTGGAGTTTCCGGTGGTCTTCGTCACCGGCATCGAGGAAGGGCTGTTTCCGCATGCCATGTCGGCCGACGACCCGGCACGGCTCGAAGAAGAGCGCCGGCTCTGCTATGTGGGCATGACCCGCGCCATGCAGCGGCTCTATTTGACCTATGCCGAGAGCCGACGGCTGCACGGCCGCGAGGAATACCCGCTGGCGTCGCGGTTCCTGCGCGAAATGCCGGCGGAACTGCTGGAGGAGGTGCGCGGCGGAGGCCTGTCAAAGCCCTACGCGGGGGGTGCGCTGGGGTCGGGGCCGGCGGTCGCCGGCTTTCGTCTCGGCCAGCAAGTGGTCCACCCCAAGTTTGGCGCCGGCGTCGTGCTGAGCACCGAGGGCTCGGGTCACCAAGCCCGCATCCAGGTCAACTTCGAGTCCGTGGGCGCCAAGTGGCTCGTGCTCGCCTATGCGCGGCTGGATGCCGTGGGCTGACAACGACAACACGACGACGAGGAGAGCAACAGATGCAACGCCGTACTTTCATCACCGGGGCCGCAGGTGCAGCCGCAGCGGCCACCGCGACCTTGAGCGCACGCAGCGCCTGGGCCAAGCCCGAGTACAAGTGGAAGATGGTTACGACCTGGCCGAAGAACTTCCCCGGGCTCGGTACCGGTGCCAACAAGCTTGCGGAACTGATCGGCGACATGAGCGGCGGACGCGTCCAGGTGAAGGTCTATGGTGCCAACGAACTGGTGCCGGCGTTCGAGGTGTTCGATGCCGTCTCCCGCGGCACCGCCGAAATGGGCCACGGGTCCGCTTACTACTGGAAGGGCAAGAGCGAAGCGGCGCAATTCTTCTCCACCGTGCCCTTCGGCCTCACGGCACAGGAGATGAACGGCTGGATGTACTACGGCGGCGGGCTTGCGCTCTGGACCGAGCTCTATGCCGGCTTCGACCTGGTGCCGGCACCAGCCGGTAACACCGGCGTCCAGATGGGCGGCTGGTTCAACAAGGAGATCAACTCGGTCGCCGACCTGCGGGGACTCAAGATGCGTATCCCCGGCCTCGGCGGCGAGGTGCTGGAGCGCGCGGGTGGCACGCCGGTGAACCTGCCGGGCGGGGAACTGTTCACGTCGCTGCAGTCCGGCGCAATCGACGCCACCGAGTGGGTTGGCCCCTACAACGACCTCGCCTTCGGCCTCTACAAGGCCGCCAAATACTATTACTACCCCGGTTGGCACGAGCCGGGCACGGTCCTCGAGGCGATGATCAATAAGCAGGTCTTTGATGGCCTGCCGAAGGATCTGCAATCCATCGTCCTGAACGCCTGCGCGGTAGTGAGCCAGGACATGCTCGCCGAATACACCGCACGCAACCCGCAGGCCTTACAGACCCTGCTCAACGAGCACGACGTGGACATGCGCAGGTTCCCCGACGACGTGATCGCCAAGCTGCGGGAGTTGTCCCACGAGGTGGTTGCAGAGATTGCCGAGAAGGACGCCTTCTCGCGAAAGACCTTCGCGTCCTACCAGAAATTCCTCAAGCAGGCACGGGAATGGAGCGCGATCTCCGAGCTGACCTACCTCCGGGCACGGGACCAGGCCTAAGGCGATTTCTGTCAGCAAACATACCGCCTGGCTTGTCTTCTCGCCCGCCTGCTTTGTCGCGGCAACGCGCACATAGAACGACGATGCGCGCGCTGCCGCTTCGCGAAGGCGGACGAGAATCCTGCGCCATTCGGTCTGTTTGTTTCCGGCAATCGCCTGAGGCGATTGCTGTCGGTTTTCCTACCAGCCTGCTCGTCTTGTCGCCCGCCTGCCGCGTCGTGCCAAGAGTTGCAGGTTGCGACTGTTCCATAGTGCGACTAGTGCAGCCGTGCGAGTGTCCCGAGACCGTCTCAGGTCGTTGTCGTGATCGCGGTCTCGACCGTGCGGATAATCGATTACGATTGCGATTACGACAACCACAACGAGGGGATCCCGGTCTCGGAACTTTCGCGGCAGAGCACTAGTGTGACGATCTCCGGCAGTCGCCTGAGCGCCGCGGCGCCGATGCCAGCCGCGACGGCAGCGCGCCGGCGCTTCCCGGCCGGTCCGCCACCGCTATCGCTCTATATCCATATGCCCTGGTGCCTGCGCAAGTGCCCCTATTGCGACTTCAACTCGCACCAGGTCGTCGGCCCGCTACCGGAACAGGACTATGTGGACGCGCTGCTGGCGGACCTCGACGCGCAGTTGGGGCAAGCCACGGGCCGAGGACACCCAGGGCGGCGACCGTTGCGATCCGTCTTCATCGGCGGCGGCACGCCAAGCCTGTTCTCCGGCGCGGCCGTCGCGCGGCTGCTGGACGGCGTCCTGGCGCGGTGCGAGCTCAGCACAGACGCAGAAATCACGCTGGAAGCAAACCCAGGCAGGGTGGACGCCCTGCACCTCGCTGGCTACCGCCGCGCCGGGGTCAACCGGCTCTCCATCGGCGTACAGTCCCTGTCAGCACCCCATCTCAAGGCGCTCGGCCGCGTCCATTCTCCGGCACAGGCGCGGGAGGCCGTGGCCAAGGCGCGCGCGGCGGGCTTCGACAACATCAATCTGGACTTGATGTTCGGGCTGCCCGGACAGGGCCCCGCGGCGGCGGCGGCCGACCTGGATGCCCTCATCACCCTCGCGCCCGAGCACATCTCCTACTACGAGCTCACCCTGGAGCCCGACACTGCCCTCGCACGGGCCGCGCCGGACAGGCCGGCCCCGGACACCGTGGACGCGATGCAGGAGCAGGGCATCGCCCGACTGGCCAGTGCCGGCTACGCGCGCTATGAGGTCTCGGCCTTCGCCCGCGACGGACGCCACTGCCGGCACAACCTCAACTACTGGCGCTTCGGCGACTATATCGGCATCGGCGCCGGGGCTCAGGGCAAGCTCACGGATGTGGTCACCGGCCAGGTGGAGCGGCGCACATGCAAGGGATCGCCCGGGGCCTACCTGGCAAGTGCCGACAGGCAAAGCGAGCGGGTCCGCCTCGATGACGCGGACCTGGTGCTTGAGTTCGCCCTCAACGCCCTGCGCCTCACCGCCGGCGTCGCGGTGCCGTCCTTTACCGCCCGCACCGGCCTGCCGGCCGCGCGCCTGGAGCCGGCGCGCTCGCGCATGGTGGCGGCCGGTTTACTGGCACCCGATCCGGCACGCCTGGCGGCGACGCCGCTGGGACTGCGGTTTCTGAACGACCTCGTGGCCGGATTCTTCGAGACCTGATGCCGCTGGCCTGCACCGGACAGAGCGGCCGAGCCGGCAGTCGAGCCTGTTGCGATGCACAAACGCATTTGTTAAGGTGATAGGTTAGCTGGTGGATAGAGGTGCCGAGACCGCGCCTCGGCTCCTGCGGCGGCATGGGCTTGCAGGTATGTCATCAGGTCATCCATCAAGTCACCCATCAGGTCATCCTTTAAGTCGTAAGGCCATGAAAGCCGACATCCATCCCAAGTACCAGGATCTGAAGGTCGTCTGCAGCTGCGGCAACAGCTTCACGACGCGCTCCACGCTGGGCGAGGAGCTGCATATCGAGGTCTGCTCCGCCTGCCATCCCTTCTACACGGGCAAGCAGAAGATCGTGGACACCGGCGGCCGCGTGGACAAGTTCCGCCGCCGCTACGGACGCTGAGCCAGACACACTCCCCTCCGAACAACGAGAGCGGCAACCGCTCCAGCCCCAAAATGCGCTAGGCCAACCTGCTCTTAGGCGATTTCTGTCAACAAACATACCGCCTGCCTTGTCTTTTCGCCCGCCTTCTGCGTCGCGGCAGCGGGCACAGAACTCGACTATGCGCCCGCTGCCGCTCCTTGAAGGCGAGCGAAGATCCTGCGCCATTCGGTCT
>JANQFI010000615.1 GCA_028277905.1 Chromatiaceae bacterium | reverse complement strand
CTAGACATGATGTTTTGACCTGCCCGTCCTCAACGCCCGTGGGTTATGTTGAGGACGGATATCAGCAACACAGAGCCACATTGAGGGGGGCAGGTCATGAGTGAGTTTATCCCAGAGCGGCATCGGATCGAGACGGCATCGGCGCCGGTGACGGGATGGGACGCGCGTTCGTTGGGTTCCGCGTGTCACGTCGGGCTGGACGTACACAAGGACACGATCGCGGTGGCGGTTGCCGAGCCCGGACGTGGCGAGCCGATCTTCCGGGGGGAGATCGCGAACAAGCCCAAGGCGGTGAGCAAGCTACTGGAGAAGCTCAGTGCAGCGTATGGCGGGGAGGTGATCGAGTTCTGCTATGAAGCCGGACCTTGCGGCTACGGGCTCTACCGGCAACTGCTCGCGAGGGGTCACGAATGCCGGGTAGTGGCGCCTTCGCAGACCCCCAGGGCAGCGGGCGAACGGATCAAGACCGATCGGCGCGATGCGCTGAAGCTGGCGCGTCTGTTGCGCAGCGGCGATCTGACGCCGGTATGGGTGCCGGACCGGGAGCAGGAGCGGATGCGCGACTTGAGCCGTGCACGCGACGACATGAAGGCGCAGGAGCGCAAGGCGCGCCAGCAGCTCAACGCCTTCCTGCTGCGTCACGGCCATCACTGGCCCTCGGGCAAGACCCGTTGGACGCCGGCCCACGAGAACTGGCTGGCGGGGCTGAAGATGGCCCATCCCTGGGAGCAGATCGTGCTGCAGGAATACATCAATGCCGAGCGCGCCGCCGGTGAGCGGGTCGCGCAGCTGACCGATCATCTGATGCGGGCGCTGCCGCAGTGGTCGCTGGCGCCGGTGGTCGACGCGTTGATCGCCTTGCGGGGGATCGACAAGTTGACGGCGATCATCCTGCTTGCCGAGCTCGGCGACCTCTCGCGCTTCGACTCGCCCAAGCAGTTGATGGCCTTCCTCGGTTTGGTGCCGAGCGAGCATTCCTCGGGCGGGCGTCGGCGCCAAGGGGCGATCACGCTCACCGGCAACCGCCATGCGCGACGCGTGCTGATCGAATCGGCCTGGAGCTACCGGTTTCCGGCGCGCCAAACCAAGCATCTCAAGGCCAAGGCGGCCAACGCATCGGAGCCTGCGCGGCGCATCGCCTGGAAGGCCCGGACACGTCTGTGCGGACGCTATCGAACCCTCGTGCGGGCGGGCAAGAACACCAAACTGGTCTGCGTGGCCATCGCCCGCGAGCTGTGCGGATTCATCTGGGACATCGCCCGACACGAGATGCCGCGGCTCGCGGTTGCCGCGCAATGAGCCGTGCGCGCCCCGTATCGGGCGATAGGAAAAGAGGACGCAGCGGGCAGTAGGGGAAGGAGACAGGCGCATTGACTCAGGGCATCCGCGGCCGGTGTGGAGAATCCTTGTCTGCACTACACCGGCGCCGCCCGGGAGAATCCCGAACGGGCATCTCGGGCGGCGATCCCTGCAACTGGAGAAAGGCCAGCTCCGCGACGCAGTGAAGTCAGGTGGTACCCAATCCACGCATATCAGTGCAGATTTTTGGCGGTTTGGGACAAAAACCCCACCCAGTGCTCGGCCGGGAAGTCGAAGAAGGCCAACAGGGCAACGCGATCCTTCTCCAGTTTTGCGGTGGCCTTGGGGTACTTCGCCTGGTAGCGGTTGATGAAGCGCTTGAGGGCCTGCCGGGCGCCTTTTCGGGTGGGGGCCATCCAGATCGCCTGGAGGGCGGCCTTGGCCTTGCTCTGCAGCGACTTGGGCAAGTCGCTGAGGACGTTGCCGAGCTTGTGGAACCAGCAGCGCTGGTGCACCGTCTCGGGATAGACCTGATCGAGCGCCTTCCAGAACCCGAGGGCACCATCGCCGACGGCCAGGCGCGGACCTGCCTGAAGGCCCCGCTCCTTGAGATCGCGCAGCACATCGAGCCAGGATTCGGTGGACTCGCGCAGGCCGTCGGCGATCGCCACCCATTCCTTGGTGCCATCGGCGGTGACGCCGATGATCACCAGCAGGCAGAGCTTGGGCGCATCGCTCTCACGCAGGGTCGTGTAGATGCCGTCCACCCACCAGTAGGCGTACTCCTTGCCCTCGAGGCTGCGCC
>JANQFI010000673.1 GCA_028277905.1 Chromatiaceae bacterium | reverse complement strand
CGCCCGCCTGCTTTGTCGCGGCAACGCGCACATAGAACGACTATGCACGCGCTGCCGCTTCGCGCAGGCGGACTAAAATCCTGCGCCATTCGGTATGTTTGTTTCCGGCAATCGCCTAAGGCCTGCGGATCTTTCACAGCCTCTGAGCCTTCGGCAGCGGTCGACAACTCGTCGTGAAGAGTACCGGGCACCGCTTTCCGGACGCGCGCATCCTGGTGTTCGCGAAGGCGCCGGTGCCTGGAGCCGTCAAGACGCGGCTGATCCCGGCGCTCGGCGCCGAGGGCGCGGCGGCGCTGCACCAGGAGTTGTTGGAGCATACGCTGGCGCGACTGGTGCCGGCGCAGATTGCGCCCTTGGAGCTGTGGTGCGCGCCCGATGCTGGCCACCCGCTGTTCACCGAGCTGGCGCAGCGCTTCGGTGTCTCATTGTGCGTTCAGTGTGGCGCAGACCTCGGCGCGCGGCTGTTGCACGCGGCGGCGGATGCACTGACCCGGGCACAGGCGGTAGTGCTCATCGGTTGCGACTGCCCGGCGCTGGGTCCGGACTATCTGTCCGGGGCCCTCGCTGCACTGCGCGAAGAGCCGGCGCTCGATGCCCTGCTCGGGCCTGCGGCGGACGGTGGCTATGTGCTGCTGGCGCTGCGCGAGGCGGCGCCCCTGCTGTTCACAGACATGCCCTGGGGCGGCGACGGGGTGGCGGACGAAACGCGTGCGCGGCTGCGGCGGCTGGGTTGGCGTTGGCGGGAGTCGGGTAGGCTCGCGGACCTGGATCGGCTGGAAGATCTGGCGAGATATCGGTGCATCAGCGATGCAGAATCAGCTCCAGCACGAACTTGGAGCCGAAGTAGGCGAGGATGAGCAGGCCGAAGCCGCTCAGGGTCCAGCGAATGGCCTTCTGGCCGCGCCAGCCCCAGATGCGCCGCCCCAGCAGCAGGCCACCGAACACCATCCAGGCCAGCACCGACAGCACCGTCTTGTGCACCAGGTGCTGGGCGAACATGTCCTCCAAGAAAGCGAAGCCGGAGAGCAGCGCCAGCGTCAGCAGGGTGAAGCCGATGCCGATCATCTCGAACAGCAGGGCTTCCATGGTCATCAGCGGCGGCAGCGAGCGGATGAAGCTGTTGGGCCTGCGCCGGCGCAAATAGCTGTCCTGCACCGCCAGCAGGATGGCCTGGACCGCTGCGAGGGTGAGCATGCTGTACGCGAGCATGGACAGCAGGACATGGAGCTTCAGGATCCAGCTGGCGTGCTCGCTCATGAAGCCGACGCTCGGATACGTCAGGTCCAGCACCACGGTGAGTGCCGCGAGCGGCATGACGATCAGCCCGAGGTTCTCGATGGGCTTGTTCAGGCTGGAGATGAGCAGCGACGCCACTACTGTCCAGGAGGCCAACGACAAGGCGTTGAAGAAGGCGAGGTTCAGCCCGGCATGGCTGAAGATGGCGTCATACAGCTGCCAGGTGTGGAACAGCAGTCCGAGGAACCCCAGGCCCAGTGCCGCGAGACGCAGCCTGTTGACCGGGTAGAGATCGCGGTGGAACATGCGCCAGCCGATGAGGGTGGCGCTGCCGCAATACGCGGCGATACTGCCAGCGGCGATAAGGGTACTGCCCATGAGGGTACTGCTCATGGCCCCTGATCATCGCACAACTGCGGCCCACCAGGAACGCGATTGCGTATCGACAGCGGCGACCGCAGGCTGTTCTTTGGCGCTGGCTTGATTTAGGTTAAAGGTTTGCGACGCTGCCGCAACATGTAGCGCCGTCGATCCCAGGGTCCGGTGGTGCGAGCGGCGCCAACTGCATCCCGCCTAGCCTCCGGCCCATTCCCCAACCCCAAAGACCTCCCCGGATAGATCATGTTCGACAGCTTGCAGGAGCGCTTCGGCGACGTGCTCAACGGGCTGCGCGGTCAGGCGCGGCTTACCGAAGACAACATCAAAGAGACCCTGCGCGAGGTGCGCATGGCACTACTGGAGGCCGACGTGGCCCTGCCGGTGGTGCGCGGCTTCGTGGAGCGGGTGCGCGAGCGCGCGCTAGGCGCCGACGTGACGCGCAGCCTGACGCCGGGCCAGGTTCTGATCAAGATCGTCAACGACGAGCTGACGGCGCTGATGGGCCAGGCCAACGAGGGCCTTGAGCTCAATGTGCAGCCGCCCGCGGTGATCCTGATGGCCGGCCTGCAGGGCTCCGGCAAGACCACGACGACCGGAAAGTTGGCGCGCTTCCTGAAAGAGCGCTGGGGCAAGAAGGTCATGGTGGTGAGCTGTGACGTCTATCGCCCGGCGGCCATCGAGCAGCTGCGCACCGTCGCTGCCGAGGTGGGCGTGGACTGCTTCCCGAGCAGCGTGGATCAGGATCCGCTGGACATCGCGCAGGAGGCCGCCGCCGCGGCGAAGAAGCAGTTCGAGGACGTCCTCATCGTCGATACCGCCGGTCGGCTCGCCATCGACACGGCCATGATGGCCGAGATCCAGGCCCTGGAGGCGGCGCTCTCGCCGGTGGAGACGCTGTTCGTTGTGGATAGCATGACCGGCCAGGACGCCGCCAAGACCGCCAAGGCCTTCCATGATGCGCTGCCGCTCACCGGCGTGATCCTCACCAAGGCGGACGGCGACGCCCGCGGCGGTGCGGCGCTATCCATCCGCGAGGTCACCGGCAAGCCCATCAAGTTCCTCGGCACTGGCGAGCGCACCACGGCGCTGGAGCCCTTCCACCCGGACCGCATCGCCTCGCGCATCCTCGGCATGGGCGACGTGGTAACCCTGGTGGAAGAGGTCCAGCAGAAGGTGGACCAAAGGCAGGCCGAGAAGCTCGCCAAGAAGCTCAAGAAGGGTAAGGGCTTCGACCTGACGGACTTCCGCGACCAGCTGAAGCAGATGAGCAACCTGGGCGGCATGGCGGGCATGCTGGAGAAGCTGCCGGGCATGGGTCAGCTCCCGGATCACGTGAAGAGCCAGGTCAACGACAAGGAGGTGGTCAAGCTCATCGCCATCGTCGACTCCATGACGCCCATGGAGCGTGCCCACCCGCAGATCATCAAGGGCAGCCGGCGCAAGCGCATCGCCAGGGGCTCGGGCACCCAGGTGCAGGACGTGAACAGGCTCTTGAAGCAGTTCATGCAGATGCAGAAGGTGATGAAGAAGATGAAGGGTGGCAACATGGCGAAGGTGATGCGCCAGATGCAGGGGCGGCTACCGCCAGGCCTGATGGGGCCAGGGGGCGGCATGGGCGGGCTCGGGGGACCTGGTGGCGGCCTTCCGCCCGGCGGCTTGCCGCCTGGCGGCGGCTTCCCGATGTGAGCGCCGCTCGGGCACCAGCTGCTCCCGGTTGATGGTCCGATAGCCGTATCCTCAGCATGCCGCCATGGGCTGGCGCGCGGAGCTGCACCTGGGCTGCGAGCAGCGGGTCGGACCCCGGGGGCCGCGCACCCTGCTCACCCACAAGCACCAGCTGGGGCCGCTGACCCTGCAGCGCGCCTTCCATCCCGAGGGCGCACCCTGCCACCTGTATCCGCTGCATCCGCCCGGCGGTGTCGTCGGCGGCGATGAGCTAGAGCTGCGCCTGGACATCGCGGCCGATGCCCATGCGCTGGTGACCACGCCAGGCGCCGCCAGGTTCTACCGCAGTGCCGGGCCTCATGCCGAGCAGACGCAGGCCCTCTCCGTTGCGTCCGGGGCGGCGCTGGAGTGGCTGCCGCAGCCGACCATCTTGTTCCGGGGCGCCCAGGCGCGCATGCGGACCGCCGTCAGTCTGGCTCCCGGCGCGCGCTTCATCGGCTGGGATATCCTGAGTCTCGGTCGCCCCGCGAGCGGCGAGCGCTTCTGTCCCGGGGCGCTGGACGCGCTATGGACGCTGCGCCGCGATGCGCACCCGCTGCTGCTGGAGCGGCTGCGCATCGACAACTGCACGGACCTGGACCGGCCGAGCGGACTGCGCGCCCAGCCCGTGCTGGGTACCTTCGTCGCCGGCGGTCTTCCCGCCGGGCGGCTCGACGCTGTGCGGGTTGCCGTTTCTGAGGTGTGCTCGGGCCTGTACGGCGTCACACTGCTGGACGATCTGCTGGTCGTGCGCGCACTCGGCGGTTCAACCGAGACGGTTTGGGCGCTATTCTGCGAGCTGTGGGGGCTGGTCCGCCCGGCTGTGATGGCTTGTGCCGCCTGCCCACCGCGCATCTGGCGCACATGACGCCGCCTGGGGCGACGCGCCCTCTTGGCGACCACAAGCCGGTGCTCGTCTGGAGGAGTACCTGCGACCGACCCGATTCAGGTTTCGTTGTTACCTGGGGGCCGCTATGGACCTGACACCGCGAGAGAAAGACAAGCTGCTGCTGTTCACCGCCGGTCTCTTGGCGGAGCGCCGCCGGGCACGGGGCCTGAAGCTCAACTATCCCGAGGCCGTGGCGTTCATCAGCTGTGCCATCCTGGAAGGCGCCCGTGACGGCAGGACCGTCGCCGAGCTGATGGACCACGGCCGTACACTGCTGACCCGCGACGAGGTCATGGACGGCGTGCCGGAGCTGATTGCCGAGGTGCAGGTGGAGGCCACCTTCCCGGACGGCACCAAGCTGGTGACCGTGCACGAGCCGATCGTCTGATCGCCCTGGGCCAGGGCCGCCGCGGGCCGCTCGCCAAGGACCGCCGGCCCTGTGCTCGCGCATCGCGCAAGCCTGTTACCAGCGTCGGACCCTAGTGCCGAAGTACCGCGACCCCGTTATCCAGCGCTATGGGGTAGCGCCCGCCATGCACCATCCGTTGGAGCGCCATCTGTTGGAGCACCGTCTGTTGGAGCACTGTCTGTTCGAGCGCTCGAGTTGACAGCGATTCGGCCGTAGCGCCGCTTACCATCGCGAGGTGAAGTCATGATTCCCGGCGAAGTCCTTACCGCCCCCGGCGAGATCCAGCTCAACGCCGGCCGCCCGGTGCTCACCCTGGAGGTGGCCAACACCGGCGATCGGCCCGTCCAGGTGGGCTCCCACTACCACTTCTACGAGACCAATGTGGCGCTCAGCTTCGATCGCGAGCCGACCCGCGGGCACCGGCTGGACATCCCGGCCGGCACCGCGGTGCGCTTCGAGCCTGGGCAGACGCGCAGGGTGAGCCTGGTGCCCTATGCCGGCGAGCGGCGGGTTTTCGGCTTCAATGGCAAGGTGATGGGGCCGCTCGATGCCCCGCCCGAGGCCCCGCCCGACGCCTCATCCGAAGCCCGAGCAGAGGCTCCGATCGATGCTGCGGCCGGCGGCGGCGACCCTGCGGACAACGCTGACGGAGGCGAGGCGTCATGAGCACCATCGCCAGGGACGCCTATGCGTCCATGCTCGGCCCTACCACTGGGGACAGAGTGAGACTCGGCGACTCCGAGCTCATCATCCAGGTGGAGCGAGACCACAGCGTCTACGGCGACGAGGTCAAGTTCGGCGGTGGCAAGGTGATCCGTGACGGCATGGGCCAGTGCCAGCGGCCGGCCGACGAAGTCGTCGACTTGGTCATCACCAATGCGCTGATCCTGGACCATTGGGGCATAGTCAAGGCCGACATTGGCATCAAGAAGGGGCGCATCGCGGGCATCGGCAAGGCCGGCAACCCGGATACCCAGGCGCGCGTGGGCATCCTGATCGGCCCGGGGACCGAGGTCATAGCGGGCGAAGGCATGATCGTCACCGCTGGCGGCATCGATGCCCACATCCACTTCATCTGCCCGCAGCAGGTGGAGGAGGCACTGACGTCCGGCATCACGACCATGCTGGGCGGCGGCACCGGCCCGGCCACGGGCACCAATGCGACCACCTGCACGCCCGGCCCCTGGAACATCCAGCGCATGCTCCAGGCCGCCGAGTACCTGCCGATGAACCTGGGCTTTCTCGGCAAGGGCAACGGCAGCCTGCCGAATCCGCTCGAGGAGCAGGTCCGTGCCGGCGCCATGGGCCTCAAGCTGCACGAGGACTGGGGCACGACCCCCGCCGCCATCGACTGCTGCCTCGGCGTGGCGGAGAAGATGGACGTGCAGGTGGCCATCCACACAGATACCCTGAACGAGTCGGGCTTCGTCGAGGACACCATCGCCGCGTTCAAGGGCCGCTCGATCCACACCTACCACACCGAGGGTGCCGGTGGCGGTCATGCACCGGACATCATCAAGGCGGCCGGGCTGCCCAATGTGCTGCCGTCGTCGACGAATCCCACCCGGCCCTACACCGTCAACACCGTGGACGAGCACCTGGACATGCTGATGGTCTGCCATCACCTGTCGCCGTCCATCCCGGAGGACGTCGCCTTCGCGGAGTCACGCATTCGCCGCGAGACCATCGCCGCCGAGGACATCCTGCATGACCTGGGCGCCTTCAGCATGATCGCCTCCGACAGCCAGGCCATGGGGCGGGTCGGGGAGGTCATCACCCGCACCTGGCAGACGGCGCACAAGATGAAAGTGCAGCGGGGCAGCCTTTCCTCACCCGATGGGTCGGGCGACCCGGCCGAGCACGACAACCTCCGTGTCAAGCGCTACGTCGCCAAGTACACCATCAACCCCGCCATCACCCACGGCATCGCACACGAGGTGGGCAGCGTCGCGGTGGGCAAGCTCGCGGACCTGGTGCTCTGGCGCCCGGCCTTCTTCGGCACCAAGCCCAGTCTAGTCCTCAAGGGCGGCATGATTGCCGTTGCCGCCATGGGCGACCCGAACGCATCGATACCGACCCCGCAGCCGGTCCACTACCGGCCCATGTTCGCGGCCACCGGGCGGGCCGTGGGCGACACCTGCATGACCTTCGTCTCCGCCTGGGCCATGCAGGACGCCGTCGCGCAGAAGCTGAACCTGAAGCGCCTCATCGGCGTCGCCCGAGACGTGCGCCAGATCACCAAGGCAGACA
This sequence comes from Chromatiaceae bacterium, assembly GCA_028277905.1. Classification (GTDB taxonomy): domain Bacteria; phylum Pseudomonadota; class Gammaproteobacteria; order Chromatiales; family Chromatiaceae; genus Thiohalocapsa. The sequence continues at coordinate 2,540 of JANQFI010000673.1, read as the reverse complement.
TGGTCCACAACGCCTGGCAAGCGAGCATCGAGGTGGACCCGCAGACCTACGAGGTGCGCGCCGACGGCGAGCTGCTCAGTTGCGAGCCGGCCGACGTGCTGCCGATGGCGCAGCGGTATTTTCTGTTTTGAGGGCCGCCGGTCGAGGGCCGAGCGCTAAGGCGATTGCCGGAAACAAACATACCGAATGGCGCAGGAACTGTGATGCGAACCGGTCGAGTGCAGCAACAGGCTTTGGCGCCCGTCGGGGCGATGCATTCCAAGGGGATGCATCCCGGGGCGATGCACGCGCTATTGACCGAGGCGCTGCAGGGCGAGGATTCGGACCTGGCCTGCGCTTACCTCTTCGGTAGTGCTGCCCGGGGCGAGGACCGACCGGGCAGCGACCTGGATGTCGCCGTGCTGTTCCGCGAGGACCCGCCACGCACCCTGGCCGGGCTGCAACTGGACCTGGCCGACCGGCTGACCGGTGCGCTGGACGGACGGCGCGTGGACCTGGTGGTGTTGAACCGCGCGCCGGTGGACCTGGTGCACCGGGTGCTGCGGGACGGGGCTCTGCTGGTGGAGCGGGACAGGTCCGCGCGGATTCGCTTCGAGGTCCGCGCCCGGAACCAATACTTCGACCTGTTACCGCACTTGCAGCGCTATCGCCGCGTGCCCGCCGAGGCCAGCCAGTGACCGACGCCGACCTGCTCCGCAAGAAGCTCGCCTTCATCGAGACCTGCGTCGCGGACCTGAGGCGGCTGGCGCGCCCCGAGCTGATCGAGCAGGACCTGCGCGAGGAGCGCTTCGTCGAGCACACGCTGCAGTTGGCGATCCAGGCGGCACTGGACGTCGCTTCGCATATCGTCTCCGACCATCGCCTTGGCGAGCCCGACAGCAACCGCGCCCTGTTCGGGCTGCTGGTGCGCTCTGGCTGGGTGCCAGAGCAGTTGGGTCCCGTGCTGGGGGATATGGCGGGTTTTCGCAACATCCTGGTGCATGGCTACCAGGATGTGGATCCCGCCGCGGTCAGGGATGTCGTCGAGCACCACCTCGATGACTTGGTGGACTTCGCAGCCGCCGTGCGCGGGCGCCTCCGAGAGGTCAGCGATGGCTGACACCGAGCTGCCATTGCTGACCAGGCGTCTGCCCGACACCGATGCAGTGACCACCAGCGCACACCTGACCCTGGACCAGCGCAGCCGCTCGCGCCAGCGCATCCGGCTCGACGACGGGCGTGAGGCGGGCATCTTGCTGCCGCGCGGCGAGGTGCTGCGGCATGGCGACATGCTGGGCTCGGAGAACGGGCTGGCGGTGCGCATCCTGGCGGCCGCGGAGCCGCTGTCCTGCGCCGAGAGCGGCAACCCACTGCTGCTGGCACGGGCCTGTTACCACCTGGGCAACCGGCACGTCGCCTTGCAGATCGAGCCTGGACGGCTGTGCTGGCTGCGCGACCATGTGCTGAGCGACATGGTCCGTGGTCTCGGTCTCGACGTCACGAAGATCGAGGGGCCTTTCGAGCCGGAGGCCGGCGCCTACCGAGATGGACATCTGCATGGGCGTGACCATGGACAGGGTCAGCCCTGAGCACGGGCCGGTAATGGGTCCGACCGCGCTGGTGCGCTTGCTGCACCTGGCCAGCCCGTCGCTGCCGGTGGGCGCCTTCACCTATTCCCAGGGCATCGAGTGGGCGGTGGAGCAGGGTTGGCTGGTCGGCGCGGGAGACGTGGAGCACTGGCTGGCGGATCAACTAGAAAACGCCCTGGCGCGCCTGGACCTGCCCATCGCCGCGCGCATGATGGCCGCCGTCGCTGGCGGGGATCGCGACGCGCTGGCTTGCTGGACCCATGGGCTCCTGGCCGCCCGCGACACCAGTGAGCTACGCGCCGAGGAGCGCCAGCGCGGCCGGGCGCTGGCGGATCTGCTGTGCGCCTGGGAGCTGTCGGATGCGCAGCCTTGGCGTGACCTGTTGGCTCAGAGCCAGACCGCCGGCTTCGCCTTCGCCGCCGCGCGCTGGCAGATCCCGGTCGCGGACGCGCTGGCAGGGCTCGCGTTCTCCTGGACCGAGAACCTGGTGCTGGCGGCCGTCAAGCTGGTGCCGCTGGGCCAGACCGACGGTCAGCGCCTAGTCGCCAAGCTGGGCCAGCGCATTCCGGCGGCAGTGGACCTGGCACTCGCGTTGGGCGACGATGCCATCGGTGCGTCGAGCCCGGCGCTCGCCATCGCCAGCGCGGCCCACGAGCAGCAGTACACACGCCTGTTTCGCTCCTAAGGCGATTGCCGGAAACAAACAGACCGAATGGCGCAGGATTTTCGCTCGCCTTCAGGGAGCGGCAACGGGCGCATAGTCGAGCTCTGTGCCCGTTGCCGCGACGCAGAAGGCGGGCGAAAAGACAAGCCAGGCGGTATGTTTGTTGACAGAAATTGCCTAACCACCACGATCGCGGACTGCTCGCCCCCGACCATGAAAGCCGAGCAGAAATAGTCCAGGCTCAGTCCGAGGGAGTGGGCGTGGACACGAGGTCGATAAACGATTGGCGGAAGCACCCCGGTGCCTAA
>JANQFI010000669.1 GCA_028277905.1 Chromatiaceae bacterium | reverse complement strand
CGCCCGCCTTCTGCGTCGCGGCAGCGGGCACAGAGCTCGACTATGCGCCCGCTGCTGCTCCTTGAAGGCGAGCGAAAATCCTGCGCCATTCGGTCTGTTTGTTTTCGGCATTCGCCTAAGGTCAACCGACGGTCAATCGGCGCACTCGGCCGCGGTGTCGTCCAGCGGTACCGGAGGCGGCGGGTGCGGCGCCGGCACCGCCGGCAGCTGCAGCGCCACCACCAGGGGTGCAGGGGCTGTCTCCTCCGGAATGCGCCAAAGCCCCATGGCCGCCGCGAGCCGGCCCAGCCCCGGCGCCGAGCTCAAAACGGCGACGGGCACCGCGCAGAGCACAATGGCGAAGAAGGGCGAGAAGAAGAGCGACCCCGGCGGGCTGAAGTAGGCGAGCCAGGCCAGACCCGCGGCACCGAACAGCGTCTGCGGCCAGAGCCGGCGCAGCGCCGCCGGCGGCCGCACCCAGTGCACCAGGCGCCGCTGCGCCCCCCAAACCGCCGCGCGGCCGAACAATAGGCCGGCGATCAAGCAGGCGTGGCCCACTGCCAGGATAGGCGCCATGATGATCGAAAAGGCCATGTCGCCGAGCGCGCTGACCGACAATCGCGTACCACCGCCGAAGCGCGCGCGGGCGTCCGCATTCAGCGCCGTCTCGAGCAGCGCCGCGAGCTTGGGCGCAAAGGCCATTCCCATGCTGAGCGCAAAGACTGCAAGCCCCGGCCCCGGCAGAAAGGTCGGACCGCCGTCGAACGCCATGGGCAGCACCAGCAGCACCATGAGCAGCACCCAAGCGGTGGAGCCGATGAAGCCCCCGATCGCCAGCAGCAGGTTGACGCGGCTCACCGGATGCAAGCCGGGCAGGCCGAGCAGCCGGCAATACTGCATGTTGCCGTGGCACCAGCGCAGGTCACGGCGCAGATATTCGGTGAGCGTCGTCGGCGTCTCCTCCCAGCTGCCGCCTTCCAGCAGCATCACCCGCACCTCGAAGCCGGCCCGGCGCATCAGCGCACCCTCCACCTGATCGTGACTCAGCACCCAGCCGGCGAGCGGCCCCCGGCCGGGCAGCGGCGGCAGGTGGCAGTGCTCGATGAAGGGCCGCACCCGGAGCATGGCGTTATGGCCCCAGTAGGGCCCGACGTCCTGCTGCCACCAGGCGCTGCCCGCCGTGAAACCCTTCATCAGCATGCGCATGCCGAATTGCAGCGGCCGGGCGAAAGCACTGGCCGTGGGCAGCCCAGCGGGCAGCGACTGCAGTATTCCCAGCTCGGGCCTAGCCTGCATGGTGCGTACCATGCGCAGGACGACCTCCGGTGCCATCAGGCTGTCGGCGTCCAGCACCAGCATGAAGTCGTGCCGCGCGCCCCAGCGGGCGCAGAAGTCGCGGATGTTCCCCGCCTTGAAGCCCGCATTGTCATCGCGGCGCCGATAGGTGACCGCCAAGCGGTCGTGCCAGCGCTCGGCCAGCTCGGCAAAGCGCGCCTCCTCGGCGGCGATGCACTCGGGCCAATTGGAGTCGCTCAGCACATAGACGTGGAAGTGACCGGCCACGCCCGCCTCCACCAGGCCCTCGATCATCAGGTCCAGGTTGCGGCCAACGGCGACGGCGTCCTCGTTGCGGATGCAGCTCAGGATGGCTGTGCTGGTGCTGACCTGGCTGCGGTCACCCAGGTCCGACAGCGACGGGTAGAGGGCGCGGGCCAGGTCCGGGCCGGCGCGCATGAGCCACAGACCCAGGAGCGCGTTCCAGAAGGCGATGGCGTTGAAGGGCACCGTCAGCGCGAACAGCCCGGCGATGAGGACATCCAGTCCATCGAGGCCCCCGGCGGACAGGGTCCAGACCATGAGTCCGGTCGCCACCAGGACGGTTGCGGCCACCAAGAGCGCGAACAGCCGGCGCCGCAGCTGCACGGGCACCGCAACGACGGCCGGGGCGCGCGCCCTATGAGGCCCAGCGCCGGGCACCGAGGGGGGCGCCGACTGGAGAACCGGCTTCGGCACCGACTTGGGCAGGGGTCGGGCCGGGTCCGCGACTGCGTGAGCCGCGGGCAGGTGGGTCGGGGCTTGCATGGGTATAGGCTCGTCGCAGAAGCTCGGCTCAGGCATCCGCGCCGCCGCGGCTCACCCGTCAATACTGCTCCGCCGAGACGTCCTCGATGGGAATGAACCGCGCCGGCATGTCCCGCGGCACACCATCCACCCACATGCGACCCGCGCGATAGTCACGGCGTACATGACTGCGCCCACCCCGCGGCAGCAGGGTGCGGATGTCATCCGCGTGCAAGCCCAGGGCGCGATGGGCAGGGTCCCAGCGGATCTGGAGCCGTACGGCTTTGGTGACGCGACCGCGCTCCACCCAGCCCACCTCCACCAAGCCTTCTGCCGGCATCGCAAGGTCGAATACCGCGGAACCGATCCGGCCGCCGAGGGTGCTGCGGCAGTCCGCGCAGGGTAGCAGCCCGGGGAGCAGTGGACCTCTCCGCCAGCGACCGTCCGGGTCGCCGAAGAGCACGAAGAGCCCACGCGAGCCGCGCGGGAAAGCCGGGTCGTCGGGGACCTCCGCGCGCCGCTCCACCAGCACCACCAGATCCTCGTAAGGGTCCTCGTTGAGCCGGCCGCTGACTGCCTCCGCGGGCACCCACCAGTCCCGCGGCAGCCAGTCATCGACCCGCGGCGGCAACACCGGTGTTGCGCCGGAAGCCAAATCGGCGACCGCCAGCGCGGCGAGCAGCAGCAGCGACGCCGGCGTGGCAATGGACAGCAACTGAGCCAGCGGCAGGCCGCCGCGGCAACCGGCCCCGGCGTCGCAGCTGGGGTGCATGGCGCGGGGGTACATGCCGCGGGGGTACAGGCCGCAGTCAGCGCGAAAGCCCGGCACTGCCGGCGTGCACGGCCGCCTCCCGCAAGCGCTGCAGCCGGCTAGCCAGGCCATCGACGACGACAGCGCTGCTGGCGAGACGGTCCGCCAGCGCCTCCGCCTCGTCCAGGATGACGGCCAGCTGCGCGGCATCGAACAGCTCGCAGGCGGCGGCGAGCTCGACATCGGTGGCGGACAGGAGTGAGGGTGTCAGCTCCTGCGGCAGGATCGGGGACTCGGGGTGCAGCATATCGGCCACCAATGGTCGCTCCAAGAGCTGGAAGTGGATGGCGCGGGCGGCGGCCTCGTCGGCGAGCTCCTGCCGTGCCTTGGGATCATCGCCCGCGTGGCGCAGCAGGCTGCGCATGATGACCTCGATGAGCCTGGCCAGCGCCGCCTTGGTCTCCGCCTGGTCCTCCGGCAAGCCGCAAGCCTGCTCGTAGTGACGCTCCAGGTCAATCTTCAGGTCCAGTACCGGGTCGCTGCCGGCGTCCGGCGGCAGGCTCGCGGCGCGCTGTACCAGACCGCGAAAGGCATCGCGGAACGCCCTGAGCTCCTCATGGTCGTCGCGCTGCGCGTCCAACAGACGCTCCGGGGCGACCTCCTGCGGCGGCCAGCCGAACAATGGGTTCAGGTGGCGGCGGCGCAAGTGGCGCTCACGGCGGCCAGGCTTGTGGGTGAAGGGCAGGTCCGAGTCAGCAAGCATGACCATCATTCAGCACTTCGTACAAGGCCGAGTAGTCGGCGTCGCCCAGGCCTGCGGCAATGCCGCGCTCGGCGGCGGCGGCAATGGCCTTGAGCGTGCCGGTATCGATGCAGGCAGCGCCCATGACCGCGTCCATGAGCCGCACGTCCTTCAGCAGGTGCTTGAGCGGGAAGTTGGCACGCGCGTAGTCATGCGCCAGGTACTTGTCCAGCTTCTTGTCGAAGGTCGGGGCGTAGAGGGCGCTGGCGCGCACCATGGCCATGAATCGCTCCGTGTCCAGGCCCTCCTTGCGCACGAGGCCGAGGCTCAGGGAGAAGGTTGCCGTCAGGCCGGCGATAAGCTGGTTCAGGGCCAGCTTGAGTGCGGCGGCTTGGCCCACGGCGCCGACGCGCTGCGGGTCCTCGGACAGGGCGGCGAAGAGGGCCAGGCAGCTCTGGTACAGGGTCTCATCGCCGCCAGCCATCACCAACAGCTTGCCGGCGCGCGCCTCCGGCAGGCTGCCCAGCACCGGGGCCTCCAGGTAATCTCCGCCTGCAGCCCTGACCCGCTTCGCAAGGGCCCGGCTCTCGGCCGGTGCGATGGTGCCCATCTGCACCATGGTGCGGCCCGCAAGGGCAGCTAGGGTGTCCGGTGCGAACAGCGTGGCCTCGATGGCGGCGGCGTCCGCCAGCAGCAGCAGCACGGTGTCTGCCGTGGCGAGGGCGCCGGCTGCGCTGCCGGGCAGGCGGATGCCGGCAGTGGCCAGGGGCGCGGCCTTCTCCGCGGTGCGGTTCCAGGCGCTGACGTCGAACCCCTGCGCCTTGAGGCGCAGCGCGATCTCGCGGCCGAGCAGACCGGTGCCGAGGACGGAGATACGCATCTTGCCCCTGGGGTACGGCTATTGATCCAAGGCCGGGCGCGCCATGGCCCGACGCGCCATGGCAAGGCGCAGCTCGTTAATCACTGGCGCTGTGTGCGGCCGCAGCCCGCGCCAGAGCAGAAACGACTCCGCCGCCTGCTCCACCAGCATACCCAGGCCATCCAGCGCTCGGGCGGCGCCCTGCGCCTCGCCCCAGCGGCAGAAGGCTGTGGGTGCGTCACCGTAGAACATGTCGTAGACCCAGCCGCCTGCGGCTGTCAGGCCGGCCGGAAGATCCGGCACGCCGCCGTCGAGGCCGCTGGAGGTGGCGTTGAGGATCAGATCGAAGGCACGACCGGCCAAGGCGTCGAGGCCGCAGCCGTCGAGCCGCAGGTCGTTGGCGGTCCTGGCCAGATCGATCGCCTTGGATGCGGTGCGGTTGGCGATCGTGAGCGCCACCGGACCGGCGTCGAGCAGCGCGCCGAGCACGCCGCGCGCGGCACCCCCGGCACCGAGTAGCAGCACCCGCTTGCCGGCGAATTCGAAGCCCTGGTTGGCCGTCAGGTCCCGCACCAGGCCGAGGCCGTCGGTGTTGTCGCCGCGCAGCCGGCCGTCGTCCAGCACGATGATGGTGTTGACGGCACCCGCGGCCTCGGCGCGCGGACCGAGGTCCACCAGCAGCTCCCAGGCCCGCTGCTTGAAGGGCAGGGTGACATTGAGCCCGCGGCCACCGTCGGCGACGAAGGTGCGCACGTCACCGGCAAAGTCATCCAAGCTCCCCAACAGCCGGCCGTATTCCATATGCTGCCCGGTCTGACGGGCAAAGGCGGCATGGATCTCGGGCGACTTGCTGTGGGCGATGGGGTTGCCGATGACGGCGTAGCGATCCATCGGGAAGGCGCGAGGCTCGGGGCGCGAGGTCATGCGCCGAGGCAGCCCGGGCTACTCGTCACTCGTCACTCGTTCAGCCATTCCGCGGCCTGCTTGGCGTAGTAGGTCAGGATGCCGTCGGCGCCCGCGCGCTTGCAGCCCACCAGAGCCTCCAGCACCACGGCGCGCTCCTCGAGCCAGCCGTTCTGGCTCGCGGCCTTCAGCATCGCGTACTCACCGCTCACGTGATAGACGAAGGTTGGCGCACCGAAGCGGTCCTTGACGCGGCGGACGATATCCAGATACGGCATGCCGGGCTTCACCATCACCATGTCGGCGCCTTCGGCGAGGTCCAGCGCCACCTCATGCAGGGACTCGTCGGTGTTGGCCGGGTCCATCTGATAGGTGTACTTGTTGCCGCCACCAAGGTTGGCCGCCGAGCCCACAGCGTCACGGAAGGGGCCGTAGAAGCTGGATGCGTACTTGGCCGAGTAGGCCATGATGCGGGTGTTGGCGGCACCCGCCTCTTCCAGCGCCGCGCGTACGGCGCCGATGCGCCCGTCCATCATGTCCGAGGGCGCCACGATGTCAGCTCCGGCCTCGGCGTGGGAGACGGCCTGCCGTACCAGCACATCGACGGTGGCGTCGTTGATGACATAGCCCGTCTCGTCGATGAGTCCGTCCTGGCCATGGGTGGTGAAGGGGTCGAGCGCGACATCGGTCATGACGCCCAGCTCCGGCACGGCATCCTTCAGCGCCTTCACCGCGCGCTGGGCGAGGCCGTCAGGGTTGTAGGCCTCGCGGGCGTCCTCGGACTTGGCCTCCAGCGGCGTCACCGGGAACAGCGCCAACGCCGGCACGCCGAGTCGCACCATGGTCTGTGCCTCCTCCACCAGCAGGTCGATGCTCATGCGCTCGATGCCCGGCATGGAGGGCACGGACTCGCGCTCCCCGCTGCCCTCCAGCACGAACACCGGGAAGATGAAGTCGTCCGGCCGCAGCGTCGTCTCCCGCATCAGGCGGCGCGAGAAGTCGTCGCGGCGCATGCGGCGCATGCGTGTGCTGGGATAGGCGGCGCGTTGCGTAAGGACGTCGGTCATGGGTTGAACCCGCGTGTTGTTTCGTGGCAGTAGTGTGTCGTGGCGACCGGGAGAGGTCGCGACCCAAAGAGGTCGCGACCCAAAGAGGCCGCAACCGGGAGGGGTCGCAACCGGGAGGGGTCGCAACCGGGAGCCGTGGCGACAGGGAGTGACGCCGAGGGTTCGGCGCCAACTCCACCCGAAACGATAGCGCATCGGGCATGTCTCCCTCTACCCTTGGCGGGACCGGCCGCGCCCGGAAGACCGCGGTGAGACCCAGGGTGACAGGCTCCAGCATTAAGGAGGCGCTTTGGCTGCTGCGCCTGTCACGATTCCCAGGGTCGCGATTCCAAGGGTCACGATTCTAGGGGTCGCGATTCTAAGGGTCGCGACTCAAGGCTAGCCCGCTCACTATGGCCAGGGAGTGAATGGCCAGGGAGTGTAACCTTCTCCAACCGAGATTTCCGAACCTCAGGTCCAGGGTCCCGCACCATGCTGTTCCATGTCCACGCCGAGAGTCCCTACGCCTTCGAGATCGACCACGAGCGCTTCGAGCAAGAGGTCGTGGAGGCCTCCCGGGAGTTGCCCATCTTGGTGGATTTCTGGGCCGAATGGTGCGCGCCCTGCCATCAGTTGACCCCGCACCTGAACCGTGTCGTCGACGAGTACGAGGGCACGCTGCGCCTGGCCAAGGTGGAGGTGGACGAGGGCGACAACATGAAGCTGGCAGGTAACCTTCGGCTGCGCGGCTTCCCAACGGTGATCCTGTTCCGCAACGGGCGGGAATGCGGGCGCTTCAGCGGCTCCCGCTCCAGTCACCAGGTGCGCGAGTGGCTGGAAGCACACCTGGGCGGCGACGAGGCCGCCGATTGCGAGGCGGCCCGACCCAGTCGATTTCTGGCGCCGGCCCAGGATGTGGGCAGGGCCAACCCCATCGCCGGTCCGCGTCGCTAGCCCGCGCGAGTGGCGTCAGGGCCGCCGATCAAGCGACTGCCGGCACGCGGCGCTCCCCGCTTCGGCCGCCGGCATTCAGGTCCGGCTGCATCACCGCTCGCCGCTTCATCTCGGCGCCATTCAGTGCCGACAGCACGGCACGCAGCGACGCGCCCAGGGTGTCGCGGTCGATGGCCGCGCCCGGCACCTGCCGGCCCCCCAGGTTCAGCAGCACATAGGCCGCCGCCTCGGCATCGGTGCCGGCGCCGATGGCGTGCTCCTGGTAGTCGGCAACGTTCACCTCGGTGCCGAACGCACCCCGCCAGGCGTCGGCGAAGGCGGTGATGGCACCGTCACCGCTACCGGCGATGGACCGCTCGACGCCATCCACGGCGATCCGCGCCTCGATCCGGTCGAGCCCGTCGCGATTCAGCCGGTAGCCCAGCAGACGCACCGGCGCACGGTCGTGCACGAAGTGCTCGCGGAACAGCGCATGAATCCGCGTGGCGTCGATGACGCCGCCGCGCTGCTCGCTCTCAAGCTGCACCATGGGGGCCAGCGCCTGCAGCAGCCAGCGCGGCAGATTCAGCCCGAAGTCGCGCTCCAGCACGAAGGCGATGCCGCCCTTGCCGGACTGGCTGTTGACGCGGATCACCGCCTCGTAGCTGCGGCCGATGTCCGCCGGATCGATGGGCAGATAGGCCACTTGCCAAGGCAGCTCGGCGGCCGCGCGCTGGCGGCGGAGCGACTTGTTGATGGCGTCCTGGTGGCTGCCGGAGAAGGCGGTGTAGACCAGCTCGCCGACCCAGGGGTGGCGCGGATGGCAGCTGATGCCGGTGCACTGCTCCACCACCTCGATGATCCGATCCGGATCGCGCAGGTCGAGCCCCGGATCCAGACCCTGGCTGTAGAGGTTCATGGCGACGGTGACCAGGTCCATGTTACCGGTACGCTCGCCGTTACCGAGCAGTGTACCCTCCAGCCGGTCTGCGCCGGCCAGGAGGCCAAGCTCCGCCGCCGCGGCAGCACCGCCGCGGTCGTTGTGGGTGTGCAGCGAGACGACCACGGAGTCTCGGCGGTCGAGGTGCCGGCAGAACCACTCCACCTGGTCGGCGAAGACGTTCGGGCTCGCCGACTCTACTGTCGCCGGCAGGTTGACGATGCAGGGGCCCTCCGGCGTCGGCTGCCAGACATCGAGCACCGCATTCACCACCTCCATGGCGTACTCGGGCTCGGTCTGGGAGAAGCTCTCCGGCGAGTACTGGAAGGTCCATGCCGTGCCCGGATACTTGGCCGCCTCCCGCTGCAACAGCTCCGCACCGCGCACCGCAATGGCCTTGACACCCTCGCGGTCCGCGCCGAACACCCAGTCGCGCTGCACCGGCGAGGTCGAGTTGTAGACGTGCACGATGGCCCGTGGCACCCCGTCCAGCACGGCGAAGGTGCGTGCGATCAGGTCCTCGCGGGCCTGTACCAGGACCTGGATGCTCAGGTCGTCCGGGATCTGCCGCTCCTCGATGAGCCAGCGCACGAAGTCGTGGTCCGGCTGGCTCGCGGACGGGAAGCCCACCTCGATCTCCTGCACGCCGATGTCCACCAAGAGCCGCCACAGCGCCTGCTTCTGCGCGACGTTCATCGGCGCCAGCAGCGCCTGGTTGCCGTCACGCAGGTCCACACTGGCCCAGCGCGGGGCGCGCATGAGGGTGCGGTCCGGCCAGGTGCGGTCGGCCAAGGCGATGGTCGGTGCAGGGCGGTATTTGCGGTGGTCGAACATGGCTGAACCGAAGATAGGGGCTAGGGGCTGGGTGCCGGCGGGAGGATGGCGGCTCCAGCCCCCATCGGGTTGCGACAGGGGGCGTGATAGCGACGGCACCAGGGCCGCCTTCTGGGCTTGGCCCCGATGACGGCTTGTCACCGGCGGTCGCTAGTCTGCGCGCATCGCCCCGGCAGGCGATTGCGAAGATGGCGCGGAAATGTTCTCGTGTAGCAATAATATGCCCATTTCTGCGGTGCGCGCGCAGGACACCCGCTAGCCTTCAACAAAGGCGGAGCGCCGGGTGCGACAGACGCGGTACGCTGCCGGTCCCCGCAACCGAGCAGCTCGAACTGCGCACCATCCGCGTACCAGCCTGCCGCTCACTCCGCACTCCGCACCTGAGCCATGCTCGACGCCTACGACAATCGCATCCTCCAGGTCCTCCAGCAAGAAGGCCGCATCAGCAACCAGGAGCTCGCAGACCGCATAGGCCTGTCACCGTCGCCCTGCCTCAGGCGCGTGCGTGCGCTGGAGGAGGCCGGCATTATCGAAGGCTACCGGGCACTGCTGAACGCCAAGGCGCTAGGCCTCAACCTCATCGCCCTCATCAGCATCTCCATGGACCGCCATACGCCGGAGCGGTTCGCCAACTTCGACGCCCAGGTGACCGCAATGCCGGAGGTGCTGGAGTGCTCGCTGATCACCGGCCGCGACGCCGACTACCAGCTCAAGGTCATCGTCCGCGACATGGACGCCTACCAGGAACTGCTACTCGACAAGCTGACCCGCATCGAGGGCGTCAGCGGCGTGCACTCCAGCTTCGTGCTCCGGCAGGTGGTGGAGCGGACGGCATTGCCGGTAGGGTAAGGCCGCCGCGCCACCAACCGGCAGCGCACAGGCCCGGCCCCAGGAGCCAGGCTCGGGTCGTCGTCTGGACGCCGCCCTCGGCCTCGGTCAGCGTCTCCTCAGGCGATTGCCGGAAACAAACATACCGAATGGCGCAGGATTCTCGTCCGCCTTCGCGAAGCGGCAGCGCGTGCATAGTCGTTCTATGTGCGCGTTGCCG